>JBKPLG010000131.1:0-12296 GCA_046731515.1 Pseudomonadota bacterium | reverse complement strand
GCAAGGCATCATCATAGAACGCCGTTATACTTCGAGCGGTGATGAGGCCGGCGAGACCGCCCTGTCCTTTTCGTGGTCGGGCTGAGGTCTTCGCCGATCTTCAGGCGCTCAGTTCGTCCAGATGTCGGAAGACTATCGCCGGAATCCGGCGTTCTCCCCACAACATTTCACGGACTTTCCTTACTGGGTCGAAAGCGGACGTTTATTGGTCAGCAACGAAGAGCGGCCAAAGCACCATACCCAAGCCGATTATACTGATGACGAAGACAATCGTGCGGATCACCGGAATGCCGGCCAGGTAAAGCGGCAAATAGGCGATGCGTGCTGCTAGCCAAATCCAGCCGCCGAGCGCAGTCATTTCGCTCGTTCGGTTCGCGAGCACGACGCCCAACAGGGCGACGATCGCGATCGGGAATGTTTCCTCGAAGTTCGCCTGGGCACGAATTGTTCGGCCCGTAATAGGATTCGGCGGCGGCATTACCTCGTCACGCGCACCAATGTTCCACTTGCGGCCGTATTGCGCGGTCTTGAAACGGGTAGCGGTAAAGATATGGACAAAGAGCAGCAGCGCACCGAGCGCAAGAATTTTGAGTTCGACCGCCAATTCTCTCTCCGTTTCTCGACGGTGGGCGCCACCGGTTACGAGAGCGTAACAGAAGGACTCATGTCCGCAATGGGTGGGAGAGCGGGCATTCGGATGTCGAGGACTGTCTCGACCGCTGGGCCAATCATTTTTGCGTGCAATGGCGTACTTAGCGAATCTCTTTGGTGTCGCGCAGCTCAATGTAAGCCTTGCGCACCATGCCTTGCGTGAACTGAGGAAAGAGCCGGGCAATGTGCGGGTTGCCTCGGGCGAACCGGTCCTGGAACGAAGACAGGTCGACCTTGGCTTGAACCTCGTCGATGCTGACGGCTCCGTTGCGCAGGGCATCGCGGGTTTGCTTCAACGAACGGTTGTTCCCTCAATGCTTACCCCGCTCGCAATTCGAATTGTCGGTCCCGGTAATGTCTGTTTTCGACCCAAAGCAGACATTAGGCGTAACAATGGCTGCTCATGTGCGAAAATCAGGTTTCGTGCTGCTGCGGTGCCAGTATGCATTGAGCCCGATCCGCTCGAGAAGTCCGTCGAAATTCGGATCCGGCCAGAAATTGCGCATTGGAGGTTGGAACAAGGGGGCGGTCTGGCGATCCTGATCGCCTCCGGCAGGCGCCAATAGCGCCCAATCTCCCTCGCCGAAGTAATAACCTCGGAGCAGAGTAAGCGCAGTTTGCTGGTCAGCGAGTGCGGTCGCGGCGTGAGCTGCGGCGAAGACGGCTGCTGGATCAGACTTCACGAGCGCGATGTTCCGTGCGAGCGCAGCCTTGGCGTCGCCTTGCCCAGCTAACGCCGTGGCGGTGGCCTCCACGGCTTGTACGAGCTCACTGGACGTCCCGGCCGGCCGTTCACCTTGGTCGCGCAGTAGGGTTAGCGCCTCCAGCGCACGGCCGCTGTACATGAGGTACTGGAGACGCGTGCGCCAGATTTGCGGGTGTTGTGGCCAGTGCTCCACGGCGACACGCACGGCATCGTCGGCGCCAGGCAGGTCGCCCGAAGACCACAGATTGATGATTACCTGGCGGTCGGCGCCTGCGATGAGAAACTTCTTGCGGTCGAAGTTTCTCGAAAAAGCAGCGGCCTCGCGCCACCGGCCGACGTTTCCGAGAACGTCAGCCAAAAGGAACAACAGGAGCGGCATGCGAGGTTGAGCTTTCAACGCCTCGCGGTCCGCCTCTTCGGCGGCCAGCCAATTTCGGTAAATTGGGTCGAGCATGCGCAGAGCACCAATCGCTCGCGGCTCGCGCGGGTCGAGTTCAAGAGCGCGTGTTGCAGCTGAGCGGGCACGGGAATCGAACCCCGCACGCTCAGGCGGACGAGCACCTTTTTTGCGAACTGCATAAGCCAAGGCGAGCGCGCCCCATGCCGTCGCAAAATCCGGAGCAGCCCGCGTTGCGTTCGTGAGGATTGCGACCGCCTGCGCCGCAGTGGCAGGCGTGTTCGGATCGAACGCATCATTCGACTGCAGCGCATCCGTCCCCTTCTCCAAGAGCAACTGTGCTTCGGCTGAAGGTTGGGTTGGCCCGTAACTGCGCCACGCCGCAAAACCTCCTATCGCAACGGCTGCAGCGGCGGTTCCCTCGAAAAGGAGGAACCTTCTGTCTAGGGTGGCCGGCGCGCTCCGTTGCATTGCCCCGCTGGCGGGCTCACGATCGACGAGGGAGGTGACGCTCTCGAGGACAGTCCGCCACGGTACCGCAGCGACATCTCCGCGCCACCTGGTGAGATCTGAGCATTGGATTTGATCAAATGGCATCGGCAGTTGCGCGGCATCGAGCCGTGCCTGCACTAGCCGTTGCGTTTCTCGTGCGCGATTTGCTTCGGAGCGGACCCACTGAGATCGAACGGCGTCCTTGGACCACAGAACTATGACAGCACCTGCAGCCTCAAGTTGCTCCTGGATTACGTCGGAGTAGGCGCGATGAGCCGGCAGGCTCTCGTCGAACCAGACCGAGAAGCCGGCGGCGCGCAAAGTTCCCGCGACGATCTTCGCCGCTTTCGCACTCGGCCGGGCGTAGGATAGGAATACGTCCGCCATTGCCCTCTTGCCCAGGTTGTAATGCGTGACGCGGTTAGTGGCGAGATCAGTGTCTACTTTCCACCATTCCGGACATTAGCGAAGTGGCGGTTTTCGACCCGCAACGGACATTAGCATCATAGGTCCGCTCGACCTAAGGCGCCCATGATGGAGTCGTGGGATTGAGCCCGACTTCCGATCCAATGGCCTCATTTCGGGCGTCGGCGTGGCCGTATAATGTGATGATCGTTTCCAGGTTGACCAGGCTTCTGACATACCGCGCCATTTGCTCTTCAGTGACGTCCGCGCCGTGGCACTCAATCTTGAGCTGGCCCGTCTCCATGAGGATCAAGTCGTCTCTGATCCGTTCCGCGTTCTGTAACAGCAATTCAATTAATCGAGCACGTTCCAACAGGGCCTCCACGCTTTTGCGCCCAAGCGATATAGGCCAAATCACATTACTGGCGGCTTAGCGCTGCTGCGTTCTAATGTCCGCTTTCGACCCAAAGCAGACACTACATGAAAGGCGGCCCAGCGAAGGTAAGCAACAAACGCTGAGCCGCCTGACACGTAACAGGCTGAGAAACGTGCCAAGACTCCAATCCGGGGCATCTGCACATGGTTCCGGCATTTAACTTGGAACAACCAGGCCGTCCTCCAGTCGCGATTTCTTCACGGTCATCGCATATCTCTGACCCTGACGGCTTTGCCGCCAGATCGATCCAGGCTTCCAGGGGGGCATATTTGGATTTCAGCCGTGACGCCTATGTGATCTTTGATGTGCCGTGAGAGTATTGCCGCGCTCTCCTGGTCCACCGCGCCCGGACGGAGTTCCACGTCGACAGTGAGCTCATCCAACCGGCCAGACCGTCGGACCACGAGCAAATAGTGCGGCGCCAGCTGAGGACATTTTAAGATCTGCTCTTCGATCTGGCTCGGAAAAACGTTAACGCCGCGGATAATTAGCATGTCGTCGGATCGGCCAGTGATTTTCGCCATCCGCCGCATCGGCCCGATGCTTCCCGGCAGGAGCCGGGTCAGGTCGCGCGTTCGATAGCGGATGATCGGAAGAGCCTGCTTGGTCAGGGATGTGAAGACGAGCTCGCCTTCGCTTCCGTCGGGGAGGACCTCGCCCGTCTCCGGGTCAATCACTTCGGGAAAAAAGTGATCTTCCCAGATCGTCGGCCCGTCCTGGGTTCGCACATACTCCTGTGCCACTCCGGGCCCCATCACTTCCGAGAGGCCATAGATGTCGACGGCCTTGATGCCGAAGGAATCTTGGATTTCGTCACGCATCGCTTCGGTCCAGGGCTCCGCTCCGAAAATGCCAACGCGCAAGGAAGTGCTACGCGGGTCGACCCCTTGCGCTCGAAATTCGTCGAGCAGGCTAAGCATGTAACTCGGAGTCACCATGATGATGTCGGGTTCCAGGTCCTGGATGAGCTGGACCTGTTTTTCCGTCTGGCCGCCCGACATCGGGATCACGGTGCATCCCAGCTCCTCGGCTCCATAGTGCGCGCCGAGCCCGCCGGTGAAGAGCCCGTAGCCATAAGCAATGTGGACTTTCATGCCGGGCTGGCCGCCCGCAGCTTTGATCGAGCGCGCCACCAGGCCCGCCCAGGTTGCGATGTCCTCCCTCGTGTAACCGACCACGGTGGGCTTCCCCGTCGTGCCGGAGGAAGCATGCACGCGAGCAATGCGGTTCATCGGGACGGTAAAGAAGCCGAACGGATATGCTTCGCGCAGATCGTCCTTCGTCGTGTGTGGAAAGCGGGCAAGGTCGGTCAGCGAGCGAACATCGCTCGGGTTGACGCCTGCCGCATCGAATTTCTTGCGGTACGCCGGATTGTGCCGATAGGCGTGGTCCAGCGAAGCCCTCAACCGCTCGAGCTGCAATGAGCCCAGCTCCGGCTCGCTCAAACGCTCATTGGCGTCGATGTCGAACTGCGTTTGTCCGTCCATCATGTTCTGCCCTTCGGCCAGACCCGGGTGCGCCGTCAATCGCCGGCTCGGTCAAGCCACTCCAAGAAAAGTGAACATGTTAAATAAACTCTGGACTCACCACGAGCTTCGGTTCCAAAATGCTCGCAGTTGGAGAGGGTTGACGACATGCAAGACGTGATGGAGCGCTATGATCTGATCATCGGCGGCGAGAAAGTCCGCACTTCCGAGTCACTTGAAATCCGGGATCCTGCGACGGGAGAAGTCGTCGGCGAAAGTCCCATCGCAACGAAGGCGGAGCTCGACCGCGCCGTCGCTGCAGCGCGGGAAGCGTACAAGAGCTGGAGTCAATCCACCGACGAAGAGCGAGAGAAGGCCGTCAATCGCATAGCGGACAAGCTGCACGAACATCTGGAGGAGCTTGCCCAGCTTCTCACTCGCGAGCAGGGCAAGCCGCTCAACGGCATGGGCTCGCGGTTTGAGATTCATGGCGCGGAAGCGTGGGCTCGCCACACGGCCACTCTCAAATTGCCCGTCGAAGTGTTGAGTGAGGACGAGACCGGACGGGTCGAGCTCCACCGCAAGCCGCTCGGCGTGGTCGGATCGATCACGCCATGGAATTTCCCGGTCCTCATCGGGATCTGGCACATCGCGCCCGCGATCCGCACCGGCAACACGGTGGTCGTCAAGCCGTCGCCTAATACGCCTTTAACCACCATCCGACTGGTGGAAATCCTGAACGAGGTGCTTCCTCCGGGCGTCCTGAACGTAGTCGCCGGCCCCGACGAGCTGGGTCAGATGATGACCGAGCACGCCGACATTCAGAAGATCGTGTTCACCGGCTCCTGCGCGACCGGCAAGAAGGTGATGCAGTCCGCGTCGTCCACGCTGAAAAGGGTCACGCTCGAGCTCGGCGGCAACGATGCAGGCATCGTCCTACCGGATGCCGATCCGAAGCAAATCGCCGAGCCGCTGTTTTGGGGCGCTTTCCTCAACAACGGCCAGACCTGTGCGGCGCTGAAGCGACTCTATGTGCCCGACAGCCTCTATGACGCTATCTGCGACGCGCTGTGCGAATATGCAGGCCAAGTCTCCGTCGGCCCGGGTCTCGACGAAAATAATGTCCTCGGCCCGATCCAGAATAAGAGGCAGTACGACAAGGTGGTCGAGCTTATCGAAGACGCCAAGCTGCAGGGCGCGCGCGTGCTCTGCGGCGGTGAGGCGCCGAGCGGGCCCGGTTACTTCTACCCCGTCACCATCGTCGCTGACGTGACCGACGGCATGCGAATCGTCGACGAGGAGCAATTCGGTCCGGTCCTGCCAGTGATCCGTTACACCGATCTAGAGGATGTAATTGAGAGCGCGAACGCGCTGGACGTCGGCCTCGGTGGTTCTGTCTGGTCGTCGGATCCCGAAAAAGCCAAGGCGGTCGCACATCGGCTTGAATGCGGAACAGCGTGGGTCAACAGTCACGGCGGGATCAAGCCGCACGCGCCGTTCGGCGGCGTGAAAGGATCGGGCATCGGTGTCGAGTTCGGCGAGCTGGGGCTGAAAGAATATACCAGCGTCCAGGTGGTCCACCACTAGCCCGAAGCCGACGCTTTCGACATGCGTTCGAGCGTGTCGAGGAACAGCTTGACCTTGGGAGGCATCAGCCTCCTGGCTGGGAGCAATGCGTAGACGCGCAGCGGAGCGCATTCGAAGTCCGTCAGCAGCCGCTTCAACTGACCGGCCTGCACCGCCGGCTCGCAATAAGTTGCCGTGATCCGGGCGACACCCAATCCCGCGAGGGCCGCTTGCAGTCGGATCCCCGCGTTGGAACTCCTCAATCGCGGCGCCGCCACGGCGATCGAGTGTTGGCCCCCTGCGGAATCGGTGAACGCCCAGTCGGTGTCCGACGCCGCCGCGAGAAGGGGCAGACTCTTGAGGTCGTAAGGCGTTCTGGGCGCCTCGATTCTCGCGATCAGCTCTGCCGAAGCAAAGAGTCCGCGCTCGAGCGAGAAAACTCGCCGGACGACTCCGCTTGTTGAAGGAAGGTCCTTGTCGACCATCGTAAAAACGATGTCATATTGGTGGTCAAAGAGGTTGATCGGCTGATGCTCGACATCGACGTCAACTTCCAGATCGGGGTGGCGGCCAAGCATCGCGCAGGCGACCGCTCCTAAATGATGGGCCCCAAACTCATAGGGCGCAGCAATGCGCAGTCGGCCGCTGACCGTTTTGTCCTTTGCAGCAGCGTTGCCTAAAGCTTCGCGAAGGTGTCCGAAAAGCGGTGACATCTCACGATAAAGCGACTCTCCCGCCTCAGTCAGCCGGAGCCGGCGCGTGGTGCGCTCGATCACGCGCGTTCCTAATCGCGATTCGAGCCGAGCAATTGACGCACTGACGCTCGATTTCGGCCGACCAAGCACACGCGCGGCTCCGCTGAAGCTGCCATGGTCGATGACGTGGCAAAAAATATCGAGGTCGTCCCATTCCATTGTTCAGATGGATGGACAATCTTTCCAAAAAAGCCAACTAAATCTGCGCGTAAGATTCGAGTAAAGGAAACTCAATTGCCGGCATTTCAGCCGGGGTTTGCATGCGGGCGCGGCGCAGCGTTGGGAGAGCTCAGATGTTCATCAAGAACTGCTGGTACATGGGCGGTTGGGACCATGAGGTCATGGACGGTAAGCTGCTCGAGCGGCGCCTCCTCGACCAACCGGTGGTGTTCTACCGCGGCGAAAGCGGGCAGATCACCGCCCTGGACAATCGCTGCTGCCATCGCGGCGCCAAGCTTTCCCAGGGCCGGATCGAGGGCGACTGCGTGCGATGCATGTATCACGGACTCAAGTTCGATCCGACGGGCAAGTGCGTGCAGATTCCGGGGCAGGACCGGATTCCGCCGCAGCTTGGTGTCAAGAGCTATCCGGTCGTAGAGAAGCAGCACATCATGTGGATCTGGATGGGCGATCCCGCCCTAGCCGATCCCGCGAATATCCTCGACATCCCTTATCTCGAGGATCCGAAGTGGAAGGGCATTCCGGCGTATCTTCACTACAAGTCCAATTACATGCTGATCGTCGACAACCTCAGCGACTTCAACCACCTGGCGTTCGTGCACACCAACACTCTCGGCGGTTCCGAGGAATATGCTTATGTGACTAAGCCAGCGTCGATCGATCGCCTGCCCAATGGCTTCCACGTTGAGCGTTGGCACAAGAACAGCGATCCGCCTCCGTACCTGCGCAAGGTCATTAAGAACAAAACCGACAAGGTCGATCGCCGCAACATTGCGCGAATGCTGATCCCCGGCATTTTCCTGATGGACACGATGTTTGCTCCCGCCGGCATGGGCTCCGAAGGAGAAGGCAAAGAGGGAACACTCGAGTTCCGCAACTGCCAGTTTATGACTCCGGAAACAGAGCGCACGACGCACTTCTTCTGGAACTATCTCAACGATTTCGAAGGCGCGGATTACACCATATCAATGTCGTTGCTCGACAGCCTCATCGAAGGATTCATGGAGGACAAGGAGATCATCGAGGAGCAACAGAAGATGCTCGACGCTGACCCGAGCTTCAAACTCATCGCAGTCGCCTCAGACGTCGCGCTGTCGCACTTCCGCTACATCACGGACAAGCTGATCCAGGCTGAGCAGGCGGGAGTGGCGGCACCGCAGCCCGCGCCTGCGATCGCGGCCGAGTGAACGCATCGCGAGCAACGGAATGCACGGCACCATTGGTTCGGACGCCGGCGTGAGCGCGGCGCTGCAATCACTTACCGTATTGGTCGGCGACGTGCGCGCCGAGGCCAAGGACGTCATCACTCTGGAGCTGCGGGCCATCGGCGATGGCGGACTGCCTGCATTCTCGCCCGGTGCACACCTCGACGTCCATCTGCCGAACGGGCTGGTGCGGAACTATTCGCTCACCAACGATTGGCGCGAGCGCAACCGCTATGTGATCGGCGTCGGTCGCGCGGCGGACAGCCGCGGCGGCTCAAGCTACATACACAGCAGCATTCGTGCGGGCGCACAGCTCAAGATCAGCGCTCCGCGCAACAATTTCGAACTCGACGAGAACGCAAAAAGCTTCTTATTTATCGCCGGGGGCATCGGGATTACGCCAATCATGGCCATGGTTCGCTGGTGCGTCGCGAACAACAAACCGTGGCGCCTGATCTATGCATCCCGAAGCCGCCAGCGCACCGCGTTCTACGAGGAACTGTGCGGGCTCGCGGCGAACCGAGTCCAATTCCATTTCGACGATGAATGCGGTCAGGTCCTTGATGTTGCTCAGGCAATTTCAAGCTGGAGCGAGGGCGAGAGCATCTATTGCTGCGGCCCCGCGCCACTGATGGAGGCGGTGGAGACCCTGACCGAGGATCTGCCAAGCGACACAGTCCATTTTGAATGGTTCAGCGTGCCGGAGTCTGACCAGCCTCAGGACTCTGACTCCTTCACCGTCCGGCTTGAGCGGAGTGATGTTGAGTTCGAAATCCCGGAACACAAGTCGATCCTTGAAGTGCTCGAAGAAAATGGCTTCGAAATTCCCTTCTCGTGCCGTGAGGGTCTTTGCGGCACATGCGTGACGAATGTTTGCGCGGGTGAGCCCGAACACCGGGATTATGTGCTGTCGGATGAGGAACGTGAGTCCGGCAAAATGATGACCATTTGCTGTTCCCGTTCGAAATCGCCGCTCCTTACGCTCGACCTCTAAACGATCCTTGGGCGCGACAAATGACCGCGAAAGCGCCTTCTCGGACGGAATTTAACATGTTAAGCAGATGGTTTCCGGCTGTTTCGGCGCCGGGCGGATGGCGAAGGGGGTCATACCGATGTTGAAGGCTCGGTTTTCTGCACTTCTCGGTACAACTGCACTCGCGTGCATCGCATTGGCTTGCCCTGCATTGGCCCAGGATCAGTCTTCGCCGTCACCCACCGACAATCCGCCACCGCTGTCCAATCCGGCCGCTCCACAGCCAAATCCTGGTGCGCCCAACGAAACTCCCGTCGAAAGCGACACGGTCACACAGGGCGTCGCCCAGGCGCCGACAGATCAGGGCGTGTTTGAGGCAATCGTGGTCACGGCGCAAAAGCGCAGGGAAAAGATCCAGGACGTCGGAATCTCGATCACCGCTTTGTCTGGCGAGACGCTCAAGACTCTGAACCTCAACAACATGCAGCAGATCAGTCAGCAGGTTCCGAACCTCGAGGTATCGGCGTGGACCCCGGCGTTCACCACCTTCAACCTGCGCGGGATTTCGCAGAACAACTTCCAGGACAATCTCGAGGCGCCCGTCGCCGTCTATATGGACGAAGTTTACGTCGGCAGCATGAACGCGCTCGGTCTGCCGATCTTTGATACGGAACGTATCGAGGTGCTGCGCGGCCCACAGGGTACCCTGTTTGGGCGCAACGCCACTGGCGGATTGATTCAATTCATCTCCAATGGCGCCGATGAGACGGAATTGAACGGCTACGCAGAAGCCCAATTGGCCGAATGGGATAGCTGGAAGCTCGAAGGCGCGATCGGCGGCCAACTTGCGCCCGGGTTTCGAGCACGCGTTGCAGGTTTCTACAACAAATCCGATGGATGGATGAAAGCCGGCTTCAACCCAATTCTCGAACGCAAAGCTACCGGGCGGACCAGCCAGGGCGCAAACGGTTATGCCTTCCGGGCCAACGTGCAGGCCGATCTCGGTCCCGATACATTGCTGAGCATCATCGGTTTCTATTCCAAGGACAATGACGTCCCCACGGGACAGTATATGGTACGCTTCGCGGAAGCCGATCCGGATACCGGCCTCGGGATCAACCCCGGCCCGCCGATCACGGGGAGCGTGTTCAAGCATGCCTCGGACGAAGATCCCGGATTCGATCGCAAAGTGTGGTCGACGACCGCGAAGCTGACGCACAGCTTCTCCGACAACCTCGATTTCACCTACATCGGCAATTACAGCAAACTCGATAAGGACTATATCGAGGACGCGGGAGGCGGGCTCGTCTTCTTCCCCTTCCAGACGATCGCGCATCACAAACAATGGTCTCACGAAGCACGATTTTCGGGGCATGGGCCCCGAGTGCGCTGGCAGGTTGGCGCTTACTATCTGGACATGAACTTCCACGGTGAGTTCGACGCGTCCGGGGCGGCGATCACAATGTCTGAGACGGACGCGGGTCGAATTCAGGGCCTTACGCATCTCCGGTCCAAGAATTGGTCGATTTTCGGCCAGGGAGAATATGACATTACGCCTCAGCTTACGGCGATCGCCGGTCTGCGCTGGTCGCAGGATCATAAGAAGATCAAGTTCGTGGCGACCGCATTCGGAGGCGCTCTGGGCCTTCCCGACAACACCGTATTCTTTGATTTCGCCGAACAGATCGCAGCCAACCCGGAATTCGCTGGCGACGACAAAATCAATTACGGAGATGTCGCCGCCCGGGCGCAACTCAACTACAAACCGCACCGCGATTTGCTGTTCTATCTATCGTACAACCGGGGCATCAAAGGCGGGAACTGGTCCCCGTCGCCAAATGTGGTTCTCGCGGATTTCCGTCACAAGAACGAGGTTCTCGACGCCTACGAACTGGGCGTGAAGTCGACCATTGGGCGATACACGCGCCTGAACGCCTCGGTCTTTTATTACGACTATCACGATTATCAGGCTTTCTCTCTCACCGGCTTGCAGCCGCAAGTGAGCAACTCAGACGCAACTGTGAAGGGAGGAGAAATCGAGCTCTTCACTCGACCGCTGCGCAATTTCGATTTCGCTCTGAGCGCCGCCTTCCTCGATTCGAACGTCGACTTCGTCCCGGCAGTTTTCCCGGGCACCGGCACCACCGACGCCGAGCTTCCGCAAGCGCCGCATGTGAGCTTCAACGCTCTGGGCCGCTACTCAGTACCTCTGCGCTTGGGGACGCTCGCGTTTCAGCTAGACGGGAAATACGCCAGCAAGCATTTCCTTGAGGGCACTAATTCGGACGTCTCGTTCCAGAAGGCCTATGCGGTCGCGAACGGATCTATCTCGCTCACGTCCAATGACGAGCGGTGGCAAGGCACGCTTTGGGTGAAGAACTTCACGAACTCGAAATACAAGGTCTACAATCTCGACCTGGGCCTCATCGGTTTCGTCGAGCAGATGTACGCACCGCCGCGTCAGTTCGGCGGAACGCTTAACTTCCGACTCTAGAACGCCTGCTAACTTCTCGACCTGGACCCGTTCAGTGTGTCTGTGACCCGACGCAGAAGCTCGTAGAGCTCCTTCATGTCGTCCGCGCCAATCAGCTTAGTGATCCGGCCATATTCCATCTCTGACTGCGGTGCGAGTTCCTCGAAAAGCTGACGGCCTCGAGGCGTCAGCTCAATGAATGCGCGTCGCTGATCCGCACTCGACCGTGTTCGGCTGACGATCTGCCGGGCCTCGAGGTTTTTGATGGTTCTGGTCGCACTGGGCTTGAGGATGAAAACGCATTCGGCGAGCTCGCCAATTTCGATCCTGTCGACCTCCATCAGGGCTCGCATGATGCGCCACTCCTGCTCGTTGAGGCCGTGTTCCCGAAGCTGCCGCCGGAACCCCCGCATCACGGCTTCACGAGCGCGAAGCAGGGCCATTGGAAGGGACTGTTCAAATGGCCGCATCGGCTGGCGCGAAGCTGGCGCCCTTTTGCTTCCGTCGTCAGCCATCGACAATCTCGTTGCGTAACGCGCCGATGGACGGTGAGGACACTTCGACGACATCTCCAGGCTTAAGGTAGATTGG
>JBKPLG010000130.1:0-5893 GCA_046731515.1 Pseudomonadota bacterium | reverse complement strand
TCCTTGTCGGCCAAAACCCAGACGTTCTGTGATCGTGGATCGCAGCTTCCTCAATGGCACAAACCCGATGCCCGCTTCGGCGAGCCTGTCCTTGCTCAGCGCAAAGGCTTCCTGGATATAGGTTGTCGCGGTCTTGTGCGCGCCCAGGTGCAATGCAATCAACATCTTTAGAAGAACAGTTCCGTCCGTATTTCCGCGAGTGGTGGCTTACTTTGGGGCCACGGACATCAGCAAGCAGCGAGAATGTGGGCGTCCCCCCGCGTTCGAGTGAAGTGTTAGCTTCCGCAGCTGGCGACGCGCGGTTCCATCTGAAGGTCGAACATTCCTTCGGAATAGCCGAACATTTGGAAGTCGCGGACATATCGGGCAGCGACGATCCGCCGCGTATCGTCATGGGCGTATATTTCGGAAAGATTTTTTGGCTCGACCCTCGGCTGCGCCAAGAAACTCTGGACTCTCCGCGCGATCGGTAGACGCGCAGCCAATTTTGACAAAGAACTCCGACGCCCGCTGACGTTTACGGCCTTCACCTTCTCCACCGGGGGAAGGCCGATCATCCGGTAAATCTCGCTCAGCTCGCTCTCGAGTTCCTCCATGTGCGCTACCCGGTCGACCATCAATTGCCCCTGACTATCGACGAGCCAGAACGCTTGCGGTTCGAAGATGCGGTCTGGACCAGGCGTCTGGAAGAATTCAGAAGCGATAAATTGGTCGAACGTATCGAAAGTGTCCATGATGGCACTCTTCTTCCATTCCCTGAAATTGTATTTGAGAAAGCCGAAGAGAGAATGGGCTCGGGCGTAAGGGTCACGAACGAAGGCAAACTTGAAAAGGGGATCGAATTGCTCCTTACCTATCGTGTTTCGTATTTCGGCCGCAGAGGAGTGCTTGCTGAGACCGTAAATCTCGCTGTTGCGAAGATTGAGCTCGTCCCAAGGCTCACAAAAATGCAGATCCAGCGGTGTCGTGAAGCGCGATAAATCCTTGCTCACCGCCATTCCTGCAGTTTTCGGGACGTGAACAAAAAGGAAGTCGTGGGTCCGACTAAGAATCATTCGACACTCGCCTGCAGCCCCAAAACATTCTCAGTCATCAAACCTCCTATGGCAACCGCCATATGCGTAACAGCCTCTCGATTTATCGATTTGACGTCATTGATCCACATTTGTTCGATAGCATGGGCGAAACGCGTGTCCCGCTACGGCACGGTCTCGAATCGAGCCTGGAGCGGTCCCAGCGACGCATCATGCGTTAGATCGAGATGCAAAGGTGACACCGATATATAGCCGTCAGCAATTGCTTCGAGATCGGTCGAGTGGCTGGGAGTCGCGACCATGGGTCCGAGGCCGAACCAGTAGTAATCATATCCCCGCGGGTCGGTTCGTTGGACGATCCTGAGGCGCCCATAATCGCGCAAACCCTGGCGGCATACGCGAATTCCGCGAACCTCGTCTGGAGCCATGGCCGGGAAGTTCACGTTGATCAGCGTTCTCGGCTCGGTGTCGAACTGGAGGAGCGGAGCCAGGACTCTTTCAGCCCAGACTTCGGCTGCGGCGAAGGGCACAGTGTCCCCCATTCCCTCCCGCGAATAGGCTTGGCTCAGTGCAATTGAGCGCACGCCCGCGAGAGCGCCTTCCATCGCCGCTGATACGGTCCCTGAGTAGGTCACGTCCTCAGCCAGGTTTGCTCCGCGGTTGATGCCCGAGAGTATCACGTCTGGCGGCGAGTCCTTCATAATATGCGCCAACGCGAGCATGACAGCATCGGTCGGCGTTCCGGTGACAGAAAAGCGGCGCTTGTCGTGCTTCCGGAGGCGCACGGGCGTCGTGAGGGTCAGCGAATGACCTGCTCCTGATTGTTCCTCAGTGGGCGCGACGATCCAGATCTCGTCGCTAAGCTTTCGGGCGACGGACTCGAGCAGCTTCAGCCCACGAGCATTCACGCCATCGTCATTGGTGATCAGGATCCGCATGCAAGCGCCTATGGCGACGCGCCGTCGAACGGGCAATCGGGTCTGAAATTGCGCTATATTCGCAACAGCTTGGCGATTTCTTCACCTGTTGTTTGTCAGTCCTTGTTAAGCGACGGGCCCATATTTATAGCGCGGTCGGGGATGACCGACTTACCCGGTTCTAAGTCCCGGGAAAGCAGTCATATTCGCCTCCGGCTGCACCGGTGGGCCGGCCGCAGCGGGCGGCGGCGTTGTGGGGCTCATCGGAGCCTATGTGCGGGGGAGGGATTTGATGGCGACTGCTCTTGTCGACCTCTACGGCGGCGACGAATTTGAATCATTTGAACGGATCATTCTTCCGGAGGGCTATCAACCTTCCGATGGTGAAGAGTTCATGTGCGAGAAGCATCGCGCATATTTCCTCAAGAAATTGAGGGCCTGGAAAGAGGCGATTGTCGAGGAATCGCGGCAGACAATGGCTCAATTGCAGGTCGATTCTCTGCGTGAGCCGGACTTGGCGGATCGAGCTTCAAGCGAGACGGATTGGGGCATCGAGCTCCGCACCCGTGACCGCCAGCGAAAGCTGATTGCGAAGATCGATTGTGCAATTCGGCGCCTCTATGATGGCGAATATGGCTATTGCGAGGTCACTGGCGAACCGATTTCGCTGGGGCGACTCGAGGCTCGGCCAATCGCGACGATGACCCTTGAGGCGCAGGAGCGCCACGAAAGGATCGAAAAGATATCGCGCGACGACTGAGGCCGTCGCCCTGGCAAGCGCCGGCTAATGCACGAAGTGGCCGGCGAGTGCGTCTTTGAGCCTGAGCTTTTCTTTCTTTAGTCGGTGGAGAAGGTCTTCGTCAGGGTGAGGGCGGTGTTCTTCCTCTTCGATGAGAGCGTGAAGCGCCGCATGCTTGGATTCCAATTCCTCGACCGCTGCCTTGTCCATCGGTGCCATTCCTTTCGCCTAAGCTAGTGTCACCATCGCGTAATAAATCATGAATCGGCCGCCTTGTCTCGGCTGATCTCACCGCTCGGCGAGTCCGACATTCGGATCGTCGACCGCGTTGCAGGTTTTCCGCAGGGGCAGAGTTGCGCTAGGAGCGAACTCGCGATGAATGACGATCACGCCTCGGGCCTCGAAACGCTCAAGGCCGAGCATCGTTCGCTCGACGAGCGAATCCAGGCGCTTTTGCAGGAGGCCACCGCGGACCAGCTGGAGATCGCACGTCTCAAGAAGCAGAAGCTGCGGCTTAAGGACCAGATCCAACGGATCATAGACTCGAACATCCCGGACATAATCGCTTAGACCAACTCGAAATTGTCCCTCCTGGAGACACTTGAGTGTCCCGGATCAACGCAATGGCGACTCGGGCGTTTTCAGCTGCGCGCAAAGCTGGCACTCTCACGCCGCAATGGACGAATCAGACAACCCTGGACCGCAAGTGCGGATCACATCGCGACTCATCGACTCTCTTTATACGGAGGCGATGCTCCTTGCCGATGAGGCCCGGTCCTATTTTGACGATGCGGGCCGTGAGGACCGAGCTTCGCTCGAACCCTTCGCCAGGGTGGGGTTCGCCTGCGAGTCGCTGAAGGTGACTACGCGAATCATGCATATCGTCGCCTGGTTGCTTACCCAGCGGGCGATTGAGTCCGGCGAGATTCCGTTACTGGACGGCCGTCGGCCGGAGCGCCGGCTCGGCCATGCCCAGGACAGCGATCAGGCGGTAATCACGCAGCTCCCGCAAGCGGCCCAGCGGCTGATTAACGCGAGCTCCGACCTTTATGCGCGCATCAAGCGGATCGACGAAGGCAGCGTGACGATCGAGGTCGTCCAAAGTCCGGCTAGGGCGCTCATGGGACGGCTCGAGCGCGGCCTTACGGAGGGGCAGGCCTAGCCACCACAAAGCCGTGTCCAGGCACACTCATACTGGTCTGCAAGAAGATCGATAAGTTGAGCGGCGGGGCGGATTCGATCGATGACTCCCACGCCTTGGCCCGATCCCCAGATATCGCGCCAAGCCTTCTGTTTGCTCGACCCCTCTGAGCCGAATTTCATCCTTGTCGGGTCAATGCCGGCCAAATCATTTGGATCGAGGCCCGCACGTTCAATTGACGACCGCAAATAATTCCCGTGAACGCCTGTGAATAGATCGGTGTAGATGATGTCGGCCGCGCCGCTCGCAACAATGGCGTCCTTATAGTCTTGCGGAGCGTTCGCTTCCTGGGTCGCGATAAATGGGGATCCGACATAAGCGAGATCAGCTCCCGCGGCCTGAGCGGCAAGAATGGAGCCTCCATTGGCAATCGCACCGGAGAGCACCAAGGGCCCATCGAACCAAAGCCGGATTTCCTGAAGCAGCGCAAAAGGCGACCACCGACCGGCGTGACCGCCGGCGCCGCATGCCACTGCGATTAGGCCATCCGCACCCTTTTCGATCGCTTTTCGCGCAAAGCGGTCGTCGATGATGTCGTGAAGCGTGATTCCACCCCATGCGTGCACTGCATCATTGAGCTCAGCTCGTGCGCCGAGAGAGGTAATGACGATCGGCACCCGCCACTTCGCGCAGATTTCCATGTCCTGCTCAAAGCGATCGTTCGACCGGTGGACAATTTGATTGACCGCGAAGGGTGCCGCTGCACTGTTTGGATTGTCGCGGTCCCAGGCCGCGAGGGCCTCGGTGATCTCATGCAGCCACTCATCGAGCATCGATTGCGGACGCGCATTCAGTGCCGGAAAGCTTCCAACGATCCCCGAACAGCACTGAGCGATCACCAAGCTTGGGTTCGAAACGATGAACATCGGCGCGCCGATGACCGGAATGCGCAAGTGCTGCAGGAGGACGGGTAGGGTCACAGTGGCTTGGCGCCGCGATCTGACTCAGACCCAGTCAAGGCTGAGAATAAATGCCAATTCGCACTCCTTCAGCCTTCCCCTCGACGAATTTGATCGTCCGCGAGCAGGCATACTGAGGCATTTGTCGCGCTGCAACGCGGGCTCCGAAGCATAGGGTCAACGGTTTTGAAGTAACACTTTCCTCTCGTGGAGCGGTGGTCCAAAGGCACAAAGTTGCGCCCGCAAAAATAGCTAGGTTCCCGATTCGGGACGCGAAAGGAACCGGAATCTTAAACTATTGTTTACAGCCTGGCAGTTTGCGCTGTAATAAGAGCGTTCGAAATATTGATCCGCGGTCGGAATTTGGGCTCCGTCGGGCGGATGAACAGAGGGCGAGCGTTATGGGCAAGCGTAGAAAGTACCTCTTGCTGGCTTCCAGTGGAGGCCTCCTCGCATCCGGTCTGGCGGCGCAGTTTATGCCGAGATCGGCAGTTTCCGATCTGCCTGCTTTGTCAGGACTGGCGCAGCATCTCCCGGCTTTGGCAGGGATGACGCAGAGTCAGGAGCCTGATGTCGGAAACGTCATGAATCAGCGTTCCCCCGGTCAACGCGCCGAGGGGAAGCTGATGAAAACAAAGGGTAAGACCCTCATCCCTCCGCCGAAGGTCCTCGCGGAAAGCACTCCAGCGGCTCCGCCTGTGGCGGCAGTTGCCCCGGCGGCAACTCCCCTTGCAGCTCTGATTCCCGCTGCAGCTGCTGCGCCCTTCAATCCGGCGTTCCTGATTCCGCTCATTCCCGCGGGATGCGCGGTGATCTGCACCAATGGAAACGGCAGCCCGCCACCTCCGTCGTCGCCGACGCCTCCACCGCCGTCGCCTCCACCGCCGTCGCCTCCACCGCCGTCGCCGCCGCCACCGCCGCCGTCTCCTCCACCGCCACCGCCACCGCCAGTGCCGGAACCGGGTACTTGGATGATGATGACCGTCGGGTTCGGTCTGGTCGGAACCGCGCTGCGCAGAAGGCGCCGCAAGGACCGAGTGGCCGACGACGTCAAGATCACGCAGTCGGCCGATTCGGAATTTAAGATCGAGCCGCTCTGAGGG
>JBKPLG010000129.1:0-4316 GCA_046731515.1 Pseudomonadota bacterium | reverse complement strand
CGTGGTCAGGTGGAACCACACCAATTTAGTCCCCCTTTGGCGGTTTCGAAGTGGCCACCCTCGATAAAGTCAGCGTCGATCTCATGGTGGTGCTCGGCACCACGACCATGCCCATCCACCAGGTGATGCGGCTTTCCCGTGGCGCCATCATCGAACTGGACGCCACCGAGGCGGACGAGGTCAAGATCCTCGCCAACACCCTTCCGATAGCTTCCGGCGTGGTGCTGGTGGATCGCAACCGCATCGCGGTGGAAGTCAAGCAGATGCTGCCGAAATCCCCTGATGTCAGGTAGTTATTCGTAGTTATTCGATCGCAAAACTGCCTTGTCCCACCATCGCTGATTTGTTACATCGGCGCCGTTGATCCGGCGGGCTGCAATCCTTCCAGCCGGTATCCCAAGCGCTCGTGGCGGAATTGGTAGACGCGCTGCCTTGAGGTGGCAGTGAGTAAAATCGTGGGGGTTCGAGTCCCTCCGAGCGCACCAATGGCGTAAGTCGTTGATACGAAAAACGATTTCGTGAACTATTATTCCCACGATGTTACCCACACCGAACGTTGGTATTTCGTTCCGCCGAGTCCTCCTTCCTCGAGTTTGGCGTCCGGGTTCGGCGCTTCCCCTTCGCAACTTGATTGAACCAACCGCATGCGGAGCAAAACCACTATTTGCTCGCGAGAGGGCACTGGCGTAGCTCAGCGCAGAAATCCGCGGGCTCGACAACTCTCCATCGAAGCGGCTGGCCGTGAGGCGACACCGGCGAAGCTGGTGCTGCTCTCGGTTAGAGCGGACGTTCAGCTTGAGCGGTAGGGTAGAGAAGGGCCAAGAGGAGAAGAATCCGGCCTACTCTTGTTCAAAGAGGCTGACAAAGGGAGCGATCGATTCGAGGTCGGGATGTCGCGCGTAGAGCACGGCAGGCTGAGATCGCTGCCGAAATGAGCGAGTGGCTTCGGTCGCCTGGCCGTCAGGGGTAGCGAAAATGCTTGACCTTGATGGACGGATTGCAATGGCCCGCCGCCATGTAGAGAGCGGGCTAGACATCCTTGACCGCCAGCGTCGGTTGATTGAGCGCAGGCATGCCCTCAAATTGGATGTTACCGTCGCCGAAGATCTCCTTGATGCTTTCGAAGCATCGCAGGCGATCTTTGAGGCCGACCTATTTCGCCTGCTCAAGGAGCGCGACGGGAAATAAGCCGTGACCCACTCTAACGAGCGAGCGGTCGCTTCATCGGCTATGAATACGACAGGATGGTCGTCCTGTTCTCGATGCTCGACGGAGAAAGGGAGGTCCCCTGCGCGATTTCGATCTCCGCCATGGATGAACTGGAAGGTGTGGTGCGTGCGAGAGCAGGCGAGCGCGAGATTCAATTCATGCGGCTGCGCGAGCGCATCGAAATCTGCGCCGACGGTAAATACCAGGCGAGCGAGCTCGAGGGAGCGCCGGCCGGCATCATCTGCGCAGCATCGGAAACAGCGATAGCAGAATCCCTTTGTACACCGTTTGACATACACCAAACGCAGTCGGGACCAAGCCACTGATGGCTGCGATCAGAGCCTGACACTGCACTCAACGTGCTGTACAGCACCATGCCAATAGTCTAGCGTCTAACAAGAGGCTGGCAGTTGCTGACCTCAAAGCTGTCCATGAAGCGGTGACATCCGAAGTCGCTGCTCGTCCTCTTAGCGGCAGCTAGCGTGCCATCGGAAGGCGCAATCTCATATTCTGGATGCTTTTACGAAGCGCGGATGCGAGCGGCTCTGCGGCTGCAAACGCGCTCGTGTACAATCAAAGGAGACCGACATGAGAGTACCCGAAATTCTGCAGGGCGAAGCGCGGACCCGCCTCCTCCAAGGTATCGCGTTCGGCGCTGTTGCGGCGGTGACGATCGGATTTATGTGGGGCGGCTGGGTCACCGGCGGCACTGCCACGGCTATGAGTGCAATGGCAGAGAGCAAAGGTCGAATGTCTGTCCTGGTCCCGATGTGCGTCGCGCAGTTCACCGCGGCGGATGGCGCCCTTGCCAAGTTTAAAGCGGCGGGCCCCTATTCGAGGGATAACGTCATCGGCGAGTATGTGAAGACCGTTGCCTCCACGAGTATGGACTATTCATTCGCCCGGGCCTGCGCAGCCGGCGTGGAAGCCGAACTCTCAAAAGCGGCGACAAAAAGCTGAGCAATAGTCTCGCCAGGATTGGCATCTAGCGAAATGGGTGATCACAAATTGGGACGGCGTTCTTATCTTGTGTACTGTCTGTTGGCAGTCGTTCTGCTTGGTTGTTACGTGCTGTTCAGCGGCTTTCAGGACGACAGTTCCGCAACGATGGCGCCGAATTTGACACTCATTCGATGACGTATCGGGATGCAGACTTCTTCCGTTTCTTCTTGGGTAACGGGTCGTCGGGCTGATTGCGCTTTTCTTCGATCCGTCTCGCTTCCTCGGCTTCCCGCAAGGTTCGCAGGCGCGCCATGTTCCGGCGAACCGCAATGGCTTGCCGTTCGACATCGACCAACACCTTCTTTCCGTCTTCGGCTGCGATCTTCAGGCGATTTGCTCTCGCGATGCTTTCAGTGGAAGGTTCGCCTGGTTTTCTGCTGACCATTGCTTCCTCGCATCGTCACAACGAAAACCCGCCCAACCCTTGGGCCGAGCGGGCACAGCGCTTTCCAGTACATCCGTGGAAAAGCGCGACGAGCCTCAGGCGAGCGAGAGATTGTCCGCGCTCACCTTGCCCCGCATCCTGTCGGTTTTTAGATCGAAAGTGACCTTTTGGCCTTCAGCCAAGCCCGCGAGGCCAGCGCGCTCGACCGCGCTGATATGCACGAACACATCACTGCCGCCGTCATCGCGCTGAATAAACCCGAAGCCCTTCTGGCCATTGAACCACTTCACGGTACCTGTTGTCATTCTCTCTCCAAAGGCAGCTCGCGCGCCGATCGTCCGAGCAAATTCAATTTCATCGATGTCTTTGGAAAAGGAGCCCGCGGGCGCATTCAACAAGGCACAGCGGCTGATCGAATGAACCCGACATATACCCATTCCCAGGTGTTGCAATGGGCGTAGCCAAAATAAATCCCGCCGCAGAGGTCGACGTACATCACCTTCAACGGCTAAAAACCACTCTCGCGTTGTTGCTCCGGGTTCGATTGAGAGAGGGCCGCTGCGCGCCGCCGTCAATGGGTGAGACCCGCCTTGCGCAATCCGTCGAGGAAGTGTTCGCGGTCGCTGGGATCGCGATATCTTTTGGCTCGGGCCCGAGCGAGGTCGAGGGTCTTCACAGGTGCGGCTTCGCCATTCGCATTCAGTTCACGACGCCGTTCGCTGACGAATGCGTCTGCTTCGGACTGCGCCTCGTCGAGCCGCCCCAACTGCGCATAGCAGGCCGCGAGGAGGCCGTGTGACCACCTGTCGAGTGATCGCGCCTCCATCAACGCTTTGATCGCCCGCTCGTACTCGCGCCCCGAGTAGAGGGCAAGCGCGTGATACCAATGGTATAGATTGGGCGGAAAGGGATTGAGCCGTTTGGCTGTCCCGATCCATATGAGCGCCTCGCGCCACCGTCCCCAGTAGACCAGGATGTTGGCGAAAACGGCGGCGACATCGGCATCATTTGGATTAAGCGCGAGCGCGCGGCTGAAATGGATTTCGGCCTTGGCGTCTTCATTCAGCAGGAACAGCAGCTGTGCGAAGACGCCATGAGACCAGGCGTCGCCGTCGTCGATATCGAGTGCGGTCTCTATCTCGCGAAGCGCCTCATCCAAAGTTGCAGTGGCGGGCGATTCGAGAAACACATCGCAGACTATCGTCCAGGCGATGTTAGTGTGGGCGCAGGCATATTGCGGGTCGAGCCCGACGGCGCCTCGAAAATACTCCCTGGCTTGTGCCATGCCTTTCACAGTCAACTGACGCCATCGCTCGTTTCCGAGCAGAGCCAAATCATAGGCGGTAATGCTGGAGGTCGGCTTGCGTCTGGCGATCTCGCGGCCGGCGTCCTCCAGTCGGCCCGGAAGGGCTGCGACGATGGCCTGGACGATCTCGTCCTGCAGGGTGAAGATGTCTTCGAGTTCACGGTCGTAGCGCTCGGTCCAGAGACCGTAACCGCTCGCGGCATCGAGAAGCTGGACGGTTACCCGAACCCGGCTGCCGATCTTGCGCACGCTCCCTTCGGCCACGTACTTGACGCCGAGTTCGCGGCCGACCCGTTTGATCTCAGGCGTCTTGTCCTTGTAGGCGAAGCTGGAGTGGCGGGCGACGACGAACAGCGACCTGAACCGCGACAGTTCGGCGATGATGTCTCCCGTGATCCCGTCGGAAAAATAATC
>JBKPLG010000128.1:0-18676 GCA_046731515.1 Pseudomonadota bacterium | reverse complement strand
ATCGAAAACGAAACTGACGAAAATCTGGAGTAATCACGGCCAGAGCGAGTCTTCCTTCCCGACGTTGGTGATACGTCAACCTGCAAAATGTGCTCAACGATCTTTCGATTTCGCTGAAGGTTAATCGCGACAACATTCCGGTGAATGCGCAAGTGCCGATCGACGTAGCGGCGAACGTCTGTGGGGTCTCGGTAAGCGCGCTTGCCGCATCGATCGCCGGCGGCCAGGCGGGTTGCACGGCAACCACGACGCCGCAGCTGACGCAAGCCGTCCAGCAGCAGATTGCTTCCGGCGGATCGGTCAGCGGAGGATCCCAGACATGGGCTCGCCGACCAACAACATGATGTAGAATGTTTCATCTATTGCGTATTTGCGCGCGGCATTTCTGCTGTTTAGCTCGGCTAACCTCGCACCAGAGCGTGATTCCTCATTCTCGCGCTTAATGTCCGCAAAGGGTCGAGTGCGAACAGCCTAAGCAGCCTCCAGCTTCCTTGCGGCCCGCTTTCTCTCATGCGGATCGAGGAAGCGCTTGCGAATTCTAATGGCCTTGGGGGTGACTTCGACCAACTCGTCGTCCTGAATATAGGCGATTGCCTGCTCCAGGGTCAGGCGGCGCGGCGGCGTCAGGCGAATTCCCTCATCCTTGCCCGATGCGCGGAAATTGGTGAGCTGCTTGGACTTTAAGGGATTGACCTCGAGATCCTGCGGCTTGGCGTTCTCGCCGATCACCATGCCCTCGTAGAGGTCCTCGCCCGGCGACACGAACATTACCCCGCGATCCTCCAGCGCATTGAGCGCGTAGGCGACCGCCTTGCCCTGCTCCATCGAGATGAGGACGCCGTTCTGCCGGCCCTGGATCGGCCCCTTGTATAATCCGTACTTCTCGAACAGCCGGTTCATGATTCCGGTGCCGCGCGTGTCGGAGAGAAACTCGCCATGATAGCCGATGAGCCCGCGGCTCGGCGCCGAAAAGGTCAGGCGCGTCTTGCCGCCGCCCGACGGGCGCATGTCCGTCATCTCCGCCTTGCGCAGCGCCATCTTGTCGATGACGGTGCCCGAGAATTCGTCGTCGACGTCGACGACCACCGTCTCGTACGGCTCTTCGCGGCCGTTCGGCCCGTCACGAAACAGCATGCGCGGCCGGCTGATCGACAGCTCGAAGCCTTCACGGCGCATCGTTTCGATGAGCACGCCGAGCTGGAGCTCGCCACGCCCGGCGACTTCGAAGCTGTCGTTATCGGCGGCGGTGGTCACGCGGATCGCGACATTGCCTTCCGCCTCCCGCTCAAGCCGGTCGCGGATCACGCGGCTCTGGACCTTGTCGCCGTCGCGCCCGGCATAAGGGCTATCATTGACCGAGAAGCTCATCGCGAGCGTCGGCGGATCGATTTCGCGGGCGGCAAGCGGCATCGTCACCGATGGATCTGCGATGGTGTTCGACACGGTGGCGTTCACGAGGCCGGCAATTGCGACGATGTCGCCGGCCTCGGCCGTCTCGACCGGCACGCGCTCGAGCCCACGGAAGGCAAAGACCTTGGTCGCGCGGCCCTCCTCGATCGTGTCGCCGTTGATGTCGATCGCCTTGATCGGCGCGTTGACGTCGAGCCGTCCGCTTTCGATGCGGCCGGTCAGAATGCGGCCCAGGAAGGGATCGCGGTCAAGCAGGGTGGCGAGCATCTTGAACTCATCGCCGGCGTCGAGGTTCGGCGCGGGAACATGGCTGACGATCGTCTCGAATAATGGGGCGAGGTCGCCCGAGCGGACATGGTCGGACAATCCCGCATAGCCCGCTCGGCCGCTCGCGTAGAGCGTCGGGAAATCGAGCTGCTCATCGCTCGCATCGAGATTGAGGAACAGCTCGAAGACTTCGTCGAGCACTTCCGCCGGACGCGCGTCGGGGCGGTCGATCTTGTTGACCACGACGATTGGGCAGAGGCCGAGCGCAAGCGCCTTGCCGGTGACGAACTTGGTCTGCGGCATCGGGCCTTCCGCCGCATCCACCAGCAGGATCACGCCGTCGACCATGGAAAGGATGCGCTCCACCTCGGCGCCGAAATCGGCGTGGCCGGGCGTGTCGACAATGTTGATGAGTGTACCATTCCATTCCACCGACGTGCACTTGGCGAGGATGGTGATCCCGCGCTCTTTCTCGAGGTCGCTCGAATCCATCGCTCGCTCTTCGACCCGCTGATTGTCTCGGAACGTCCCGGACTGGCGGAAGAGCTGGTCGACCAGAGTCGTCTTGCCGTGATCGACGTGGGCGATGATCGCCACGTTGCGCATGTTCATCTAAGTTTTCCGGAAAAAAGAATGTAGCCGATGACATAGTGAAAAACGGTTCATGTTGCAATGCAGCATCGCAACGTCCGCGGCATTTCACGCGTTTAGGGCGCGCAGAGAAATCAGGGAGATGAGCAATGCCCCGCGGTGCGTACACGAGTAAGCAGGAGCGCAAGGCCGACCATATCGAAAAGAGTTACGAAAGGCGCGGCGTTTCCAAGAAGGAAGCCGAAGAGCGCGCCTGGCGCACGGTCAACAAGCAGGACAAGGGCGGCAAGAATTCGGGCCACGGCCGGTCAAGCAGCCGAAGCGCCGCAGCCAAGAAAGGTTGGGAGACGCGCCGCCGCCACGGCAAGGGCTAAGGAAAGCCCCTATCTCGGCAGACGTTCCAGGATTTCGAAGCCGCGCTCCAGCGCGCGCAGCTCGCTATGCGCGAGCTTGGCGATGCGGCCTTCGAGTGAAGCATCCGCAACTGGCGGGCTGTTCAACCGGTGCCGCCCTGCCTCTGTCAGGTTGAGCGCGAGCCGGCGGCGGTTATCGGGGTCGGGCTGGCGATCAATCAGCCCCGCCCGAACCAGAACGTCTATCGCGCGGCTGACTGCCGGCGCGCCGCGCTTCACCCTGGCCGCGATTTGATTGAGAGTCGCTGGTTCGGCTTCCCCCACCGCAGCGAGGAGAGCGCGCTGCTGGCCGTGCGCTTTTGCGGTGGCCATGTCCCCGCCTAGCTGCTCGACGAGCCGGGCAAAGCGCGCTGCAAGCGCGACCGGCGACCCTCCTCCGTACATGATTGTAACCTAGCAAATATTCGGCCATCTGCAATATTGCTTCGGGCCAAAAAGGATGCGCTGATTGCTTTAGTCCCGCCGGACGTCAAAAGGCATGCAGGTGAGCGATCGCCGCCGCCTCCCACGCAATGTCTGGGTCCTAGGCTTCATCAGTCTCCTCATGGACCTTTCTAGCGAGATCTATCACTCGCTGCTGCCGGCGTTCGTCACCGTTTTGCTGGGACTCCCGGCGACCGCGCTCGGCGCGATCGACGGTGTCGCGGAGGCGACCGCCAATTTCGCCAAGCTCTTTTCCGGCCGGCTTTCGGACCGCAGCCTCAGACGCAAGCCCTGGGTCGTGGGCGGCTACGGCCTTGCCGCGCTGTCGAAGCCGCTGTTCGCCCTTGCGGCGAACGCCCCCGCAGTCATGATCGCGCGTTTCGCCGACCGAATCGGCAAGGGCATTCGAGGCTCGCCACGCGATGCGATGATTGCGGACGAGACTCCCGCTGAAATTCGCGGCCGCGCCTTCGGGTTGCGGCAAGCCCTCGACACCGTCGGAGCGTTGCTGGCGCCGCTCGTCGCGATCGCACTCATGGCTTGGTTCGCGAGTGACATTCGCGCAGTCTTCTGGGTCGCCGTCATTCCGGCGGCCTGTTCCTTCCTGCTCGCCTGCCTTGCGCTGCGCGAATCTGAACAGCATTTGGCGCCGCTCAAACGGTCGCCATTTTTTGACGGCTTCCGCGAGCTCGACAAAGCGACGAAACGCCTGCTCGCGGTCGGTTTCCTATTCACGCTCGCGCGCTTCTCAGAGGCTTTCCTGGTTCTGAAGGGGATTGAGATCGGCCTTAGCGAGGCGCTGTCGCCGTTGACGCTGGCGCTGTTCAACCTGGCTTATGTTGTTCTCGCCTATCCCGCCGGTGCGCTCAGCGACCGAATGAGCCCGAAAGTGATTTTGATGATCGGAGTAGGCGCGTTGATCGGGGGCAATTTGGTTCTTGCGAAGAGCGACAGCTTCGCCGCTCTGGTTATTGGAGTTGGGCTCTGGGGCGCCCATATGGCACTAACGCAAGGAATCTTCGCGCGCATGATCGCTGACAGTGCGCCCGATCATTTGCGTGCGACCAGCTTCGGTGCTTTTTGGTTTGTGACGGGACTTGGGACACTGCTCGCCAGTTTGGGCGCAGGACTATTGTGGGACCGCGAGGGGAGTGCCGCCACATTCATCACCAGTGCCGGCGTCGCCGCGGTCGCTCTTGCGATGCTCAGCCTGTTAGAGGACGAACCGCGTTAGCCGGTGAATTTCTCGCCCTTTTCCGCCTTTTCGAGTAGCAGATGTGAGAAGGTGAATTCCGGCTCCATACGATCTTCCTGGCGCTTCAAACCCTCAACGATCTTTGGCAACCCCTCACTGTCGGCCCAGTACATCGGTCCGCCGCGATAGACTGGCCATCCGTAACCGTAGACCCAGACGACATCGATGTCGGAGGCACGTTGGGCGATGCCTTCCTCGAGGATCTTCGCGCCCTCGTTGACCATCGTGTAGAGTGTCCGCTCGACGATTTCCTCATCGCTGATTTCGCGGCGTTCGACGCGCTGCTTCTTCGCGAAGTCCTCGACGATCTGTTTGACCACCGGTGAAGGCGTGGGCCGACGCTTCTCGTCATAATCGTAGAATCCCGCACCCTTCTTCTGGCCCCAGCGGTCGATTGCGCAAAGCGCGTCGCGGATGCTCTCGATCCGGTTCGGATCGCGGTGCCAGCCAATGTCCACCCCGGCGAGATCCGCCATCTGGAACGGCCCCATCGGCATTCCAAACTCGACGTGAACGCGATCGACCTGCTCTGGCGTCGCGCCCTCCAGCAAGAGCTTGGTCGCTTCGCGCTGCCGCGGCATCAACATTCGATTGCCGATGAAACCATGGCAGACGCCGGCAACCACCGGCACCTTCCTGATGCGCTTGCCAATGCTCATCGCTGTCAGCAGCACATCGGGCGCGGTCTGCTCTCCGCGCACCACCTCGAGCAGCTTCATGACGTTCGCCGGCGAGAAAAAATGCATGCCGACAACATCGCCAGGGCGTGAGGTGACGGCCGCGATTTCGTTGATGTCGAGGTAGCTGGTGTTGGACGCAAGTATTGCGCCCGGCTTGGCGATGCGATCGAGACGGGTGAAGACGTCCTTCTTGACGTCCATATTCTCGTACACAGCCTCGATGATGAGGTCACAGTCGGCGAGCGCTGAGAAATCGAGTGTCGGGGTGAGAAGTCCCATCGCCTTCAGCACCTGCTCTTCCGTCAGCTTTCCCTTTGCCGCGCTCGCTTCGTAATTCTTGCGCATCAAGCCGGCGCCGCGATCGAGGGCTTCCTGGCTCATCTCGATGATCGTCACCGGAATGCCTGCCGAGAGGAAGTTCATCGAAATTCCGCCGCCCATCGTACCGGCGCCTATCACTCCCACCTTTCGAACGGCGCGCGGCTCAATACCTTCCGGCAAGCCCTCAATCTTGGCCGCCTTGCGCTCGGCGAAGAAGAAATAGCGCTGGGCGGCGGATTGCGCGCCGCTCATCAACTCCATGAACAGCTTACGCTCTTCGATAACGCCTTCACTGTAAGACTTCTCGGTCGCAACCTTCACCGCGCGTATGTTGGCTTCGGGCGCGGCGAAGCCTCGGAACCGCTTCGCGTTCTCCTTGCGGAATTCATCGAAAACCGCAGGGTCGGCACTCACGACCTTGTCCTGCCGCGCGGATGATTTCGGCACCGGATGAACATCGCGCACCTCCTCCGCATATCCGACCGCATGCGGGATCAGTTCTCCCTCGATCATCCGATCGACGAGGCCACATTCAAACGCTTCCTTGGCGCCGATCGGATTGCCCGTCGCGCACATATCGAGCGCTTTCCTAATTCCAGCGACACGAGGTAGGCGTTGCGTGCCTCCCGCGCCGGGAAGCAAGCCAAGCTTGACCTCCGGAGTGCCAAGTTTCGCGCTGCGATCGGCGACTCGATAGTGGCAGGCAAGCGCTACCTCCAGCCCGCCCCCGAGGGCCGTCCCATGGATTGCCGCCACGACCGGCTTGGAGCAGTTTTCAATGGTGTCCACGACCAGGGGAAGCATCGGTTGCTGTGGCGGCTTGCCGAATTCGGTAATGTCTGCGCCGGCGAAGAAGGTCTGCCCTTCGCAGGCGATCACGACCGCTTTCACGCTGTCATCTGCATCCGCCTCCGCGATTGCGTCGACGAGACCTTGCCGGACCGCCGTCGAAAGCGCGTTGACCGGAGGGTTGTTCGACAGGACGATCAACACGTCGCCGTGCTTCTGCGTCGAAATCGGACTCGTCGCGGGTTTTTCCAGAACGTCGGTCATGCAGGCCTCCGGACAGGCTCGCTAGGCCGCAGCTTACACGCATGCAAGCGTGGCTGAGCGTGATCCGCCCGACGGCGCGGATTTGTAGAGGGGGCCTATCAGTCTTTGGCTTTATAGCCGCCGATGATTCCGAGAATGAAGCTCGTTGCCAGCGCCAGCTGGACCTTACCGTGGGGGTCGCTCCAGCCGAAGTAGGTCGAGCCCCATGCAAAGAGCGCGACGAACATGGCGACAGCAATTCCGACGGCCATAGAGTTCCTCCCCCAACGGACTAGCTTCTGCGGTCCGGTCGAAAAATGCTCCGATAAGGTAAACAGATGGTAAAACTTGTTCGTTGGATGGAGGCTCGCCATAGGAGCGCCACAGTCACATGCGACAGGCAATATGATGAAAGCTCGCGTCTTCGTCACCCTGAAACCCGGAGTCCTCGACCCTCAGGGCAAGGCCATCCATCACGCCCTCGAAGGGCTCGGTTTTTCGGGCGTTAATGACGTCCGTGCCGGCAAATTGATCGAGCTCGATCTGTCGGAAGAAACAAGCGATTCCGAGATCGAAGATATGTGTAGGAAGTTACTGGCGAACACGGTGATCGAGAATTTTCGCATCGAACGGCTGGAGACTGCATGAAAAGTGCGGTCATCGTGTTCCCGGGCTCCAACTGCGATCGCGATCTCGCCGTAGCGCTGGAGCAGGTGACCGGCCGCAAGCCTGCGATGGTCTGGCACAAGGACAGCGAACTTCCCGAAGGCACCGACTTCATCGGCATTCCCGGCGGCTTTTCGTACGGCGATTATCTGCGCGCGGGGGCGATGGCGGGCCGTTCACCGATCATGCGTGCCGTTAGGCAAGCGGCAGATCGCGGTGTACCAGTGATCGGTATCTGCAATGGGTTTCAGGTGCTAACCGAAACCGGACTGCTTCCCGGGGCACTGATGCGCAACGCGCAGCTTAGCTTCGTCTGTCGGCCGGTTCCGCTCAGGGTGGAGAACAGCCAGAGCCTGTTCACCGCGCAATATGATGCGGGTGAGACCATCACCTTCCCGGTTGCTCATCACGACGGAAATTATCAGGCGGACGATACGACGCTCAATCGCCTCGAAAGCGAAGGACGCGTGGCGTTCCGATATCTCGATGAGGTAAACGGCTCGGCTCGGGGCATCGCCGGGATTCTCAACGATGCGGGCAATGTTCTCGGTCTGATGCCCCACCCGGAAAGGGTGATTGAAGCCGCGCATGGGGGCATGGACGGCCGGCGCCTATTCGAAGGGTTGGTCGAAACCGTCGCCTAATGGCGCTTCTTTAGAGGCAATTCGGTACAACCGCTCGTGCCGGGCGGCGCCATGCAGATGAGCAGCCTGTCGCGACCCGGTGTATCAAACACGCGAGTGTAGCGTTCAAAGGTCATCGGCTCGACGAAGATTACGACGGTCGTCGCCTGCGCTGCACTGGCCCACGCGAAAGGCACGGCGGCAACACAAAGCCGGACTGAGCGCATGGCGACCCCCTCGTTCGCATCCTTTGCTAGATCGATTGAACGCGAAGTGAATGGGGGCGCGCCCCTGATTCATCGATCGGTAGCGCGGTTCCGCTATGGGTCAATTGCGGCTAATTCTGCGTATCACGCGCCCGTAGCTCAGCTGGACAGAGCACGAGCCTTCTAAGCTTGGGGTCGCAGGTTCGAATCCTGCCGGGCGCGCCACTCTTTCGAAAGCCACTGGCGTAAGACAATCAATCGAGTATCCGTGTGGAGATGAGTCAAAATCGTGCCCAACGCCAGCGTACCATCGCCGACATTCTTCGTAACGACGGACCGCAGAATGCCGAGGACCTTGCGATGCAGTTGTCCGAAGCGGGCTTTGATGTGAACCAAGCCACCGTCGCCCGCGATCTCGAACAGATCGGTGCGGTCAAGGTCAAACGCGAAGGAAAGCTCGGGTACGCCCTTCCCGAGAAGCTCGGAGACCGTCACCGGCCGGCGGAGCGGTTGCAGCGCATATTCGCCGAATGGGTGCAGGCGGTTGAGACTTCCGGAAGCCTGATCGTCGTCCGCACTCCGCCCGGCTCGGCGCACCTCGTCGGGCTGGCGGTCGACCAGGCCAAATTTCCGGAAGTCGTCGGCACCATCGCAGGCGATGACGCTTTATTCATTGCGGTCAGAACCGGCCTCCCGCCGGAGCCTCTCGCGCAGCGGCTCCGCGACATGACGGAAGTGCGCTAGCGCACCCGCTACGAAACCATCTTTCCCGGGTTCATGATGCCGTGCGGGTCGAGCGCTTGCTTGATCGCGCGCAGCGCGTGAATCCGCCCTGGCGGCGCCAGGCGCTCGAACTCGCCGAGTTTCAGCTGGCCAATGCCATGCTCGGCGGAAATCGACCCGCCGGCAGCGGTCACCAAATCATCGACAAAGCGCGTAATCTCCGCACCTTTGCTGTCGTACCAGTCGGGAGCCGCGTGGCTTCCAGCGCGAACATGAAAATGGATGTTGCCGTCCCCAAGGTGGCCGAAGGCGCTGGCGATGACGCCCGGAAAAGCGCGTTCCACTTGCTGCGATGCGTCGCGGATGAACTGGGGCATGTCAGCCACGGCGACCGATATGTCATGCGCCAAGGTCTGACCCTCCGCGCGCTCCGCTTCGGAGATCGAATCCCGAAGGCGCCAGAAGGTTTCGGCCTGGGTTTCATTCGCGGCAATCGCGGCATCGCCGATGATTCCTTGCTGAAGGGCGCTCGCCAGTAGGTCCTCAATTTCGGCGTCGATATTTGTTTGCGGATCGGCGGTCGTAGCTTCGACAAGAACATTCCAGCGATGCTGACCATCGAGGGGTGCCCGAGCGCCTGGAATGTGCTTGAGCACAAGCTGCAGCGAATCCGCGGATACAAGCTCAAAACCTTCGATCGTGTTCGTTCGCGTTTCCAGGAAGCGCAACAGATCGAGTGCCCGCGCCGGGCTTTCGACGCCGGCCCAGGCAACCGCTCGCGATGCGACAGCCGGCACAAGCCGAAGCGCAACCGCGGTGATCACCCCGAGCGTGCCTTCCGCGCCGATCAGCAATTGGTCCAGACTGTATCCGCGATTGTCCTTCTTCAGCCCCGACAGCCCGCTGTGCACCGATCCATCGGGAAGCACCGCCTCAAGCCCAGCGACGAGCGAGCGCATCGTCCCGAATTTTAAAACCTGAGTCCCGCCGGCATTGGTCGACGTGAGACCTCCGATCGTACAGCTCCCGCGAGAACCGAGGGTGAGCGGGAATCGCATGCCGATTTCGTGAGCCTTGTCGTGCAAATCTGCGAGGATGACGCCAGCTTCGGCCACGGCGATCCGGTTCTCCTCGCTAATGGAACGGACACGGTGCATCCGCCGCATTGAAAGCAGCACCGCCGATCCGTCGGCGGGTGGCGTCGCTCCTGCAGCCATGCCGGTATTACCGCCCTGCGGGACGAGGGGAACGCGATGCTCCGCGGCTAGCCGGACGATCGCCACTACGTCCTCGGTCGATGCCGGTGCGAGGATCGCCGATGATGATCCGTGGACTCGTCCACGCCAGTCGGTAATCCACGGCTCGATTTCTTTGGGATCGGTGATCACCCCGCTTGGCCCGAGCGCCCGCTCGGCTCCGGCGATCAGCTTTGCCACGGCATCTCTCACGCAGGCGCAATAGCGCGCTTGGCAGGACTGCGCGACAGCGCCAAACGGAGCGGATGGAAAAGCCACCGATCACCATCGTCGTCGCCCGTGCGCAGAACGGCGTGATCGGCCGCGACGGCAAGCTGCCATGGCACATTCCTGCCGACCTCAAACGCTTCAAGACTTTAACGATGGGCAGCGCGATGGTGATGGGCCGCAGAACCTTCGAGAGCCTGCCAGGGCTTCTGCCGGGTCGCAGGCATATCGTTCTTACGCGCGATGAGAGCTGGCGCGCCGCCGGCGCCGACGTTGCTCGCGATGCCGATGAGGCGTTGCGCCTCGCAGGCGATCAGTGTGTTTCGGTCATCGGTGGAGCGGAGATTTTTGGGCTCTTCCTGCCCTTGGCGGATCGGATCGACCTTACGGAGATCCTCGCCGACATCCACGGAGACACTTTTATGCCGGATCCGCGCGGTAAAAACCGCTGGAACGAGACTTTCCGCGAAGAGCATGTCGCCGAGGACGACCGCCCCGCCTTCCGCTTCATAACGCTCGAACGCGCCTAAGTTCGCGGCCTAGACGTGGCGAACGCGCGAAATCGCTTGAGCTGCGCCGCAAGGACCTGATCGACGTCTGCAGCGAGCTTGTCCGCTCCGCCTTTCGCGAAACCGGCCGCGCGATAATCCAGCGTCAATTGTGACCCTGCGGCGGTCGGCTTTAGCTGAACATCCATGACTCCGGTCGTTGCCTCATAGAGCAGAGGACCGAGCCCGCCCGTCAGCACGACCCGCTTGCCCGGATCAACGAAAGTGACGCGCATGTGCTCGATCCCGCCTCCTTTCGGAAAGCGCTCACAAAAGCATCCGCCCGGCGACAGGTTCAGGCTGAGGTTCGCATCCTTACCGCCGTACGTATGCTCGGGGTCCCACCACGCGCCGATGTTGCCGAATGCGGCCCACGCTACCTCCGGCGGTGCCACAAGGTTCACGGTCTCGCGAACCTCAAAGCCGTTGGCAGAAGCGCTTACGACTTCGGCAGATGCGGGGATCGAAGCCACCACTGCCGCCAATCCAACAAGATATTTCATCGTTCCCTCCCGGGTCGAGAGGATGGCCTGCCTAGGCGGCTCCGTCTAGAACGGCATCGATCTGTGCGGCGACCTCATCGACGGACGCCATTCCGTTGACCCGCCTGACAAGCCCGCGCTGATCGTAATAAGGAAGGATTGGCTCGGTCTTGGCGCGATATTCGGCCATGCGCGTCCGCACCGTTTCCTCGTTATCGTCCTTGCGGCGCACGAATTCGGTCGAACCGCAAACATCACAGACATCCGGAATATTCGTCGGACGGAAAGTGTCGTGATAACCCGTGCCGCACTTGGCGCAGCTGAAACGACCCGTGATGCGCTTCACGAGCTCGTCTTCGTCGACCGCGAGCTCGATCACGTGATCGAGGCTCCTGCCCCGCTCGCCCAGCAGCAGGTCGAGCGCCTCGGCCTGCTGCCGCGTACGCGGATAGCCATCGAAGATCGCACCCTCGCCCTCGGCGGCGTCGAGCCGTTCGCCAATCAGCGCACTGACGATGGCATCGCTAACCAGCTCACCTTTCTCCATCACGGCCTTCGCTTGCAAACCGACGGGAGTGCCTGATGCAACGGCCTCGCGCAGCATGTCGCCGGTGGACAGCTGAACCATTCCGCGATTCGCCTGCAGGCGCGCGGCTTGAGTTCCTTTGCCTGCGCCTGGCGGCCCCAGCAGAATGATGTTCAGCATCGACCGCCTCTCCCCTCTTCTGCCGGAGTTACCGGCGTCGCGGCGTCGTCTTGAGCTTCGCCTTTTTGATGAGGTCGCCGTACTGGTGGGCGATCAAATGGCTTTGGATCTGGCTAACCGTGTCCATCGTCACATTGACGACGATCAGCAGGCTGGTGCCGCCGAGACGGAAGTTGAGGCCGGCCTGTGCTGAAAGAAACTCAGGAATCAGGCAGATCAGAACAAGATATGCTGCGCCGACGACCGTGATGCGGTTGAGGAGATAATCGAAATATTCCTCAGTCGCCTTGCCCGGACGGATTCCTGGAATGAAGCCACCGTGGCGTTTGAGGTTATCCGCCGTCTCCTCGCTGTTGAACTGCACCGCGGTGTAAAAGAAACAGAAGAAGGCGATGCCGGCACCGTAAAGCAGCATGTAGGCGGGCGAGCCATGCTGCAGAAAGGTGCTGATCGTGATCAGCCAATCGCTTGCTCCGCCCTCGGTCGTCGCGCGATTGCCGGCCCACTGAATGACAGTCAGCGGCATCAATAGAAGCGAAGAAGCGAAGATCGGCGGGATCACGCCCGCGGTGTTGAGCTTGATGGGAAGGTGGGAACGCTCCTGCTGCATTCCTCGAGCAGTCTGCCGTTTGGGATACTGAATCAGCACTCGCCGCTGGGCGCGCTCCATGAAACAGATGAAAAGGATGAGTACGGCGGCAAGCACGATAATGCCAATGACCAGCACCGGGCTGAGCGAGCCACTGCGGCTGCCCTCGAGCAACTGAGCGATGGCCTGTGGAAGGCGCGCGACGATGCCCGCCATGATGATGAGCGACACGCCATTGCCGATCCCGCGGCTCGTGATCTGCTCGCCGATCCACATTAGGAACATGGTACCGCCGACCAAGGCCAGCGTACCGGAGACCTCGAACAGCAGACCCGGTTGAACGACGGCCTGGATACCCTGATTGATGGATTGGGACTCCAGGCCTCGCACCGCCAGATAGCCCTGAACCAGGGTAATCGCGACGGTCAGGTAGCGGGTGTACTGGTTCAGCTTCTTCCGTCCGGTCTCTCCTTCTTTACGCAGCTGCTGCCAAGGCCCGTAGAGCGTGGCCCCAAGCTGCACCACGATCGAAGCGGTGATGTACGGCATGACGCCCAGGGCGACGATACTGAACCGCTCGAGCGCGCCACCGGAGAAGGTATTGAAGACGTCGAGGATGCCGCCGCTCTGAGTCTGGTAAAGGGCGTTCATCGCGACCGGATCGATGCCGGGCACCGGGACGAAAGAGAGCAGGCGGAACAAGATCAGCGCACCGAGCGTGAACCACAGCCTTTTCTTGAGCTCGGACGCCTTCTGGAAGTTGGCGAACGTAATGCTGGAGGCGAGCGTTTCGGCTGCGGATGCCATGAAGTCGGTGATCCTTGAATGAACTAGCCGCTCGTCCTGAAGAGGCGCCGAGCTTGTCGAGGGCCCGTCTCGAAGGACTGTTCTTCGAGACGCCGGTTCGGCAGGCTCACCGGCTCCTCAGAATGAGCGGTGTTGGGTCTATATAGTGACCCTTTTCCGGTTGTCAGGCCTCGGCTTTAGCGGCTGCTTTGCGCGAGCCCTTCTTCGCAGCAGCTAGCTCGGCGGGGTTCTTGCGCTCGACCAGCTCGATCGATCCGCCGGCCTTTTCCACCGCTTCGCGCGCACCACTTGACACGCCTGCGACCTTGAACGCGAGCTTCGCCTTCAGCTCGCCCTTGCCGAGCAGGCGGACGCCGTCCTTGCCACCTCGCGCCAGGCCCGCGGCCTTCAGCGCATCATGGTCGAGGGTGCCCTTCACATCGAGCTTTCCGGCATCGATCGCCTTCTGCACCGCGCCGATGTTCACTTCGGCGTAGTCGCGGGCGAAGATGTTGTTGAATCCGCGCTTGGGCAACCGCATGTGGAGCGGCATCTGGCCACCCTCGAAGCCCGCGATCGACACGCCCGAACGCGACTTGGCGCCCTTCTGGCCGCGACCGCCCGTCTTGCCGAGACCTGAGCCTATGCCACGGCCGACGCGCACGCGGCTCTGGCGCGCGCCTTGATTATCTCGAAGTTCGTTAAGTTTCATAAGTTTGCACTCGCTTTCGCTTTTGTCGCGCATGCCTCGGGAAGAGGCATTCCGATAGGAGTTAAGCCGCTTCTTCGACCTTCAGGAGGTGGTGCACCTTACGCACCTGACCAAGAACCTCGGGCGTACCCTCAACCTCCACCGTGCGGTGAAGCTTGTTAAGTCCGAGGCCGACGAGCGTCGCCCGCTGCGTCTTGTCGCGGCGGGTCGGCGATCCGATCTGCGTGATCTTGATCTTGGCCATCACTCTTACTCCGTGACCGCTTCGGCCTGGGCTTCGGCCTCGGCGGCGCTGGCGCCACCTCGTCCGAGAAGGTCGGCAACTTTCTTGCCCCGTCGCTGAGCGACCGCGCGCGGGCTGGTCTGCTCCTTCAGCGCCTCGAAGGTCGCGCGAATCATATTGTACGGGTTCGATGTACCGACCGATTTGGTCACCACATCAGCCACGCCAAGGCTTTCGAAGATCGCGCGCATCGGCCCGCCGGCGATGATGCCGGTACCGGCTGGAGCCGAACGGACCGCCACGCGGCCCGCGCCGAAGTGGCCGAGGCCGTCGTGATGCAAGGTGCGTCCATCGCGCAAGGGAACGCGGATCATCGCCTTCTTCGCTGCTGCGGTCGCCTTGCTGATCGCTTCGGGTACCTCGCGCGCCTTGCCATGACCAAAGCCCGCCCGGCCCTTGCCGTCGCCGACGACGACGAGCGCCGCAAAGCCGAAACGCTTGCCGCCCTTGACCGTCTTGGAGACGCGATTGATGTGGACGAGCTTTTCGATCAACTCCTCCCCGCCTTCCTCGTCATCCCGCCGGCCACGGCGATCGTCGCGCCGGCCGCGACCGCCGCGATCGCCTCCACGGCCGCGTCCGCCGCCACGTCCGCCACGCGGGCCACGACCCTGCGGCTGTTGCGGCTGTTGCGGCTGTTGCTCTTCGACCTGCGCGGGAGCCGCCTCGGCGGCGGGAGCCGCCTCGGTCGCCGTTGCCTCAGGCGCCTCAGGCGCTTCGGTGGTCTGCTGGTTCTCGTCTTGCATTATTAGAACTCCAGTCCGCCTTCGCGGGCAGCGTCGGCGAGAGCCTTCACTCGGCCATGGAACAAGAAGCCGCCGCGATCGAACAGGACGCTCGACACCCCGGCCTTCTTGGCGCGCTCGGCTAAGGTTTTGCCGACCGCAGCAGCGCCGTCCTTGGTTGCGCCGGTCTTGCCCTTGAGATCTTTATCGAGGGTCGAAGCCGCGGCGAGCGTTACACCGGCCGTGTCGTCGATGACTTGCGCATAAATATGCCGGCCCGAACGATGAACCGACAGCCGCGGCTTGCCAGCTGTACGAGCGCGAAGCGCGCTGCGCACCCGACGGCGGCGCCGCTCAAAAAGGGAGAGTTTCGCCATGGCTTACTTCTTCTTGCCTTCTTTGCGGAAGATATACTCGCCGCGATACTTAATGCCCTTGCCCTTGTACGGCTCGGGCTTGCGCCAGCGGCGAATTTCGGCTGCGACCTGACCAACCTTCTGCCGATCAATGCCGCTAATCTCGACCGTGTTCTGGTCGGGAGTCTTGACCTCGATGCCTTCCGGCACAGGGAAGTTCACGTCGTGGCTGTAGCCGAGCTGCAGGCGCAAGTTCTTGCCCTGGGCCTGGGCGCGGTAGCCGACGCCGCTGATCTCGAGCACCTTCGTGAAGCCCTCGGTCACGCCAGTGACGAGGTTCTGCACCAATGTGCGCTGCATGCCCCATGCGGCGCGGTTGCGCTGGGCATCGATGAGCGGAGAGACGCGGATCTCACTCTCGGCGATCTCATATTTCACGAGATCGTCGATAAGCTGAATCGCCAAGGTGCCCTTGGGACCCTTAACGGTTAGCGTGCCGCTCTCCACAGCGGCGGTGACGCCGGTGGGAAGGGTAATCGGTTTCTTGCCAATGCGGGACATCAGAACACCTCCGCCAGCACTTCGCCGCCCACGTTCTGCTCGCGCGCCTCGGCATCCGACAGAACGCCGCGGGGAGTCGACACGATGATCGTGCCGAGACCGTTGCGGATCCGCGGAAGCTCACGCGCGGCGGAATAGACGCGACGGCCGGGCTTAGACACGCGCGAGAGATGCTGGATTGCCGGCTGGCCCTCGAAATATTTGAGCTCGATGCGCAGGCCCTTTTGGCCAGCGAGTTCTTCTTCCGCGTAGCCGCGGATGTAGCCCTCGCGCTGAAGCACGTCGAGCACGCGCACGCGCAGCTTCGACGCCGGCGTCAGGATCGAGTCCTTGCGCGCCTGCTGGCCGTTGCGAATGCGGGTGAGCATATCACTCAGGGGATCGGTCATCGCCATTCGTGACTACCTTACCAGCTCGACTTGATGACGCCGGGGATCAGGCCCTTGTTGGCCAACTCCCGGAGCATGATCCGCGACAGACGGAACTTGCGATAATAAGCGCGCGAACGGCCGGTCAGCTCGCAGCGGTTGCGAACCCGCGTCGGGTTCCCGTTGCGCGGCACTTCGGCCATCTTGAGACGCGCGATGAGGCGCTCGGTCTCGTCCTTCGACTCATCGTCTGCGATCGCCTTGAGCTTCGCATACTTCGCCGCATGCTTTTGGACGAGCTTCTTGCGCCGCTCGTTCTTGTTGATCGAACTCAGTTTCGCCATGACTTAAGTTCTTCTCCTCTCAGAAGGCCGCTTACGCGGCCTCCCGCTGCTCCTCCGCCGGGAAGGGGAAGTTGAACAGGCGCAGCAACTCGCGCGCCTCCTCATCCGTCCTCGCGGTCGTGGTGATGATGACGTCCATTCCCCGGACCTTGTCGATCTGGTCGTAGTTGATCTCGGGGAAAATGATCTGCTCCTTGAGCCCGAGCGCGTAATTGCCCCGGCCGTCGAAGGAGCGCGGGTTGAGCCCGCGGAAGTCGCGGACACGCGGAAGCGCGATCGTCACCAGACGATCGAGGAATTCATACATGCGATCGCGGCGCAGCGTGACCTTGCAGCCGATCGGCATGCCTTCGCGCAGCTTGAACTGAGCGATCGACTTCTTCGCCTTGGTGATCACCGGCTTCTGGCCCGCAATCTGCAGCATTTCCGCGGCCGCCGTCTCGACGCGCTTCTTGTCCTGGGTTGCCTCGCCAACGCCCATGTTGATGACGATCTTTTCGAGGCGCGGAACTTCGAGACGGTTCTTGTAGCCAAACCGCTTCGTCATCTCCGCGACGACCCGCTCGTCATAATCGGCCTTCAGTCTCGGCGTGTAATCCGCGGGCTTCTTCGACGGCTTAGCGTCGGCCTTCGCAGGCGCGGGTACCTCGGCCTCTTCGACCTTCGGTAAGGCTTCAATCGCCTCAGCTTCAGCCTTTTCGGCGTCGCCAACCCGCTCGACCTCGATCTGCTCAACCTGCTCGGTCACGGGCTCCTGCGCTTCTTCGACCTTCTTTTCCTTCTTTTCCTTGTCAGCCATGGATCAGCTCTCCAGACTTGGCCGCAACGCGGACCTTCTTACCCTCGCGCTTCTCGAAGCGGACGCGCGTCGGCGCTCCGGTTTTGGGATCGGCGACAGCGACCTTCGACACGTGCAGCGGCGCTTCCTTGCGCTCGATCCCGCCCTGCGGGTTCAGCTGCGACGGCTTGCGGTGACGCGCGTGGACGTTGACACCCGACACGATCACCTTGCCTTCCTTGGGCATAACCTTGGCGACTTCACCAGTCCGGCCTTTGTCCTTGCCGGACAGGACCACGACCTTGTCGCCTTTCTTGATCTTCTGAGCAGACATCACAGGACCTCCGGCGCAAGGCTGATGATCTTCATGTGCTTGCGCGCACGAAGCTCGCGGACCACCGGACCGAAGATACGGGTGCCGATCGGCTCCTCGTTCTTGTTGACCAGCACCGCCGCATTGGAATCGAAGCGGATCACTGAACCGTCGGGACGACGGATATCCTTGGCGGTGCGAACGATCACCGCGTGATGAACGTCGCCCTTCTTCACGCGGCCGCGGGGCGCGGCTTCCTTGACGCTGACGACGATGATGTCGCCGACGCCAGCGGTCCGGCGCTTCGAGCCGCCCAGCACCTTGATGCACTGGACGCGCTTCGCGCCGCTGTTGTCCGCAACGTCCAGGTTGGACTGCATCTGGATCATGGTTCGACCCTTATCCTCTCAAACTTCCTCAGGCCTCGGCTTCCGCTTCGGCATCGTCCTTGGCCTTGGCTTTCTTGGCCGGCTTCTTCGCCGGCTTCTTTTCAGCCTTTTTCTCAGCCTTCTTCTGGGCCTTCTCGGCCTTCTCCTCGGCAGGCTTCGATGGCTCCGCAGCCGGCGCCTCGGGGGCGATTTCTTCCGGCTCCGCGATCTCCACCGTTCCGACCTTGGCTACGCCGATCCGATCGACGACCGACCAGGTCTTGAGCTTCGAAATCGGGGCGCACTCTTCGATCCGCACGATCTCGCCCGCGTGGAACTCATTCGCCGCGTCGTGGGCGTGATACTTCTTCGACAGTTTGATGATCTTTCCGTAGAGCGGGTGCTTCACCCGCCGCTCGACACGGACCACCACTGTCTTGTCGGCCTTGTCGGACACTACGGTGCCGGTGAGGACGCGCTTTGGCATCTCAATAGTCTCCTTACGCCTTCGCGGCCTGAGCGCGGGCGCGCTGGTTCTGAAGCGTCTTGATGCGCGCGATGGTGCGGCGCACCTCGCGCACACGGCTCGGCTTCTCCAGCTGGTTGGTTGCCGCCTGGAAGCGCAGGTTGAACTCTGTCTCTTATACACATCTGACGCTGCCGACGACCTTGCCTAGGTGTAGA
>JBKPLG010000127.1:0-9556 GCA_046731515.1 Pseudomonadota bacterium | reverse complement strand
CCGGCCGCACAACATTGAAGGCCGCGGGGAAGTGGCTCAACGCGATCTCGTGAAGAACGCGCTGCGTATGCGGCCGGATCGGATCATTCTGGGGGAGGTCCGCGCCGGCGAGGCGTTCGACATGTTGCAGGCGATGAATACGGGCCACGAAGGCTCGATGACGACCGTGCACGCCAACACGACGCGCGATGCTTTGTCTCGCGTTGAGCAGATGATCGGCATGAGCGGTATCGATATTCCGCCACGTTCGTCTCGAGCCCAAATCGCATCCGCGATTCACATCGTGATCCAAGTTGCCCGACTAGCGGACGGTCGTCGCAAGCTCGTAAGCGTGTCGGAGCTGACCGGCATGGAAGGCGAAGTCATCACCATGCAGGAAATCTTCCGGTTCCGTCAGACGGGCGTCAGTAACGACGGTGTCGTTCAGGGTCGTTTTGAAGCGACCGGTATTCGTCCACGCTTTCTCGATCAGGTCATGGCGCACGGGATCAGTCTGTCGGCCGACCTGTTCCGTCCAGATGCGAAGTTCGAAGCATGAATCCGACTTGGCTTCGAGCGCTCGTACTCGTCTGCATCTTCACCGCAGTCGTGCTCGCGGGCGAAGTGCTGGTGCGGTGGCTCGCAAGCCATCGCGCCGAAGAAAGGGCCATCAATCTCAGGCTCAAGTTGATTGCACGTGGACAAACTCACGGCGAAACGATGAACCTGCTTCGACGCTCGCACTCAGCAGTTCCGGAATGGTTGCCGGTGTACTTCTTGCCGATGGCGCGCCGCTTTGAGCAGATGTTGATGCAAGCGCAGATGACGGTGCCTACAGGGCGCTTGATCCTTCTGATCCTATTTGCGCCAATCGCAATATTCTTTTTTATCTTGCTGTTAATGGCCTCCTGGTGGGGCATTGGGATCAGCTTAGGCCGAATTCTGATTAGTGGAACCTTCGCTATCCTGCTCGGCGCGGCTCTTCCGGTGATGCTTCTCAATTTCAAGGCGACACGAACGCGCAAAAAAATGCAGGAGCAATTCCCCGTTGCGCTTGACGTTTTCGTACGCGGCCTGCGCGCCGGCCATCCCATCGCCGCGGCACTGGATTTGTTGACGGTCGAAATGCCCGATCCAATCGGATCGCAATTCGGACTTGTGGTCGACGAAGTGACCTATGGCGCGGAACTTCGCGATGCACTGCAGGACATGGCGGAGCGATGGGACCTAGACGACATGCGAATGTTCGTCGTCTCCCTCTCGGTGCAGAATGAGACCGGCGGCAATCTTGCGGAAATCCTGGACAATCTGTCGCAAGTGATCCGTGAACGCCAATCGATGATGATGAAGGTGCGCGCGCTCTCGAGCGAAGGCCGGATGACGGCGATCATGCTTACTATCCTCCCGCTATTCACCTTCACCCTGCTGTTCGTATTCAATGCACGCTTCTTCCTGGATGTGGCGAACGATCCGTATTTCATCCCCGGCTTTGCGATTCTGATCGCTCTTTATGTGACCGGTTTCATCTGGATCCGGCGGATGGTGGATTTGAAGGTGTAACGCGATGATCGAACTGCTCGCACAGAATCAAACTCTTCGGCTGCTTCTGCTGCTACTCTTGTTCGCGATCGTGTCGGCGACCGCATATTTCGCGACCCAAACGATGGCGTTGCGCCAGGCCACGCGTCGCAGACTGTTCGATGGTAGCCCGAGAGGTGGCGGAGCGGTCACGATCGGCTCTCTTCGGTCGGAACGGGTCGAGAATGCCTGGCTCAAGCTCGTCAACGCGATTGAAAAGGGCGGCCTCAGCCTAGTCGACACAAGAGACGCTTCACTTCGCCAGAAGCTTGTTGCTGCCGGCTATACTGCGACCTACGCACCGCGCGTCTATACGCTCCTTCGCCTGGTGCTGGTGGTCGGACTGCCGTCGTTAGTGCTGCTGCTAATGTGGCTGACGGGCTCCAGCCCCGGCGTTGTGAAACTCTATTTTTGCCTCATCATTGCCGCTGTCATGGGTCTGTACCTGCCAAGCCTGCTCGTCCGGGCGCGCGCGGATCGGCGACAGCGAGAGCTCGTTAATTCTTTCCCCGATGCACTGGATCTGATGCTGGTGTGCGTCGAGGCCGGGTTGGGTCTCGAAGCAGCATTCGCTCGCGTCGGTATGGAAATGACGAGTTCACACCCGCTGCTCGCCGAGCAGTTCGGGGCGGTCGTCCTGGAACTGCGGGCCGGCCGAAGCCATGAGGATGCGCTTCGACGCCTGGCCGACCGAGCAGGAGCCGATGATATCCGTGCATTCGCAACCTTGCTGATCCAGTCGACGAAACTCGGTTCGTCAATCTCCCAAACATTGCGAACTTACGCATCCGAAATGCGTGAAAAACGGCGGATGCGCGCCGAGGAAAGGGCGCACCGCCTTCCCGTTCTAATCTCGATTCCGCTGGTTGCTTGCATGTTACCCACGATGATCGGAGTGCTGATGCTACCGGCGGCGATCAGGGTTATCCGAGCGGTCTTGCCCGCTCTGTATTGGAACCAATGATGGTTAAGGGCACAACCACACTTTGGCTTGCGGCAGGCCTGTTTGTAACGGCATGCGCAGCTCCGTCGGACAAAATCGGAATCCGTCCTGTCGGCAGCGCAAATCAAGCGCGTCCGGCGAGCGAGCAGATCGCCTACGCCCGATCACAGCTCGCGCTTGGCAGTCCCGCTTTGGCTCTGGAAGCGTTTCGGAAGGCCGTGCGAGAGCAGCCTGACAACCCGCTTGCGATCAGTGGCATCGCCGACTCCTACGCGGCAATGGGACGAAATGATCTTGCCCGGCGCTACTATGAAGCTGCGCTAGCTCTCGCCCCGCAAGATCCGCAATTACTGCAGGCCGTTTCGACGCCCGAACTCTCTGTACATTCGCATGCAAGCCCTTCAATTGAGAGCGCATCTCCTTGGCTGGAATCGACCGTCATGCAAAGTGCGCAGGCATCGGTCGCATCTCCCGCTCCGACCGCAACGGTGACCGTGAAACTTCCGCCCGCGAGACCAGCGCGAGCAGTTGTGACGAGCGAGGTCCAACCGCATCTAGAGCGCTTGTCGCCGGGCGAAGTGGCGCTCGTCACGACCGCCAAACCCATCTGGCAAGCAGTTGTGATTTCGCGCACTAGATTGAGCACTACCGTCCGCTGGCTACCGATACGAAGCGCAAGCTCGGAGCCATCGATTCGGCTGCTGAACGCGGCTCGGCGCCAAGGGCTCGCAGCTCGGACAAGGCACGTGCTCTCCAACCAGGGATGGCGCAAGCTCGCAATTGGCGACGCGCCAAGAGTCCGCGCGACAACTGTCGTGTTTTATCCATCCGGGCACGAAGCCGCCGCTCGGAAGCTCGCGGCGCAGCTAGATTGCCGTGCTGTCGGAACGACTCGAGGCAATGCGATTGTGGTATTTCTTGGCCGTGATGCGACGCGTGCCAAAGTTCGCCTGGCGGGCGCATGATCCTCGCGCTCCTGATCGCAGCCGCGGCTGCGGAGTCGATGCCCCCAGTTGCCCTTAGTTCTGAGCGCATAGTCCAAGAGGCATCGAAAGCCGCGGCTGCCGGTCGTTTGGACCAGGCGCGCCTAATGGTCGGGCAATTGATTGGACGGGGCATTCGAGGGGCCCCTGTCGAACGGATCCTGGCGGACGTCGCTTTTGCGTCAGGCAATTATGCGGAAGCGCTGACACGTTACGATAAGCTTCTTTCCGCGGGGCAATCAGATACTGTTTTGCTCGAACACGCCGGAATCGCCGCTCTCAAGCTGGGGGATGTCGATGCCGCTAATCCGCTGATCAAGCGCGCGACCGGCACAAAGGACGCATCATGGCGTGTCTGGAACGCGCGCGGTGCCCTGGCGGATTTCAATCGAGATTGGATGGACGCCGACGAGTCTTATGCGGAGGCATTGCGGCTTGCTCCGGATGAAGCGGCAGTCTTCAACAATCGCGGATGGTCGCAGCTGCTCCGCGGGAATTGGACCGCGGCCATTGAAGACTTCGAACGCGCCGTGACGATCAATCCGAGTTTGACGCGAGCAGCAAATAATCTTGAGCTTGCACGCGCGGCGGTGGCGGCCGAGCTACCGACGCGTCGTCCGGGGGAGACTGACGAAGATTGGGCTCACCGCTTGAACGACGCCGGAGTCGCGGCTGAGATTCTTGGGGACCGGTCGCGCGCCGTCGCTGCGTTCACACAAGCCCTGGAAGCCAGTTCGCGCTGGTACGTTCGTGCTGCAACGAATCTCGAGGCGGTAAGCCGCCAGTGAATCTTGTCGAATACGCGCCATTGTGGCTGATCGCTGTGCTCGGCGTCGGCCTCGCCGCAGCGGCTATCGAGGATGCCGTTCGTCGCCGAATCTCGAATCTCACCTGCTTTGCCGTCTTCGCCGCGGCTTTGATCGCAATGGCGATTCGAGGATTTCCCCTGGAGCTTTGGCAGAATGTACTCGTATTCGTTCTGCTCCTTTCATGCGGTACGGCTGCCTTCGCTGCGCGACTATTGGGCGGGGGCGATGTCAAGTTGCTCGCGGCCGTTGGCTTGTGGATGAACCTTCCGGCCGCGGTTTGGCTTCTTGCCGCAGTGTTCATTTCGGGCGGTTTGCTCGCGATCCTATTCATTCTCGCGCGCCCGATGCGCCGCACTGCCGGCCATTCAGTTGGCACGCAACGTAGCTCCAGTATTCCCTACGGCCTGGCGATTGTGGCTGGGGCCTTCATGATCTTCGCCATACAATTGGGGGCGTTTGACACCAAACCCGAAAGACCCAACCCCTTTGCGATCGTGGCCACGAGCAAATGAGACTAGTCAGACGCGACGAACTCGAGCGTATTTCATTTGCCCTCCTGCGCGCTCACAGGCGTGAACAGCAGGTCCTGGTAGTCGAAGCTGAAGTCCGCTGCCGGTGAGACCGGCTTCATCGTTATCCGGTCTACCTTCCCGTCGGCGTCGAGCGAGAAGGTCACATACGCCGGCTCGATCCATTTGAGCGACGGATTCGTCCGGAATGTATCGTACTGATGGTGAGTCAGCGGGCCGCTCATTCCGGTCGAATGGGGGAATTCAATTGAGAGACCCTTGCCCGACTGGCGCACATTGATCGTCCCGTACCAAGGATCGGCGTAGTCGCCGACATAGCGCTGCAGCGGTAGCGACGGACCGGCCTTTGCCGGGGTCGCAGCTGCTTTCTGAACTTCCTTCGCGGCGGCATTTAGCCGAGCGAGCTTGAAGTTGTGAAATTTCTCCGGCCATTGTCCCTGCGGCTGTCCGAGGTAATGGTCGAGCAGCTCGTAGAGCAGCCCGCGGACAATCTCGCCTTCCTCGCTGTTTACGGCGACGAAGATCCCGACATTCTTGTCTGGCAGCAGCGCGACTGCGGCAAGCGAGCCAAACACCGCGCCGCCGTGCCAGATGAGCTTGGCGCCGCGATAATCCTGAACGTCCCAGCCGAGACCGTAGAGGTAAAAGTTCGGCTGTGTGACACTGAACTCAGCCGGATAATCGCTGATCGGCTGCGGTGTTATCGGATTCCACATCTCTTTCGATTGTTCTTCCGAGAACAGGCGCCGTTCGCCGCCTGGAATCTTGCCGCGTCCGAGCTGCGTCAGCAACCAGCGGGTCATGTCGTTGGCGCTGATCGCGAGCCCTCCCGCAGGAGCGGCATTAGGTGCGATCGCTGCGTGTTCATCGAGCGGTTTTTGCGTACCCAGGCCGACGATCGCTCCGTCCGAGCGGCTGTGCGGATAACCGTGGTCCGGGTTCGCCTGCGTCTCCGCATCCGAAACCGAGGAGTGGTTCATCCCGAGCGGAGCGAAGACGTGACGGCGCATATATTGCTCCCACGTTTCGCCACTAACCTCTTCGATGAGCTGACCTGCCGCCATGTACAGGATGTTGTCGTATGCGTAGGCGCTACGGAAACTTGTCGCCGGCTTGATGAAGCGGATGCGCCGAACCGTCTCCTTCCGTGAAAGATTGCTGTTGGGGACGAAGAGAAGGTCGCCCGCGCCGAGGCCGAGACCGCTGCGATGGACGAGAAGGTCGCGGATCGTCATCTCACGCGTGACCCAGGGATCCCACATGCGAAAGTCCGGCATGTGATCAATCACCTTGTCGTCCCACTTGATCTTGCCCTGATCGACCAGCGTGGCGAGAGCTGCGACGGTAAACGCCTTGCCCGTCGAACCAGTCGCGAAGATGGTATCCGCGCCGACGGGCAGGTCCGTGCCGATCTTTCGGACGCCCCAGCCGCGAGCCAGTGTCGGCGCTCCATTCTCGACAATCGCGATCGAAACGCCGGGAACGCCATATTCCTTGCGCAGCTGCTCGACGCGCTGCTCGAAACCGGCTGGCGGCGCCGCTTCGACCGATGTGGTCATGAATGCCGCAGCGACTGCGGCAGCCAAATGCACACGCTTCAGCATGCGATTACTCCTGGACTTGGGCGGGTTGATGGCTGTCCTGCCGCGCGACCTTCGGATCGGCGCCTCTCCATAGCATCCACACGCCAATGGTCACGAGTGGAAGGATGTAGGTCGCAAGCAGGATGTAAGCGAGCGCGCGATAGCCATTGGCAATCAGAGTGACGAGGCCAAATTGGCTGGCGAGGAACATGCATCCGACGAGGACAATCAGCGCGATGGTGAGGCGCGCGCGATGCGTCAGGGCTCGCCCGCGGCGCGCTTGCCAGGCGTGATCGATCCGCTCGTTGATCGCGTGAACCGAGCTTGTGCCGCTTTCGAGCAGCGCCGAGAAGATCATCGCCTGAAACAGCAGATGGAAGGCGGGGATGCCGATGCGCTGCAGCAAATAATCCGAGGGCAGGGTGGCGGTTTGCACCTCAGGATAAAAGGCCACCATCGGAATGAAGAACAGCAGCGCCGGAAGCATGGTCAAAGGACCCGAGATCACGCCCGCGACGACGGCATCGCGGTCGCTCATCAAGTGCCGGAGGACCGGCAAAATCACGACGGCTCCGATGATGTTGTAGCCGAAGTAGGTAATGCCGCTCAGCGCCCAACCCGACGTCTGCGGGTAAGCTTCGAAACCGCCCGGGACTCGCTCGCCGAAGCGCCACAGCGCGAGTATGATGAAAAGGGCGTAGACCCCATAGAGCAGATACGAAACGTCGCGGAAGAGCCGCTCGACCGCCTTGTTGCCGAAAGCGACAACGCCCGCGATTCCGACGGCCAGAGCTACTGTGCCGACCCAAACAGGAGCGCCGAACACCGCGCTTCCGATGGCTCCAGCGGCCGCTCCATAAACAGCAAGGATCAACACCACGAAGAGCACGTAAGAGAATTCGAACAAGTGCCAGATCGGACCGAGCAGACGCTTAAAGAAGCTCCTGTAATCGTAGGTGGCCAATCTCCGCGCGAGGACGAAGGTTAGCGAACAGAAGATGCTGAAAAGCAATGTCGCGAATAGGATCGCGTAGAGCCCGCCCCAAGGGCCTCGCGAAAGGAAGAATTCGGCGAGCTCGCGACCAGTCGCGTAGCCGCCGCCAATTACGACCGCCTTGACTCCCAGACCCGGCAACAACCAGCGCGTGAAGCGGCTCGGTGTCGCCTCGCTCATTCCACAGCCTCGAAGAGATAATAATCGTAGAGCGCGCGACTGATGTCGGCGATCACGCGCTCGCGGTCTTCGAATGGCTTTGTGCTTTGCTTTATAAAGACCGCGACGATGACTTTGCCGGCATTGCCGGGAAGGGTAATCAGCCCGACGTCATTCAATGAGCCGCCGATCGTCCCGGTTTTCTCGGCGACGGTCGTACCGTCGGGAAGTCGGCCGCGGATTCGCGCCTTGCCCGTCGTGTTGCGCTCCATGATCTCGTTAAGGAGCTTTGTGCTCGTAGGGCTCAACGCCTTGCCCGTGAAGATGCGTTCGAGCAGATCCGCCATGGCCGCTGGAGTTGCCGTATCGCGTGGATCGCTGTCGAACCTGGAATCGGGCTTGTCGCCCTTGTCCTCAAGCTTAGGGTCGGCCTTCAGCCCGGCCGCAAGCGAGTCTGGAAACGACGGACCGGGCGGCAGGCCGTAAAAGTCGCGGATCAGTCCCGCCGTATCGCGGTCGACGCGAAGTCCCTCGATGCCCTGGCCGCGCACCCACTGAGTGGCCACGGCCGGACCGCCGGCGAGCTTGGTCAGCGTATCGGTCGCCGTGTTGTCACTGACGGTCAGCATCAGCTCGAGCAGGTTCCTGACCGACACGCTGACACCCGGATGCCGGAAGGTCTCTGCGAGCCCTTCGGATTCGACCATCATGTTGGGATCGATCGGAACCAGCTGATCGAGCGAGATCTCGCCGCGATCGACCTTAGAGAGGATTGCACCAGCGATCGCGACCTTGAACGTGCTGGCCATCGGGAAGCGCTGATCGCCATTTACCAGCACTCGCGGACCCCGGCCGTCGAGCCGCCACGCGACAACACCGACTGTCCCGCCGACCGGTTGGGAAATGCGCGCGATTTCCGCTTGGAGCGGCGCGACATTTGCTGCCGTCGCAGGAGAAGCGATCAGCAGTGCGATGGCAGCGAGGGCGATCATTCGAGACATGAATCGACCAGCCTTTCGAACTCCTTGCCGCCGCGCATCGGGTCTGCGACGGGAAGTCCCAGGCGCGCCGATTCATTGGCCATGGCTTCGCGCGCTTCATCCTCGCTCATTCCGCCCGTGTTAAAGCTCACTCCGCCGACGCGAATGGCCGAATTGGTCCGCGAGCCGAGACGAATGGTGAGATCGATGATCTCCTCGACGTTTGGCACGGCGAAATCTTCATCACCGAGCAAGCAGGTTCGCGTTGGGTCATGGCAAACCACGAACACATCGGGCTGGCTGCCATGCAGCAGTGCGAGCGACACTCCAGCATATGCCGGGTGCAGCAGCGAACCTTGACCCTCGATGACATCCCAATGATCATCGGCAGCTGCCGGACTGAGGATCTCTGCCGCGCCTGCGGCGAAGTCGGCGACCACGGCGTCCATCGGGATTCCGCGACCGGCAATCATGATTCCGGTTTGTCCTGTCGCTCGGAAATTTGCATCGATCCCGCGCTGCTGCATGGCCCGGGCGATGGCGAGCGCCGTGTATTTTTTGCCTAATGCACAATCGGTCCCGACCGTGAGCAGACGTTTCCCGCCCCGCTTCAGACCCGTCGCAATCGGGATACCGACCGGCGGTTCGCGCACATCGATTAGCCGCAACCCAAGCCGGTCCGCCGCATCACGCAGTTCCGGAACGTGGCGCAACCGCGCGTGCATTCCAGCGACGATGTGCAGGCCCGCATCGAGCGCCTCGACCAGTGCGGGAACCCAGCTGTCGGCGATGAATCCGCCCGAGTTGGCCACTCCGATAACCAGCGATCGTGCGCCTTTTTCGCGCGCCTCCCTCGGTGACAGGTGCGGAAGGCCAGTGCTGACTGTTGCGGTCGGCAACGCGAACTCTCCGACGCAAAGTTCGCGCGCCCAGTCACGCAGCCCGAAGGCAGTCTTGGCGTAGCCGGGTTCGACCGTGTCACCGAGAAACAGGAGGTAGGGCTGCGGCAGCGTGAGCG
>JBKPLG010000126.1:0-28107 GCA_046731515.1 Pseudomonadota bacterium | reverse complement strand
CATTCCAGGCGTCCGGCAGGCATTCGTGGAGAAAATCGGCTTCGCTCAGCACCGCATATTTGGCGCGGAGACCGTCGCGTTCGAAATAGAAGACGTTGGGCGGGATCAGCCGGTTCGCGAGAGCAAGCCAGCGCTTTGCGTAGGCCGCGCGATAGTCCGAGACGATCAAGTAAAAATCGAGCATGCGCCCTTCGAGCTCGCGCTCGCGTAAGCATGAACCATAGAAAAGCACGGCCTGGCTCGCGGGTGCGTGCTTTGCGGCAATCCCTTCCGCCACGGCCCTCACCCGCGGATCGACGGGCTGGCTCAGCTCTTCGGCCACCAGCGCGCGCAGCTCGGTCATGATGAGAACCTAGGCGGCGAGCCTGACGAATGACAGCGGCTGCGCCGGCCTCAGGTGGATCGGGAAGCCTGTTTCGGCCCGGAATGTCTCGCCATCGAGGATCACATGGGAGCTTTCGCCCTCGATCGTGATCTCGTCAGCTTCCTCGAAGTGCACACCGCGCACTGCCGATCGGCCGAGCTTTCCGCCAATGCTTGCCGCCAGCCCGCGAAGCAGCGACATCGGCTGCTCCTCGACCGCCAGCAGCTTGAGAGCGCCGCGGCCGTCGCCGCTAACCTCGCTTGAGAGCAGCAACTTGTCGAGCGTGGTGACTGCGAGCAGCGAGAAGCGCCCGCTAAGCATCGTCCCTTCGTCGCGCACCGACACGCTGAGCGGGCTAGGATCGGGCGGCAGGAAGCTGGCCTTGACCTTCAGCAACGTCTTCATCAGCAGCGCGCCCGCCGTAATTAAATGCGCTACGGAGTTGGGCAGGCCCAGCGGATAAATCTTGTCCCGACAATAGAGCATCGTATCGGCAAGCCCAGCACCGCCGAGAAACATGCCGATCACTGGCTCGCCCTGTACATCGCCGCGCCGCAGCGCGATGAGCTCGCGCGCCACGGTATAGGGCTTGAGATCACCCTGAGCGAGCGCGATCAGCTTCTGAAGCGCCTCCACGGGATCTCCTCGAGCGCCGAGGTCTATTGCAATGAGATTGGTCTTTCCGCTGGGAAGCACGGCTACCGGCGGCGGCTCCTCTTCGAAATAGCCACCGTTATGAATTTCGGTGAGCGCCGCCTGGACTGTCCCGTCACCGCCGTTGATCACCAGTAGCTTGGGTCGAACGCGCGCGATGACCTTCATGGCCTCGCCGATTTGGGAGGCGTGCTCGACCTCATAATGGAAGACGTCGGGGTGATCGACGCAATATTCGCGGATCCGCGGCAGCTGCGCGAGGTTCCCAGTCGACTTCGGATTGGACAGGAGAGCGACGCGGGGCCGCGGCCTAGTACACTGGCCGTCGCCCGCCGGACACACTTCGCCCGTCGTGGCGTCGGCCTCGATCAGATGAAGCGTTTTCAACATGAATTCACGACACCAATTGCTATAGGGACGTCTTGAACGGATGCATCCGGCGCGCCGGATGCATCTGACCGCTGTGCAATCTGGGTCGCATTTGCGGCCAAATCATGGTGCTCGGACGACCAAATTTGCCCCAACTCGGCCTCATTGACCGCTATCTCGCTCGCTCCATCGCGGTTCCGCTCGTTGGATCGCTACTGCTCGCGGCGATGCTACTCGTGCTCGATAAGATGCTGCGGCTTTTCCAGTATGTGGTTGATGCCGGCGGGCCGGTCAGCGTCGTCTGGCGGATGCTCGCCAACCTGCTTCCCGAATACCTTGCGCTCGGAATCCCGATCGGCCTGATGCTCGGCATTCTGCTTGCATTCCGCAAGCTGGCTCTGTCATCCGAGCTTGACGCACTTCGCGGCATCGGGGTCGGCTACGGCCGACTGCTGCGCGTGCCATATATCTATGCCATCCCGCTGATGATCATCAATCTCGGCATTGTCGGCTATTTGGAGCCATCTTCACACTACCGCTACGAAGGCTTGCGCTTCGACCTCAAATCGGGCGCTCTGGGTGCGGCAATCAAGGTCGGTGAGTTCAATCAGCTCGGCCATCGAATCACGCTGCGGATCGAGCGCAGCGAGAAAAAGGGCACGCAATTGCACGGTATCTTCGTGCAGATGGACGACAAGAACGGAATGACCGTCGCCGCCACGGCGGAGCAAGGAAAATTTCTCTCCACGGACGATCCCGACACCATCTTATTCCGTCTGATCAAGGGTCGCCTGGTCCAGGACTCACCCAAGTTCGCGGCGCCCCGCACCTTAGCCTTCGACAGCTACGATTTGCCGGTCAGCCTTCCGGTGATCGACCAGTTCCGCCGCCGCGGCGGTAATGAATCAGACGAGCTGTATCTCCACGAATTGTGGCGCGTCGGTTACGGTGGCGCAGCGACGAATCTCCATCAAAAGCTCGAGGCTCAGTCGAAGCTCAATTTCCGCCTGGTCGAGGTGGCGATGATGCTGATGCTGCCGCTGCTGGCAGTCGCTCTTGCGGTGCCTCCCAAGCGCAGCTCGTCTTCACTCGGCATCTTTCTCGGCATCCTGATCATCGTCGCGTATCACAAGGTCAATCAATATGCCGAGCAGGCGGGCACCAACGGCCAAATCAACCCCGTACTCGGGCTATGGGCTCCTCTCGTGCTCCTCTGCGCCTTGATCATCTGGATGTACCATGTGCTTGCGCACAAGCCGGGCGGTCAGCCCATAGGCGCGCTTGAATGGTTTGCCGCGAAGACCGTGAAGCGCGTCCGGGCGCTCATGCCGAAGTTCGGTGAGGCATGATCAACCTCTCCTTCTTCCCGTCGCGCCGCCTCGCATTCTACATGCTGCGGCTGTTTTTCACGCGCAGTCTTGCCGTGCTATTCGTGCTGGTGCTCGTTCTGATGACGCTCGATCTGTTGGGCGAAGCGGGCAAGATCCTTTCCGTACCCGGCAATGGGGACGTTGAGATCTGGCGATACGTTGGCCTTCGAGTCCCGGTCCTGATCTCACGTTTCCTGCCCTTTTCGGTACTTCTCGGCACCTTGATCGCTTTTGTCGGTCTCAATCAGCACAGTGAAGTGGTGGCGATGAAGGCTGCGGGCCTGTCTGCGCACCAAATCCTCGCGCCGCTGATCCTCGGCAGCATCGGCATTGCCGCAGCCCTTTTCGTCTTCAACGAGACCGTCGCGGTGAACTCGGGGCGCGTCGTGAACGCCTGGTCGGACAACGATTACAAACCGATCCCTCCGGAAAGCGGCCTTCTGAGCAACGTTTGGCTGCTTAATGGCGATGATTTGATCCGCGCCGGACTCGTCGCCGGTCGAGGTGCGCAGCTGCACGTCGAACGCGTTACTATCTATGATCGCGTCAACGGCGTGCTGCAGCGGGTGGTTCGCGCCGACCGCGCTTATCCGAGACCCGCATCCGCCGATTGGCGGCTTCAGAACGTCCTTATCTACGACGCTAATATGAACGTATCGCGTCGGGTGCCGCAGCTAGAGGGCATGCACGGGGTTACTCCGGCCCAGCTCACAATTGCCAAGGTCGATCCTAACGAACTGGATTACTGGACCCTGAGGAAGCGTATCGCCGAGCTCGAGGCCGCCGGCAAGCCGACCGACGAAGCGCGCGCCGGCCTGGCGCACAAGGTGTCGGGTCCGCTGTCCACGGTCTTGATGCCACTGCTCGCCGCAGTCGCCGCGTTCGGCCTCGCTCGTTCGGGTCAGGTCCTCTTGCGCGCTACGATCGGCATGGCTCTGGGCTTCGCTTACTTCGTCGCCGACAATTTCAGCCTGGCGATGGGCAATGCCGGTGCCTATCCGCCAATAGTGGCCGCATGGGCGCCTTTCATCCTATTCGTCCTGATCGGGGAAACGGTGCTGATCAGGACTGAGGAATAGCTATTCGGGCACGATCTCGCCGGACCCGCCGAGTTCCGCCGGGAAATCCTTCAGCTTCGGAAGCCCGTCTTTGATCGGCAGCACCTTCTCCTGGTAGTTGACGTGGACCGTGGGTTCGAACTCGAAACCGCGAAACGTTTCTGAATGAACGTCTGTCATGCCGATTGTAGGATGCTGGATCAGAACCTGCCCCCCGCAATTGCTGCAGTGCCGACGATCAGAAAAGCCCATTTTGTTATATCCTTTGAGCCGGTCCTCGCCGCGGCTCACTCGCACGGTATCTTGGGGCCACAAAGTGAAGCCTCGAAGCGGCGCGCCGGACATGGTCCGGCAGGATTCGCAGTGACAATAACCCATTGCCTGCGGATCGCCACGCGCCTCAATCTGTACCTGACCGCAGAAACACTGGCCGGTGTGAACTTTTTCGGCATGCGGCGTTTCTTCGACCTGTGCTTCGGTGGCCATTGCCCGACTCCATCGATTGCCAAGTCGGCGATCCTACGGCTGTTGGAGTGCCGCGCCAATCAAACGCTCCGGGTAGCCAGTTCGTCTGGCTTATGGGACCCACACGTTATGCTGATGCTATCCGACGCGCATATTGCTCGCGCAAGTCGCTCCAGTTCGCCCAGAATGGTGGCGGTGCATCGCCGGCAGCCTTTGCTGCGAGCACGTCGAGATGCGCATGCCAGCCTGCAGCGACCTTCAGCATCCTTTCGCGGTCGGGCAGGCGGCGGTGGGTCAGGGTGAGAAGCACCCGATCGCCTCGTTCTTCCAACTCGATCGTCACGTCGCCGCTGGTACCGAACTCGAAGCCCAGCTTCCGCGGCGGATCCAGTTCCGTGATGCGGCTTTCCATCCGATGCTCCTCGTCGAAGCCCTCCGGGCGGTGGCCAGCATTCTCCAGCTCCTCATTACGCCAGACGAGCTCGAACGGTGCTCCAAGCCTCAGCTTCATCACGCCGGAAGCAAGCCACTGGCGACGAAGGTCGCTGTCCGTGAGATAGGCCCAGACGCGGTCGATCGAGCCGGGCAGCAGGCGCTTGATCCTCAGCGTATTGGGTTCGATCACTTCGCCATAAGCTTCGACGGCAAAGACTTGGGTCATTGTTCTTCTCCTTTGGGTTTGGGGGAATTTCGCGCGTCGTCATCGCGCAGCAGTCGCTCGAGCACGTCGAGACGACTTGTCCAGAAGCGCTCATAATATTTCAGCCACTCGAAGGCTCCGGCGAGCGTCGCAGGATCGAGTCGTAGGTGGTGTGTCCGGCCCCTGACGTCGCGGCGAACCAGCCCGGCGCTCTCCAGCGCCTTGATGTGTTTGGATGCCGCCGCCAGCGACATGGCGAAGGGCTCGGCAAGTTCGCTTACCGTGCGATCGCCCTGGGTGAGCTCGCGGAGCATCTGCCGCCGCGTCGCATCGCCAAGCGCGTGAAAAATGCTGTCGAGATCCCCCGAATAATGTTCAACCATGCAGTTGAATATGGTAGCGCCGCTTCTAAGTGTCAACCTATTGGTTGAATATTTCTTTCGCGATGATGGGATGGCATTGGATCGGCATGATTACTTATGAAACCAGGCGCGCACTTTCAGGGGAAGCCGCACTCCTCCGCCAGCTTAATAACCTCTTCGCCGATGCCTTCGACGATCTCGCAACCTACCGCAACGCCCCGCCCTCCGATGATTATCTCGACCGCGTGCTCGCCAAGGATGACGTGATCGTCTTGGTCGCTTTAGACGACGACGAGGTGGTGGGTGGTCTCGTCGCTTATGAGCTTTCAAAGCTCGAGCGCGAATGGAGCGAGATCTATATCTACGACCTCGCCGTCGCCGAGCCCCACCGCCGCCGCGGAATCGCTACTAGGCTGATTGAGGATTTGGGCGACATCGCCCGCGAGCGCGGGGCCTGGGTCATTTACGTGCAGGCCGATTACGGCGACGATCCTGCGATCCAGCTCTACACCAAGCTGGGCGTCCGCGAGGACGTAATGCACTTCGACATTCGTACTTAAGCAGCTGCGGCTGGAACCAAGCGCCTGGCGGGGTTACCAATGCGCACATGCCGGACGTGCCCGACGAGCTGCTGGTGCTGCGGCGCAAACCGCGGATCAGAGGCTGGTACGGCCTGGCCTGGCGGCTCGCGGTCCTCGCAATGCTGCTCGGCCTCCTCGTTCTCTTTCATTGGCTGGAACGCGAGGGCCTCAAAGACACTCACGACGGGAACGTCAGCTTTCTCGACGTGATCTACTTCACGATGATCAGCGCAACGACCACCGGTTATGGCGACATCGTCCCCGTGACCAACAATACGCGCATGTTCGACGCGCTCGTCGTCACTCCCATCCGTATTCTCTTCCTGCTCATCCTTGCCGGCTCGGCCTATTTGTTCGTCGCCCGGCGCACGTGGGAAAGGTTCGTCATGAAGCGTATCCAGCGCACCTTGTGCGACCATATTGTCGTTATCGGCTACGGGACCAAGAACAGTCGCGCAGTGCAGGAGCTGATCGACCTCGGCGCCGAGCCGCATACCATCGTCGTGATCGACACCAATGAGAATCGGCTCGAGCTTGCGAAGGCGATGGGCTGCACGGTCCTGGAAGCAGACGCCACTCGCGACGAAACACTAAGAGCCATTCACGTGGAGCGGGCCAAGCTGGTGATCATTTCGGCCGGTCGCGATGATACATCGATTCTGGTGTGTCTGACGGCGCGTCACCTTGCGCCGAACGTTACGATCAGCCTCGCCGTTAACCAGCAGGACAATGAGGTTCCTGCGCGACGCGCCGGCGCCGATGTTGTCGTCAATCCGCTCGATTTCGCCGGATTGCTTCTCGCCACGACCCATGCCGGCCAACATATCGCCGACTATCTCGCCGATCTCGCGACGAAGAAGGGAAGGGTCCGGCTGGTCGAGCGCGAGGTCCGGCCCGAAGAGGTCGGCAAGGCGCTCAAGGACGTGCCGCAAGCGCTCGGACTGCGGATCATTCGCGATGGCAAACCTTACGGCTTCTGGCGGCCGCAAGTGGAGAAGCTCGAGCCCGGCGATATCATCATGGAGATCCAGCCAACAGTAAGCTAAGCGGGATCGATCAACGAAGCTTGGCGATCCGCAATCCATCCTCTTTGGCGCGCTGCTTGACCGATTCCTCACTTCTGGTCAGCGCCTTGGCAATAGCCCTTAAGGCCATGCCCTTTCCCGCCAATGCACGCAGCTTGTGAAGCTCATCCGCCCGCCAGGGCTGCCGATGCCGTTCGAACCGCTCGCGCATATATGCCCCCTCCCGCGGGATGCGCTATAGCACTCTGCGCGATGCGCGTCTGCGCGCGTTGTTTCCGATCCGCACTCAAAACGATGCCAGGTAGAGCTTTTGGAACACGGGAATAAAAGGGTCGCCCCTGGGTGACCCTCTGCTCTCTCGCTAGGGCTTGTCGATTGGAATCCGCGCCACCAGGCGCTCTCGAGACCAAAGCTCGCATTTGACCTGCAATTTCTTTGATTGCACGATCTCGATCGCGTGTTCGTCGCTTGCCGCGTCAATCTCTTCGGCGCGCGTGATTTTGTTGGCGCCATCCAGGCAATAAAGCCGAAACTTCGACATAACGGCCCGTCCCCGCCGGTGAGTTGTTCTTGGCGCTCTTTCGCAGGCGAAACGATTTATCTCCATAAGCACTAATCTGGATCACAAAGTGGAACGAAACCCGCATTCCGCTCGCTGCTGTTAAGCAGCGGGGTCATCGAGCAATGCAGATGAACATCATAGAACGGGCCTTCGAGCTGGCCGGAGAGTCCGGGTCGGTCGCGGAAGTGAAGCGCAAGCTCAGCCGCGAAGGCTATTTTCAGGCGGACGCTTACCTTAGCGGAAAGTTGATCCGGTCCGAGATCATCGAGCGCTTGAACCCGGACCTCATCGCCTACCGGAAAAGCGCTCGAGAACCGGCTCATTAGTCCCTGACTGCGCCTACGGTCCGGCTTGGCTGATCCAGCCTTTCCATTTACCTTGCGCGCATACTGCGCGGCGGGGACTTGGAATGGAGAAACAGCCGAAGGAGGATGCGGAGCAGCGTCCTGGGTTCTTCAAAAGCGCCAACGGGGTAATCGCCGGCCTCACTGGCCTGGTGGTCGCCGTGGGCGGTCTCGTGACCGCTTATCGCGAGTTCATCCAAAAGCCGCGCATGGAAGCCGCCGCAAATGCGGAAAGCGCCAACGCGGAGCAAGGAGCCGAGACTGAGGCCGATACTTCGACAGCGGATGCCCAGTCGGCGGAAGACGAAGACCCCTGGAGTTACACGATTAACACGGGCGGGTCGCTACGCTTTCAAGGCGGAATCTGGATCGAGACCGACGCCGAAGGGAACGAGGCGCGTTATTGGCAGGAATCGGTTGAGAACGGCTTCACTTACGCGAGTAACAATGGCGCAGGCCCGAAGGGCGAAGACGTATTCCTTCGCTGGCAGACGGCTGGTGGACAGGCGGAGAAAAGCTTCGATCGGCAAAAGACATGGAACGACGTTTACAAGGTTACGCCGGAGACCCCGCAAACAGCCGACAAAGAAGATTCCACGCAGTAAGGCGAGCGACGCTTCGGTGCACAGCGTCGCCGAACCGATGCCGATCCGATTGACTCTGTTAATTTCCTATTTAATCTCTTGGGGTTAATATCGGATCGAGGAGGTGCGGCATGCTCGACGCGCTACAGCTCATCGGCGCGATTCTGCTGATCGGCGCGGCAATCTGGGCGGGTGATTTCATCGCCGGAGGAATCGACAGCACCCTCGGCGAAAAACCGATTCGCAATCGCTCTCACCCGAACGACTGACCTGAATTCGCGGCGCACCGACGAACTGCTAAGGTCGGACAATGGAAAACGATTCGGTCCGGACCAGCGGCGATCTCACCCTGGTGGAGATGTGGATCGACGGAAAGCTTCGCGGCATTTCCATCTCGCGCCACGCGATTGAAGCGTTCCTTCAGCTTCCCCCCGAGGAGGCATCCGCAATGTCGGATGAAGACCGCCGGGAGTTTGTAAGGACGCATCTCGGATTGCTCACCACCGCTGCGAAGGCCCGGATCAGCCAAACGCGCCCCGACGCTGACGAGATCACGATTGACGCCGGTCAGCTCGGGACGAGCGGCGGGCGCGGCGGCGATCGACGGCGGGCAGAGCGCCGGAAGGGGGATCGCCGCAAGGCGGACCAGCCGATCGGCAAGATCGGCGACCGCCGCCAAGGGGAGCGTCGCAAAGGCGACCGCCGCAAGAGCGATCGGCGCGGGCCGTCGACCGACCGCCGCGACCGCTAGAACGCTAGCAAACGGAAGCGCCGGCCGCCGTTGCCGGCCACTCGAGCCTGTACGTCACCAGGAACCCGTCATGGTCCGACAGTTGCGGGCTTCCCGGGCTGCCGTCGAACACGGCTTCAACCCTGACCGGCCGGATGGAAATCGCGGTGCCGGGCCAATAGAACTGCAGGTCCTGAGTATCCATCCACGGCTCGTCACCGTCCCACGACATGCGCACCTTGCAGCCGGAGGTCTTATCGGCGCACACCTGGTGCACCAGGCTCATCGACTGATAGCGCGTGAAGTTCGCCCAGCGCTGCTCCGAACGGCGCATGTTGAAGTCGCCGCCGAAGATCACGGGATAATTGTCGTCGTGGGTCCGGTCGATGAACTCGGACGCCTCCAACGCCTGTCGATCGTGCGCGGCATGGTTACGAGGTGCCGGCGCCTTCGACGCTCCGCGCGAGTTCATGTGCGTGTCGTAGACATCGATCGGCGTCGGCAACCCCGGGATGAAGATCCGCGCCAGCATGATGCCTTTGTTCGCCAGGCAATCCAGGCCCGCGCATGACCTCGCGCCGTAGGCCCGCACGTCCGTCAACATGATGGGGTAACGCGAGGCGATGGCCAACCCGCTGCCCTGGAACCGAATGCCGACTTCGCCGCGCTTGACGCTTGATTTGCCGGGCAGCTTCTCGCGCGTCGATTCGAAGGGCGGCGTCGTCCGCCGTGGCCCTGGCGCAATCGCGGGATAACCGGTCGCCATGACTGCATTCTTCGCGGCGCCGCTGAACATCTCCTGGAACAGAACGATGTCCGGCCCCGTGCCGGCTGCCCGCATCTCCGACAGCTTAGCTCCGATCTGCCTGAGTTCGCCCCCCCGCCCGCTTCGCGCGGGGAAGCCCAGCCCCTCGATATTGTAGGTGAGGACCTTGAGCGTCATCGCCTTTTTGCCATCCGGCGCCTCGGCGATCTCCGGCGTCCCGGCCGCATGACAGGCCATGGTTCTTACCGGAGGCGGAGCGCCGCAGCTCGCCAGCAGCGCAATTGCAGCAGCACCGGCTATGCCGACCGACAGCCTTGAACGCATCGCATTTCCCCCTGCTCTGCGGCTTCACTCTAGCATCAACGCCATGACCCGTCAGGACGAGCAGAGCTTCCCTTCCATATCCGCATAGACGGTTCGCGGCTTGATCCGGCTGACATCGCCGTCGCCATGCCATCTGGTGCTTCGGCCTTGCGCATCGACCGTGGATAGATCCAGGAGCTTTAGCGAGCCGTTGCAGTAGAAGCGGATTTTCTGGAGCGAGGTCTTGTAGCCCGCATGGCTGTTGTAACCGTGCTCGCCGTGCACCCACACGGTCACTCCGGCCGGATAATATTCCGTGCTGATATCCTCGCTCTTGATCCAGAACCGGTCGTCGTCGGCGGTGGCTGAAGCCCAGGCGATGTTGGGCGGCAGGCGGCTCAAGGCCGAGCCGGCGGAATCCAACGCCCCCAACAAAAACAATGACGCGAACATATGTCCCTCCGCGGTCTCCCGCGATGGCATCATACAATCGGACCGCCCTCGCCGCCAAATTCCGCCAAATCGGTGTCCGAGCGCCCGATGTCTTGGTTCCGTGACAGCCGCGGTCCGCAAAAAGCTTCGAAAGCGCGATCGGAGGATCGATCGATACACCGCCAGCTTCTTATCGCGATCTGCATCGCCGCCGCAGAACTAAGCCTGAGCGGCTGCGTAATCTATCGCTTGCCAGGTATCCCGATGCGGCCAGGAGCTGCCGATCCCTATCTGCAGAATCTCGCCCGCCGCGCCTTGCGAGACCAGGATCCCCACGCGAAACTCGAGCTCGGGATCCGTTACGAATATGGCCGCGGCGTTCCCGTCAACTGGTATTGGGCCGAAAGTCTCTACAAATCGGCATCCAGAAGCTGGGGCGGCAGCACTTGGAGTATGGCGGCCGGCGGACGGATGACATTCATGCCCGGCTACCGCCGCAAAGGCCTTCCCGAAGCGAAGGATAGGCTCGGGGCACTGCGGGCGAAACGCGCGGCATTGCATCGGTAGTAACTCAGAGGCAGATCATGGATGCCATCAATCAGATCGCCCGCCAGGTTTGCTAGCGAGTCCCCCAACGACGGAAGCGATAGCGGCCGTTCACGGGCGTGGCCTGGTAGGATTGCCCGGACGTGCAAGTGACCTTGTAAACGCCCGGAGCTCCCACTGCCGCTGTGGAGGCGACCTCGCCGCAGGCATAACCAATTCGCTCGATCGTACGAGCGATCGTGCTGTTCGACAGCGGCAGGCTGGCAGCGACGGTCTGAGCGGGCGGAGTTTCGGCCGGAGCGGGCCTGCTCGTACCTTCCGCCAAGGCTTCCGCGGTCCCGCTTTCCACGGATGCGCCTGGCTCGACTGCTTGCTTCTCCGCCACGGCGGGCTGCTGCGACGACGGATCGGGCTCGACCAGCGGGGCGGCGACACCAGCGGGGTTTGCCGCCTCAACTGGTGCTTTTACGGCGTTCTCCGCGGGCCGTGGAACATTAGTGTTTGCAATCGGCGTCGCCGCGGGAAGCGGAATGGTGACGTCGGCTTGGGCTTGTCGCGGCTCCTCAGCCTCTCCGCCGGACAGCCTTGCAATCGCGCTAACGAGCCCGACCGCCAGGACCAGGCCGCCAACTGCCACACCCACTTTCTTCCATTCGATCGGACGGTCTTCGGCGGTGCGAGGAAAGCTTTCCGCCGGCTCGCGACGAACCGCGAGGAAATCCGGGATGCGTGACTCCGGGCTCGGCTCCGGTTGACGCGTCTTCGCCGGCTTCGGGTCGGGCGCCGGCGATGCATCCTGCGCCCTCATCGGCTCGCGCAGCGAAGCGGCAATGAATGACCCCGTTGTCCGCTCCGTCGACGCCGATCGGGGCTGCGGTTTCGATCGCCGCTCCGGTGGCGGAGGGGCATCCGGCCGCCTCGGCTCCGGCGCGAAACCCAGCGATGCGTCATAGGCTTGCCGCTTGATGGGATCGCGCAGCGTCTCATAGGCGATACTGACTTGAGCGACGCCGCCAAAAGCACGCGGCCGAACGGCGCTAATTTCCCTGGCGAACGCCCGTGCAATCTCGTCGGCAGTCGCCGTCGGACTTAAACCCAACGTTTCATAATGGCTGGGCAGCCGCCTGACCGTGCTGACCATTAGTGACCCCACGAACCCCCGCGCGTTCTACTCCTAAGCATCGGACGATGCTGCCGTTTTTCGCAAGAATCCAGCTCAGTTCACCGATGAAATGAGGCCGTTCATCCCTAGCATGCGGGAGGCGCTCATTTGGGCTTCAAACGATTGGGATGACGACCGCCGCGCACTGCTGCGTGCGCGGGCTGGCCTCTGCCGTTCCGGTCGTTGCACTGATTTGCTGGATCTCCATCGACCGGGTGACAATGCGCGTCGCCGGTCCGAGCCGTATGAACGGCGCCGGCTCCCGGGTGCCGATCGGCCGAACGAGAAGGGCGTCGCCGCCGAGCCGGGCCGCGCCCGGCACAGTGCACGCCGTCGCGGCCTCAGCCAGCAGGATTAATGCGGTAGCGGCGATCATGCCGCCGGATTGTCGCAGACGCGCGCTCGCCGCAACCAACCGGTCGACGTCCGTCCCGAACCGGCACGAGCTTCTTCGCCATTTCCTCCTCGCGTATTTAATCCACTGCGCAAATCGGTGTAGACCCCTCCCGCTCGGGCCATTCCAACGGGAGAAGCTAATGCTTCACGAGAAGGCTCTTGCGCTTGCGGAGTCCGTCGCAAATTCAACCGCTAGCCCGGACTTTTCAGGCCTTTGGCGCAATCAGATAGGTTCGACCATGAATATCACCGTCCAAGGCAGCGATGTCGATGGGATCTACACCAGCGCCAGCAGTTCTGTAGGCGGACCGATTGCTGGACCCTTGAAGGGGTGCGTTGCCGGCGATCTGATCTCCTTCATCGTCCTGTGGCCCGGCGGCTCCCAGACTGCCTGGGTTGGACAAATGACCGGGACCGAGGAGCAGCCGATCATCAAGACTCTGTGGCATCTCGTCACCAACGTGCCCGATCCCAACGAGCCGAAGGAACTTTGGACGTCGACCTACGCCGGCGCAGATGAATTCACCCGCTGACCGAAGCCAGGGCAGCATTGCGGAAAGTACACAAAAAGGGCCGCCCCAATGGAGCGGCCCTTCCTTGTTCCTGAACCGGAAAGTGCCTGGGCTTAGCCCAGCATTTCCTGCTCGAGCTTCTTCGCCATTTCCTCGATGTTCTCGGGCGGCCAGCCAGGGATGTCCATGCCCAGGCGCAGGCCCATGGAAGCGAGCACTTCCTTGATCTCGTTGAGGCTCTTGCGCCCGAAATTCGGGGTGCGGAGCATCTCGGCCTCGGTCTTCTGAACTAGGTCGCCGATGTAGATGATGTTGTCGTTCTTGAGACAGTTGGCGCTGCGCACCGACAGCTCGAGCTCGTCCACCTTCTTCAAGAGGTAGCGGTTGAGCTGGTTGGTGTCGGCCTGGACCGTCTCGGCCATCGGCGCGGCCGCGCCGATCATCGGCGACGGAGCCATGCGCACCTGGCTATCGTCGAAGTGGACGAAGAGCTGCAGCTGATCCTGGAGGATCCGCGCGGCATAAGCGAGCCCGTCCTCGGGCGCCACCGTGCCGTCGGTCTCGATGGTGAGCGTCAGCTTGTCGTAATCGAGTTCCTGACCGACGCGGGTGTTCTCTACCTTGTAAGCGACCTGGCGGACCGGGCTGTACAGCGCATCGACCGGGATAAGGCCGATCGGAGCGTCGGCCGGGCGGTTGGCGGCCGCCGGCTGATAGCCTTTGCCGACATCTGCGGTCAGCTCCATGTTCAAAGTCGCGCCCTCGTCGAGGTGGCAGATCACGAGGTCGGGATTGGTGACCTCAATGTCCCCGGCAGTAGCAATCATGCCCGCGGTGACTTCCGCTGGGCCCGTCGCGCTGAGGTGCAGGCGCTTGGGTCCTTCGCCCTCCATCTTGAGCGCAATCTGCTTCACGTTGAGCACGATGTCGGTAACGTCCTCACGCACGCCGGTGAGGCTCGAGAACTCGTGAAGCACCCCGTCGATCTTGATCGAAGTGACGGCGGCTCCCTGAAGCGAGGAGAGGAGAACCCGGCGTAGCGAGTTGCCGAGAGTCATCCCGAAGCCCCGCTCCAGCGGCTCGGCGACGAAGACTGCGCGGCGGCGATTGTCGCCGGCCGGCTTCTTCTCGAGCGTGTTGGGCTTTTTCAGTTCTTGCCAGTTCTTTGCGTTGACGGCCATTTGTCTTCCTGCCCTTTGGCGAGGCGTCCCTCGCCGATACAAACATTCTTTTCCTCATCCCCGTGAAAGGACGGGGACTAGGTCGAAATCCTTAGACTCTCCGCCGCTTCGACGGACGCACTCCGTTGTGCGGGATCGGAGTAACGTCGCGGATTGAGGTGATCGTGAAGCCTACGGCCTGAAGTGCGCGGAGAGCGCTCTCTCGGCCCGATCCAGGCCCCTTCACCTCGACCTCGAGCGTACGGACGCCGTGGTCGGCGGCCTTGCGGCCGGCGTCTTCCGCGGCGACCTGCGCTGCGTAAGGCGTCGACTTGCGGCTGCCCTTGAAGCCCATCATTCCGGCCGAGCTCCACGCTATGGCGTTGCCCTGCGCGTCGGTAATTGTGATCATCGTATTGTTGAAGCTGGCGTTCACGTGAGCGACGCCGGCGGTGATGTTCTTGCGCTCCCTTCTCCGGATGCGCTGGGGTTCGCGTGCCATTCGTCCTACGATCCTCTAAGTCGGTATGCCCTCGCCATCTCGCAAGGGCTGAAATGTAGCTTTGCGGGCGAAGTTACTTCTTCTTGCCCGCGATCGGCCTTGCCTTGCCCTTGCGGGTGCGCGCGTTGGTGTGCGTGCGCTGGCCGCGAACCGGGAGGCCGCGGCGGTGCCGCAGGCCCCGATAGCTGGCGAGATCCATCAGCCGCTTGATGTTCATCGCGACTTCGCGGCGGAGGTCGCCTTCGACCTGATGCTCGCGGTCGATCGACTCACGGATGTGCAGCACCTCCTGGTCGGTGAGGTCCTGGACCCGCTTGTCGGGCGAAATGCCGAGCTTCGCGATGATCTGCTTGGCCGTGGTTCGGCCAATTCCGTGGATGTAGGTGAGCGCGACTTCCACGCGCTTGTTGGTCGGGATATTGACGCCGGCGATACGTGCCATTCTTTTTCCTTCTTCAGCTCCACAGGTATGGAGGTTGCAAAGGGAAAATCCCGCGCGGCCCCAACACCCATCTCGTCGCTTCGTGACCCGTTCCTAAACGAAAAACCGACGCGCGCACGAATGCGCCGCCGGGCTACCGGTGGATTGGGATGGGCGCGAAATAGGATTCGGCCTCCCCAGAGTCAAGGGCGACCCCTTGACCTCGGACAACGGCCATGGCCTCTCGTTCAAATGGACCAGCGCCATATCCACCGCGTCTTCCAAATCAGCGTGATGCTGAAGGGTGCGCACGCTCTGCTCGAGATCGCGGGCGGACTGGCCCTCGGACTATTCAGTACCGATACGATCCTCAAAATGCTCTATCGGGTCGGACACGATGACTGGTTCACGAAGACATTCACCGTGAACGAGCATCACTATTACGTTTTCTATCTGCTCACCCACGGAGCCGCTAACCTCGCCCTCGTCATCGGGCTCCTGCGGGAGAAGCTGTGGGCTTATCCGGCGACCTTCGCGGTGCTGAGCCTCTTCATCGCTTACCAGCTGCACCGATTCTATTACGTGCGCGATCCGGGTCTGATCATTCTCAGCTTTCTCGATTTGATCGTGATGGCGCTCGCCTGGAACGAATATCGGCAGGTGAAGCGAGGGCTATTTGCAGGAGCGCCTTCGCGCCGATAGAGGCGGCTTCCAATGCAGCGTCTGACCCTCGCCGGCGGCGTCCCCGACAAGTTCAAGGGGAGTATCGTCGCCCTCGGCAACTTCGACGGATTCCACCTCGGCCACCAGGCGGTGGTCGGACGAGCCGTTGCGCGTGCGTTTCACGAACGGCGACCGGTCATCGTCGCAACCTTCGACCCGCATCCGGTCTCTTTCTTCAAGCCGGACCTGCCGCCATTCCGACTGACCACGCTCGACCAGCGCGAGCGGCTGTTCGACCATGCCGGGGCGGATGCGATGCTGGTGTTCGAATTCAATCGCGAGCTTGCTTCGATGGACGCCGAGCAGTTCGTCGCTGAAGTCGTCGTTAGCAAAATCGGCGCTGCCGGAGTGGTCACGGGCGACGATTTCAGCTTCGGCAAGGGCCGCGCCGGTGATGTCGCTCTGCTGAAGAAGCTCGGCGACCGACATGGCGTGGGTGCCGAGGCAGTCGCGCAGGTCTCGCTTGATGGGGAGCGCATCTCCTCCGGGCGCATTCGCGAGGCGCTGATCGCGGGCGACACGGGTAAGGCAACACATATGCTGAGCCGCGACTATGCGATCGAGGGGCTGGTGGAACGCGGCGACGCACGCGGGCGGGAGCTCGGCTATCGGACTGCAAACCTCACTCTCGGCGACTATCAGCGGCCGAAATACGGCATTTATGCGGTGCGGGTGACGCTGGAGGACGGGAGCGAGCATCCGGGCGTCGCGAACCTCGGCGTCCGTCCGACCTTCGACCCGCCGCAGGAGCTGCTCGAGGCTCATTTGTTCCGCTTCGACAACGACCTTTACGGGCAGAAGATCGAGGTCGCGCTTCACGCCTTCATCCGCGAAGAGAAGAAGTTCGATGGAATCGAAGCGCTAGCTGCCCATATGAAGGAGGACGAGGCGAAGGCCCGACACCTCCTCGCGCTCGATTAACACGCCCAATTTGCAATCTGACGAGTGACCGCTAGAGCCGCCGCGAATGGCTGACGCCCCCGACAATACCAAGACCGACTATCGTTCGACCGTCTTCCTTCCACGCACCGACTTTCCGATGAAGGCCGGGCTGCCGCAGAAGGAGCCGGCGATCCTTGAGCGCTGGGAAGCGGAGCATCTTTACGGCCAGATTCGCAAGGCCCGCGCGGGGCGGGAGAAGTTCATCTCCCACGACGGCCCGCCCTACGCCAATGGCGACATCCACATCGGCCATGCGCTGAACAAGACACTGAAGGACATGGTGGTGCGGACCCAGACTTTGCTGGGCAAAGACGCGCCCTATGTGCCCGGGTGGGACTGCCACGGCCTGCCGATCGAATGGAAGGTTGAGGAGCAATATCGCAAGAAGAAGCTCAACAAAGACGAGGTTCCGGTCAAGGAATTCCGAGCCGAGTGCCGCGCCTATGCACAGCATTGGGTCGACGTCCAGCGCGAGCAGCTAAAGCGCCTGGGAGTACTCAGCGACTGGGCGCATCCGTACCTGACGATGGACTATTCGTCGGAAGCGACGATCATCTCCGAGCTGTTCAAGTTCGCGACAAGCGGTCAGCTGTACCGCGGCGCCAAACCGGTGATGTGGTCGCCGGTCGAAAAGACCGCGCTGGCCGAGGCCGAGATCGAATATGAGGACATCGTCTCGACGCAGATCGATGTCGCGTTCGAAATCGTCGACAGCCCAATCCCCGAGCTGGTCGGCGCTTATGCCGTGGTGTGGACGACGACGCCGTGGACGATCCCGGTCAACCAGGGCATCGCCTTCAATCCAAGCGTCACTTACTATCGGTTCCGAGCAGACGACGCACGCGATTACCTGATGGCGTTCGACCTGGTTGAGGCGTTTCAACAGCGCACTGGACTAGGTTTTAGGCACACTGACGATGCGCCCGATCCCTTTGCGGGATCAGCGGAAGAGCAGCTGATTGCGTCGATCAAGCATACGGAAAAGCTGAGCTATTCTGGCGGAGTTCTTGCCGGCACCACTGCCCGTCACCCGATGCACAAGCTCGGCGGCTTCTTCGCCAGGCCGCGGCCATTCCTGGCCGGCGACTTCGTTACCACCGACCAGGGTACGGGCCTGGTTCACATGTCACCCGACCATGGCGAGGACGATTTCGAGCTGTGCCGCGCCAACGGCATCGATCCCGTCTTCGCGGTTGATGCGGCCGGCTACTATCGCCCCGACTGGCTGTGGCTCGGCGGCCAGGGCAGCGTCATCAACAACAAGTTCAACGCGCCCGACGGCCCCATCTGCTCGGACCTGCGCGAGGCGGGCGCGCTGCTCACCGCAAGCGCGGATTTTCGGCACAGCTATCCTCATAGCTGGCGGTCCAAGGCCAAGGTCATCTACCGCTGCACCCCGCAGTGGTTCATCGCCATGGACAAGCCGATTGCGGACCTGATTCCACTCACGCGAAGCGAGCAACGTTGGGAAGGCGAAGGCGGCGGAGTCAATACGACGGAAGACGCGCGGGACCCGACGCTCCGGAAGCTCGCGCTCGATTCCATCGCCAGCAGTCGGTTCGTGCCGGAAAAAGGACGCAACCGCATCGGCACGATGGTCGAACAACGGCCCGACTGGGTGATCAGCCGGCAACGCGCGTGGGGTGTGCCGATCGCGTTGTTCGTCGAGAAGAAGTCAGGCGAGCTGCTGGTCGATCGCGAGGTGAACCAGCGCATCATCGAGGCCGTGCGAAGCCAGGGCGTCGATGCCTGGGATAAGGAAAATGCCGCGCAGTTCCTCGGCAACCGAAACCCGGACGATTTTGAAATGGTCACCGACATCCTCGACGTCTGGTTCGACAGCGGCTCGACGCACGTCTTCACGCTGGAGAGCGGGCGTTGGCCTGACCAGCGCTGGCCGGCGGACCTCTACCTCGAAGGCTCCGACCAGCATCGCGGCTGGTTCCAGTCGTCGCTGCTCGAAAGCTGCGGGACGCGCGGACGAGCACCGTTCAATGCGGTCCTCACCCACGGCTTCACCATGGACGCCAAGGGCATGAAAATGTCCAAGAGCCTGGGCAATACGGTGAGCCCGCTCGACCTGATGAAGGAATATGGCGCCGACATCCTGCGGCTGTGGGCGCTCTCGGTGGACTTCACCGAGGATCATCGGATCGGGAAGGAGATCCTGGCAGGGGTCGCGGACCAGTATCGCAAGCTCAGGAACACGTTTCGCTATCTCCTCGGAGGACTGGCCGATTTCCGCGAGGATGGGAAGGTCGCCGTCGAGCAAATGCCGGAGCTGGAGCGCTACATGCTCCACCTGACTGCCGAGCTCGACAGAAAGCTGCGCAACGCGGTCGCCGACTTCGACTTCAATACGTACGTCCGGGCGCTGACCGATTTTTGCAACGAGGACCTCTCGGCCTTTTATTTCGATATCCGGAAGGACGTCCTCTACTGCGAGATCAACGCCGAGACCGGCTACGAGACGGAGAAGCGGCGGGCCAACCGCACCGTCCTCGACATCCTGTTCCATGCGCTGGTGAGATGGCTCGCGCCGGTACTGGTATTTACGACAGAGGAAGTGTGGGGGACACGCTATGCGGACGGCGGGTCGGTGCACCTGCTGGAATGGCCGGACGTACCGCACGTGGACGCGGACGATGCGAAGTGGGCGGGACTGCGCGAGATTCGCGAGCGCGTTACGGAAGCGATCGAGCCCCTGCGGCGTGACAAGATCATCGGATCCAGTCTGGAGGCCGAGATAATTTTGCCGGAGCTTCCCGCTTCAGCGGAAGACCTGGCCGAGATGTTCATTGTCTCTGCAGTTTCCATGGGCAATGAGCTGCGCGTGATCAAAACTGCGAACCCCAAATGCGGGCGCTGCTGGCGGTATCTGCCGGAGGTGAAGGCCGATGGAGAACTTTGTGACCGCTGCAATGAGGTGCTGAATGGCTGAGCGTCGCCTAGGCTTCTTCATCGCCGCGATCGTGTTCGCGTTTGATCAGCTAACGAAGTGGATCGTCACCGGCCCGCTCGGGATCAATCGACTCGGCGATCAACTCGTGCTGCTTCCGATCTTCAATTTCACCTACACCGAGAATAACGGCATCTCGCTCGGCCTATTCAATGCGCAAACGGACGTCGGCCGCTGGATGCTGGTGGCCCTGACCTCCGCGATCGCCATCGGCGTTGCGGTGTGGATTGGACGGGAGAAGAACCGAATCGACCAGGCTGCGCTCGGCATGGTGCTCGGCGGAGCGCTCGGCAACATCCTCGATCGAGTGCGCCACGGCTATGTCGTCGACTTCGCCGACCTCCACTTTGGCGATTTTCGACCCTTTTTGGTCTTCAATGTCGGCGACGCGGCGATTAGCATCGCCGTCGCGATCCTGTTGCTGCGCGCGTTCCTGAGCCGTAAGGATGGCGCCAAGGAGTCTATCGAACATGCGTAAGGCCTTTTACGCCGTCCTGCTGCTTGCAGCGCTTTCGACCGGCGGTTGCGCGAGTCGCAATACGGCGCCGGACGAATTCGCAGTGGCGCGCAATGCGCCGCTGATCATACCGCCGGATTACAGCCTGGCGCCGCCAATCGCGGGCACTGCGACTACTCCGGGCGAAGTCCAGCAGCAGGCGATCGACGCCTTGTTCGGCGGGCCAGCGCCGCGAAGCAATGCCGAAACCAGCCTGCTCGACCAGGCGGGGCGCGATACGGTGGATATGGGAATTCGGTCGACGGCCTGGGATCCGGACACGCGTGTGGTGGACAAGGGCGCGACGACGTTGCAGATTCTCACAGCGCCGGCAGCAAATACGGAAATTGCCTCCGCTCAGGCGGGGCAGTGACGAGAAGCGGGGGGACGACCCTTAGAGATGGCTGAAAATACCCTTTCTGCACGGTTGGTCGAAATTGAGTCGATGCTCGATCGATCGCGGCGCCGCTTCGAGGAAGGCACGCGCCTGGTCGAAGAAGCGCACAAGATCCTCGGCGACATCCAGCAGGCGCTGATCGGCACGCCCCGCACCGTTTCGCCAGAAGACAGCGAGGAGGCGGCGTCGCGCTTGCTGGCGTCCCTGAAGGCGACGGGCGGAGATATGCCGGAGACGCTGTGCGGCGGACGGCTTTCGGTTGACCAGGTCCAACGGCTCATCCGGATCGATGGTCATCCGATCGGGATCACCGAAATGGAATATCGCGTGCTCGAGCTCCTGGCATTTGCACGCAACAATGTCGTAACGCGCGCGATGTTGCTGAAGCACCTTTACCGCCGCGCCGACGACCAGCCGCAGCCCAAGATCATCGACGTGTTCATTTCAAAGCTTCGCAAGAAGCTGAGGAATGCAAGCGGCGGGGCGGAGTTCATCGAGACGATCCCGCAGCGCGGCTGGATTCTGCGCGACATCGACGCGACTCAAGGCGCCTGAGTTAACCTTTCCTTAGACTAGCGCCGGTTAGCCCGGTGCAATGCTGCACTTGCTCCCCACTTCGGCGCCCGAACCCACGCCGCGGCAATATGCCGAGGCGGTTTCGCGGCTGGCAAGCGTGCGGCATGCCCTGCGGCTGGTGGACCGCTTCGGCGGAGGCCCTGCAGCTGACGCCGACGACGCCGAAATTGCCTCCGCCTGGGACGAAGCCGACGAGTCGAAACGCCGCGCGTTCGACAAGAAGTCTGCGCAGATAGTGGGTGCGACGGCGGCCGGTGTCGAGGCGCTGCTCACGGAGCGCCAGAAAGGCCGTGAACCCAATACCGAGGCAAGCCGCGCCTTGGTCGAGCAAATCCGCCGCGAGTTGGCGGATGTCGCCCGAGTCATCCTGGACTAGGCCGCACCCAATTCTTTCGGGGTCGCCGGATCGGCACCCCACTCGCTCCAGCTTCCATCATAGAGCTTGTTGCCGTCCCGTCCGAGAAGATGGGCGGCATAGATCAGGCAGTTGGCGGTGACACCAGACCCGCAAGTGGCAGTGAACGGCAGCTCAGGATCGATTCCGGCTTCGGCGAACAGCCGGCGGAGCTCATCCAGCGATTTGAAGGTGCCGTCCTCATTGTAGAGCAACGCGAACGGCAGATTGCGTGCACCCGGAATGTGCCCGGCAGCAACGCCCGGGCGCGGATCAGGCTCGGTTCCTTCGAAGCGTCCCGCACCGCGTGCGTCGAGCAGAGGCGCCGCGTCGCCAGCGAGAACCTGCTGCTTGGTAACCACTTCGTCGCGACGCTCCTGCGCTTCGAAACGGACGTCCCGTGACGGCGGATCGCCGCTTTCCGTGGGACGGCCCTGAGCAACCCATCTTTGGAATCCGCCGTCGAGGATCGCGACCTGCTCCGCACCGAAATGGCGCAACATGAACCAGGCGCGAGCGGCAGTCCTCGCGGGTGAGTTGTCATAGACGACAATCCGATCCTCGCGTCCAATACCGATTCGCTCCATCGCGTGACCAAAATCCTCAGCCGTCGGCAGCATATGCGGCGCGGAATGCGTCCGCTCACTCACCTCATCGATATCGAGGAAACGCGCGCCGGGAATATGGCCGCCGAGATACTCGTCGCGGCCGTTCCTGCCCGTCGCGGGCATGTGCCAACTGGAGTCCACGACAACGAGGCCGGGCTCGCCGAGATGCTCGGCCAGCCAGTCTGTGGACACGAGTGGGTCCATCTGCTCCTCCGTCATTGCGAGCGTGGCGAAGCAATCCACAACTAATTGAAAGGCTCGATTGCCACGCACCCTCGGCGCTCGCAATGATGACAATTCGGGGATGGCAACGAGAGCGGACATCAGGCTGCATCCGAGCTGGCTTGAACGGCTCAGCGATGAGTTCGCGCAACCTTATATGGCCGAGCTCAAGCATTTCCTCCTCGCCGAGCGCGGGCGCGGCAAGCGCATCTTTCCCAAAGCCGCGAACTGGTTCCGCGCAATGGATCTGACGCCACTAGAGAACGTCCGCGTGGTAATCCTGGGGCAGGACCCGTACCACGGGCCGGGCCAGGCGCATGGGCTGTGCTTCTCGGTACCGCCCAACGTCAAGCCGCCGCCGAGCCTCGTGAACATCTATAAAGAACTCGAAAGCGATCTCGGCATTCGACCGGCGAGGCACGGTTTTCTCGAACATTGGGCGAAGCAGGGTGTGCTGCTTCTGAACAGCGTGCTGACGGTCGAGATGGGCCGTGCGGCCTCGCACCGCGACCGCGGGTGGGAGTGGTTCACCAACGCGGTCGTCCGTCAGGTGGACGCTCGGAGCAAATCCGTCGTGTTCATGCTTTGGGGCAGCTACGCGCAGAAGAAGGCGGCCTTCGTCGATACGTCCCGGCACTTCGTTTTGAGGGCGCCGCATCCTTCGCCGCTGTCGGCCCACAGCGGCTTCTTCGGCTGCCGGCATTTCTCAAAAGCCAACGCCTTCCTTGAATCGAAAAGCCTTCAACCGGTCGACTGGGCGCTGCCGGAACCGTAGAAGGCGCGCCGATGGAGACCACGCATCTCGGCAAAAGCAGCGCCTTGCCCGCTTCGCCGGAGGAAGCGGTGCTCGACTACGTGCCGAATCCGAGGAGTGGCGCGCTGTATCTCGTGCGCTTCACCGCGCCCGAATTCACGTCTCTATGTCCGGTGACCGGCCAGCCAGATTTCGCGCATCTGGTGATCGACTATGCGCCCGGCGAGACGATCGTCGAGAGCAAGAGCCTGAAGCTCTTCCTCGGCTCCTACCGTAACCACTGCGGATTCCATGAAGATGTTACGGTCGGCATCGGTCAGCGGCTCTTTGCTGAGATGAAACCGCAATGGCTGCGGATCGGCGGCTATTGGTATCCGCGCGGCGGAATGCCGATCGACGTTTTCTGGCAGAGCGGGCCGCCGCCGGAAGGGCTGTGGCTTCCCGACCAGGGTGTCCAACCCTATCGCGGCAGGGGTTGATCAGCGGAATTCCGGTTCCGGCGTGAGCGCGTGATCCGCTGGCGCCGGCGCATCTGACGCCCTTCCCTTCGTCCAGAAGTATAGCGCCCCGATCGCCAAGCAGAACACGAGCAGGCTGACGAGCATGACAGAAGAATAGGGTTCGACCAGCGCCAGGATGTTGGCGCTGTCGGGAGAGCCGGCCTTTTCCGCTCCAGCGACGGCGAACGCATAGACGACCCCCATCAGGCTTTCCCCGACGATCAGGCCCGTTGCCATCAACACCCCCATTCGCTCGGCGAAAGCCGGGCTTCTCGCCTGCATCGCCCAGCGATTGTAGAACCAGCCGAGAACAGCACCCACCGGGATCAATAGATCAGCTTCCAGCGGCAGATAGATCCCCATGCCGATTGCGAGCGGGGGCAGGTGCAGTCGCTTGCCCGATGTCCGCTTCAGTGCCTCATCGACGATAACCGCTACGACTCCGATGATCGCCCCTTCGCGGATGAGACCCCAGTCGAGGCTGCCGCCGAGCACGCCCTGAGCGATTGTCGAAATGATCGCGGCCTGCGGAGCTGCGAGAGCCGTCGGTTTAGCCCCCGGCGCGCCCTCGAAGGTGAAGGCCGTGTTCAACAGATCGAGAATCGGAGGGATGACGAGCGCCCCGAACACGACGCCGAGAACCAAGGCAACTTGCTGCCGCCAGGGTGTTGCGTCGACCAACTGGCCAGTCTTCAAATCCTGAAGGTTGTTATTGGAGATGGTGGCGACGCCGAAAATGATCGCCGTTACGAACAAGGCGAAGGCGACGAGGGCCTTCGTCTCGTCGCCGCCAACCTTTCCGTAAAGCGCAACGAGAATGAGCGAGATGCCGAGCACCGAAAGAATCCCGACGCCCGAGATCGGGCTATTCGAAGCTCCGATCAGCCCGGCCATGTAGCCGCACACGGCCGCGATCACGACCCCGGCGATGAGCGTGTAGATGATGCTGAGGAAAATGGTCGCGCCCGGCTCGGCCGCTATCGGCGCGACATTGCCAAAGGCGTAGAGAAGCAGGCCGATCGGGATCATGGACACGAGGATCGTGCCGGTCACGATGCCAATCGGAATGTCGCGTTCGGTGATGGGCAACTCTCCGCCGCGGCCGGCCTTTCGCTCGCGGTTGGCGGCCAGCGCCGAGCGGATTCCGGCGACGATCGGTCCAATGATGCGAAGCAGGGTCCAGATTGCGGCAACGCCGATGGTGCCAGCGCCGACCATGCGCGCCTTCGACCGAAACGCGGTGCTGACAAGCTTCTCCAGGTCACCTCCGGCCTGGGCAATCAATCCCGCATCCTGCGTCCAGTGGGGCACGATGAACACCCAGGTGATCACCATGCCGACAACCATCGCAAGGCCGACAGCCACCCCGACCAGATGGCCAACACCAATCAGCGCCATCGACAGGCTGGCCGATATACCCGATGCTCCGGCGCCCACACGGAAGACGCGCGAGGCGGTATCAGTCATCAGCCTCGTCTTGGCGAGGATGAAGAATAGGCCCGAAACCAGAGTCGAGCCGCTGATCAACACGAGACCGCGCCGGTTTTCCTCCGCGCCGCCGACACCGGCTCCGACCTTGAGCACTTCGGCAGCGGCTACGCCTTCGGGATAGGGCAGGTCCGTTCCGGTAACGAGCGCTCGCCTCAGCGGCACCGAATACATGACGCCGAGAATGCCCCCGATGCCAATTACGGCGACGGACAGCCAGTAGGGAAAGCCAGTCCACCATCCGACCATGATCAGTCCGGGAAGGACGAAAATGATCGCCGATAGCGTACCAGCGGCCGACGCGATCGTCTGGACGATGTTGTTTTCCTGGATCGTCGCGTCACGGAAAGCCTTCAATACCGCCATGGAGATCACGGCCGCCGGGATCGAGGTCGCGAAGGTGATTCCGATCTTGAGGCCGAGATAGACGTTGGCTGCAGTGAAAACGACAGTGATAAGCGCGCCGAGGATGATGCCCCGGATCGTCAGCTCCTTGATATTGTCGCCAGCGCGCAGCGTCTTCACGTCCGTGGCCATCTAGTCTCCCCTAATTGTCAGTTGCATCCGCTCGCCGGAGCCGGCGTGGAGTGGCGGCGGATGGCCCGCCAGCGACCCTCGTCAAATACCCACACGTCCGTCAGCAGCACACAATCCTCGATCAGCCGATTAAGGTACTTGAGCTTCCATCTCGCCTGCACCGTGCCGATCATCACTTGATCGAGGACGGTCGCGTCGCGAACCTCCAGCTCGATCGAATCCACGTCTCGCCGCTGGATCGCGTCCAGCCACTCGTCGCGATGCATCATGAATGGTCCGCTCGACCGGCTCCCGATCAGAACGAAATCCGGATGAACGAGCGCGCGCAGCCGGTCCATGTCCCTGCCGCACAGGGCATCGCACCATTCCCGCTCCAGCGCCTCGATGACTTCGTAATTGTTACCGGCCACGCACTCGCTCTCCCGGCGCCTTCTTAGGGCCGAACGCGAAGAAAGCGAATCGCGGCATCGTAGCGTGACAGGACCAGGGCGCCTGCGTCCAACTGAAGCCGCTCGTCGTGGAATGCCGCCTTGCCCAGATCGTTCGCCTGGAACCGAAGCAACAACCGGTGGCCGCGATCCGGGCTAAGGGCAAAACGGCCCGCGGGGGTCCCGTAAACAGGTACCAGGGGCTCAATCGCGGTCAAGATTCTTCCGCCGGAGTCCACGCGGCCATCCGAGTCCGTTCGAACCAATCCTTTCTCGCTGACCCCTTCCGCGTTCGCGAGGGCTTCGATCCGTCCGCCCCAATCAAAGTTGGACTTCTCGACAGTTATCCAGACCTCGCCTTTCGGCGCTGGATCATCGCGAACGAGACTGAAAACGGGCGACTTTGGCATGGGATTGCTGGTCAGCCGAACCATCTTGCCGTCGAACGTCCAATCGCCTTCGGCACCCTCTGAGACCGCGCCGTAATCGAGCTGATAGCGGAAGTGGCCGTCCTTCCGAAGTTCGAGCGCGGCGCCGATCTCCATTTGCCGGCTTTGGTAAAAGCCGGCGATTGACTGAGCTGCGGGCGCCGCGGCGGCGAGTAGAAGGGTCAGGAGTTGCATGTCGAATTCTTGCGATTCCCCTCCTTCGGAGTCGTCGGACCATAGTCCATAACGACTTCTTCTCCCCGGCATAATAAGAAGGTAGGTATGGTTCGACGTCCATCGTGCTGAAATGTCGATAGGGGGATCTGAACATGTCCGACAACAAGCCGTCCGAAGAGGTGGACGTCACCAAGGAATGGCGTGCGACCCAAGGTCAGAAGTCCGCCGCGACGCGCCTTCGCCTTTTCGCTGCGATCTCATGGGCCATTGCCATCGGGGGCGAAATCTTTGGGATTGTTCTGCTCCGCCAACACAAGTTCGACCACGGCAACCTTGCCCTGCTGATCGGCATCCTGGTCGGGATCGCAATCTTCGCAATAGCCGGCAGCATGATGTGGAAGGCGGCGAACAAGCACGACCCGGCCCGGGAGTCCGATAAGGCCAAGTTCTTCTTCCAGAACCAGCTCGGGGCAATCATCACGCTGATCGCCTTCCTGCCCCTTGTTGTCCTGATCTTCATGGACAAGGACATGGATCCGAAGAACAAGAAGATTGCGGGCGGCATCGGTGCCGCGCTGGCGGTGGTCGCCACGCTGATCGGGGTCAGCTGGAACCCGCCGTCGGTCGAGCAGTACACGCAAGACATGAACCAGTGCGCGGCACAAATTAAGGCCAAGCAGGCCACCACTGCTTGTTCACCTGAGGTCGCCGATCAGGCGAAGGACATCGCCAGGGACTCCGCCACGGTGGCTGAGGCGACGAAGGATGCCACACATCCGGGCGGCCAAGATGTCGTTTATTGGATCGCTCCAGAAAACGGAGCCAAGAGGTCTGCAACTCCACATGTCTTCCACCTCTGCGATGGCGTCAGTCCGCTACGCGGCAAGACCGTGAATAAGGGCTCCGTGACGCAGGCCTATTCGGAGAATGCTACCCGCATTACCAAGCAGATTCCGATGGAGCAGAAGCAGTGCGGATTCGCCAGTGCGAAGCAGGACGAAGCCGCCCCGTCCCAAGCAGGCTGACGGTCGAAGTCAACGCGACGCGCGAAGGCAACGGTCAGAGGCGGCGACCTACTTGCCGCTGATATCGACGCCGACGAACGCCTCGGGAGTATTCCCGCGTTTCACCAGTAATAGGACGCTCGAGCGGCCGGCCCGCCGAGCTGCA
>JBKPLG010000125.1:0-9379 GCA_046731515.1 Pseudomonadota bacterium | reverse complement strand
GCCTTCAAGATCGAATCCCGCCATGAGACCATGCGCGAGTTCACTGGCGACATGATGCGGATTGACACAAAACCAAGGATGCGCGTGTCGATTGACGGCGAACTCGGGCCGGAAACGCCATTCGAAGCTCGGGTTGTGCCCAATGCTATCTCCGTTGCTGCTCCGCACGGGAGCTAAGGCCCCGAAGTTGAAACTCGGCGGCCTCGCTCCAGGGTTTGGGAAGGCTTGTATGCTCACAAAGTCTGGTGCCTTCGAAACCATTCGCGGTCTGTCGCGCAGCGCGAATTCGCTACTTCGGGTAGAGTCCCGCATGCTCGCCTTGGTGGCGATGATAGCGCTCGGATTGTTTTTGTTCCTCCACATCGCTTCTGAAGTAGCCGAAGGCGAGACAATGGCATTCGACCGGGCCATTCTTCTGGCGCTCCGAGTGCCTGGAAAGCCATGGGAACCGATCGGACCCACTTGGCTCCTCAATGCGATGACGCAGATTACAGTGCTCGGGGGTGGAACAGTCTTGACCCTGATGACCGGTATGGTGGCGGCATATCTATTGGCTGCAAGACGCCCCGCAACGGCTATGTTTGTGATTGGCGCTGTGGCCGGAGGCGCAATCCTAGAGTCCATTTTGAAGTATGTTTTTGAGCGGGCTCGGCCAGAACTTGTCACCCATCTCGTCAGTGTCAGCTCTGCGAGTTTTCCAAGCGGCCATGCCATGAACTCCACGGTGATATATCTCACACTCGGGACGTTGCTCGCCAAGACTGAACGTCGTCGAGCCGTTCGAATCTATTTGATCTTGGCTGCAATCATGCTCGCCCTATTAGTGGGATTCTCGCGCATTTATCTGGGAGTGCATTGGCCCACAGATGTCATCGCAGGGTGGTGCATCGGGAGTGTCTGGGCCTTTACGTGCTCACTATTAGCCGAACGCCTCCAGTGGCGACGAACTCTGGAGCCAGCCGGAAGCGGATCAACAGAGCGGACCGACAACCCCTCTCGGCGCTAATGTCGGCAATGGGTGGAAAGCCGGACATGCGGCATGGTCGACCCTGGCCGACCGGATCAGATTACTCGGCGATATCCAATGGTGCTTAGTCTAAGGGAGAGCGGCTTGGCCTCGGCCGTCCGGCCGAGTGCGCCGAGAATCGAAGCGCGAATGGCCGTTTGGCGCGGAGTTTCGGCCATTCCGCCGGGCCAGGCGGCAAGCGCGGCCTGCCATGCGGCTTGCGCCGCCCGGCCGTTTCCAGACCGGCTGTGGATGTCGCCGAGGAGCTTGTAAGCGCTGGCGACCGTGAGGCGGTCTTCGATCGCATCACCGCTGTGGTTCGCCTGTGCTGCAGCTAATGCCCGCTGGGCGAGACCGAGAGCCTCGCCGTCCGCACCGCTCTCCGTCGCGACGAGCGCACGCTGGCTGAGACAGTCGATCTGCAGCGAGCGTCGCTCCACCGCGCTGACGTCACGTCCCGCAAGTCGATCGACCAACTCGCAGGCGGCGCGAGTCTGCAGTGCCGCCTCGTCTATGCTCCGGATCGCGAGCAGAGCCTTGGCCAAATCGAGCTGGGCTCCTGCGGTCAATTGCAGCCACAACATATTGTCGGGCTCCGTCGGGATAAGTTGCTGGCCGGTCGCTACAGCCGCCCGCAAATGCTCGAGACCGGCGTCGCTTTCTCCTCTTGAAACGAGCAGCCTTCCCAAAGCCCGGTGTGCGGGGATCGCCTTTTGGCGGTATTCGACATCGGAGGGATAGCGGCGTCGAAGGTCTTCAATCAGGCTCACCTGGCGTTCGCGCTTCGCAATGGACTCGTCGATAAGCCCTTCTCCCGATTGTGCATCCGCCACCCAGGCAAGAGTTTCCAGCAGCGACTTTTGATATTCCTGGTTCCCGGGATCTGACGCGGCGAGAGACTCAACCGTCGTCAGCGCGTGCTGCAGCTGGCGATCGGCTTCCGCGTAACGGCGCTGATCGTACAGAATGATGCCGAGATTACTGTCAGCGTATTTGGTTTCCATCCGCCATTTTGGATTGTCGGGATCCAGCGCGACCATCCTGTCCGCCAAGCGCTTATATTCACGCATCGCCACTTCGGCCCGATCGGTCTGACCCCGCTGCCGTGCCACCTCGCCCAGCCAGAATACATTCTGAGCATGGTCGAACAGGCGCTGCGGATCGTTGGGGGCGCGCCGAAGCATCTCGGCGGTGCCGGCCATGGCCTCGCGGTATCGCCGCAGCGCGCCGTCCAGGTCGCCCCGCAGGTTTGCGATCTCGCCCATCAGTGTGAGCGCTTTCGATCGCTGCGCCAGCGCATCATCGCTAAGCTGGGACTTGTCCTGGTCCTGATAATATTCAAGCGCGCGAGATCCCACGCCATCGAGTGCATCAAGTTTCCCGATCGGCTCCAGCTTCTGTCGAAGATCTCCGAGCATGAAACTGACGAGAGTTTCTGCCTTGCGGCGCTGATCGCGAGCCGCGTCACGAGCTTCGATGGCGGTGAGCGCGAGCCCGCTTGCTACTGCCATGCCGGCAACAGATGCGGCCGAGACGACTGCGAACCTTCGCTGCCGGCGCACGACCTCGCGCTGAACGAGGTCATCGAGGCCGACGCCGAGCATTCCCGCAACCAGCTTTAGGAATCCGAGGCGCTTGCCATCCCGGTTTTCACGCAAGTCTGCGCAAAGCGGCTCCGCACGTTTCGTCGTCGGGCGGCCGCGATGATCGTAGCGAATGCGCAAAGCCGGCGGCAGGCATTCGTCCGCCTCATGGTCGCTGATCTCGCTGGCGAACGGCTCGCCGTCGACGATTACTGCAAGCGCGCACCCGTCAGGTCGAAGCCGCTTGAAGCTGTCGATCTCCGCGTTGGTCCATCGCGAGTTCGCAGCGGCCGGAGAGCATAGCACGATCAGAAAACGCGACGCCGCCAGCGCTTCGCGGATTTCCGTCCCGAGATCCCCGGATGCGGCCAGCTCTTTGCGGTCCCGGAAAATCGGGGTGAGCCGCTTGGGGACAATGCCCTGAGGCGTCAGGCGACCTGCGAGCGAATAGGGTACTCGGAATTTCTCGAGCGCATCGTGTAGCCATTCGCCCCAACCGGCATCGACATGGCTATAGCTAAGGAAAGCGAAATAGAGGTGCGGCGGTATTAACCGTTGAGCCTGCGGCTCCGATTCCTCTCCTGCGCGACCTGGCCGCTGCAACTGGGCAAGCTTCGCCATACCCGCCCCCTTCGGTCCCCCGTTAACCGTATTAACATAACGATTTATGAATCGCGATCACCTTTCGATAAGGGTGAAAATGGGCGAGGCGTATCACCGCATGAACATCGTCAATGGTGGATGATTCGATTGCAGTGGTCCAGCTCGAAGTCCGCTTTGGGTGAATGAAGAAACCGCTGATGCGTCTTGCGCGACACCGCAGGCCCGAACTATTGTTAAATTGTTGTTAAACTTGTGGTTGCTTCGCGTCCAAGCTTTTTAGAAGCTTCCCCTTCTGACCAGCGGCGGCAGCGAGGTTACCAGGGTAAGAAGGAAATATGATCTATAGCTTGCTTCTTTGCCTGGGAGACAGCCTCACTTTTGGGGCCCGCGACCCTTACTTAAGAAATTACCCTCTCGAGCTTGGCGCGTTGATGTCCAAGTCAACGGGCGAGTTCTGGCACTGCATTACTGAGGGGTTCAACGGCCGCTCTTCGTCCGAGCTGGCTCGCGATTGCTACCCGATCGTCAATCGGTACCCTGATATCTATGGAGTTGTGCTGCTGATCGGAACCAACGACAGCCGCTTGCGCATCCCACCTGAGATCTACGAAGACAACGTGCGCCAGATTGTCACGGTCTGCCGCATGCTTGGCAAGCGCGTGTATGTATGCACGATTCCTCCGGTCGACGTTAGTCGTCACTTCCTCTGGTATGACCAGAGTGCCCAGGACCTGATCGACGAATACAACCGTCGATTGCGTGCCGCCTATCCGGCCGAACTCATTGATATCGCACCCGTTATTGAGCATCGTCACCTGATCGATGGCGTCCATTTGAGTCACGATGGCAATCTGCGGCTCGCCAGTGCCGTCCAGCAAGCCCTTCTAGGAGGTCAATCTGCCTCGAAATAAAATTGACATGACTAACTTCACAGGCCGCAGCGTGCTCGTAACAGGGGGCGCTGGCTTTGTCGGCTCTCATTTGGTCGATAGCTTGCGAACCTACGGCGCCAATGTTCGCACGCTCGACGACTTGAGCAATGGCAGGCGGTCGAATCTAGACCCCGACGTCCCGCTAATCGTTGCGGACATCCGCGACCAGACAATCCGCAAGCAGGCACTCGAAGGCGTGGAGATCGTGTTCCACATGGCAGCCCAGATCAATCCTGCGCGCGCAGTTTCAGAGCCCATGTTTGACTTCGATGTCAACGCGCGCGGCACACTTGGCCTTCTCTGCGATGCCGAGCAAGCGGGTGTGCAGCGGCTCGTGCTGTCATCGACCAATCTCTATGGCGATGCTCCCTCAGTCGGTCCCCGCACCGAAGACCTTCCGTCCCTCGAGACTCAGCAGAGCTTGTTGTCACCCTATGCCGCAAGCAAACTCACAGCGGAGGCCTACTGCAAGCTTTTCTCCGACACGGGACGTTTGCGAACCGTGCGCCTCCGCTACAGCAATGTTTACGGGACACGTCAGCGCGACGCGCACGGCTCGGGCGTGCTCGGAATATTTTCGCGCGCAGCTCTCGAGGGCAGACCGCTTGAGGTTCACGGCAATGGTGAGCAAACCCGCGACTTCGTTCATGTCAGCGATGTCGTGCGCGCTAATATGCTCGCCGCGTTAAGCCCTGCGGCGGTCGGTCATGCCATAAACGTGGCCTCCGGCACGGAAGAATCAATTAACAGCCTGGCTCGGCGCATTCTCATGTTGGTCGGAGAGACCGGCACGGTCACGACGCCCGAACGAGTGGCGAGCTTCCGTCATGCCAGCATTTCGATTGCCAAGGGCCAGCGCCTATTGGGCTGGCGACCAACAAAACCGCTCCAGCAAGGGCTGGAGGAATATATTGACTGGCTTCGTCAGGATCTGCGCACTCAGACGACTGCTGAGGTTGGGGTCGCTGCGTGAGCCCGAGCGGGCGGATCGGCGTGACGCAGATTGGCAAGCTTTACTTCCCGCACATCGGGGGCGTCGAAACCCAGATGCGCGCGGTCGCGCGTCAGCTCACGATGTCGGGCGTCGATGTAGAAGTGATTGTCGGTCAATCTGGTCGAGCCGTGGCGCGAGAGGATTGGGTCGATGGCATTCGTGTCCGTCGCGTCACCACGCTGGCACGTGTTGCTGCCAACCCAATTACCTGCGGACTCGGACGAACAATGAAGGCTTCGTCAATGGAGGTTCTCCACTTTCATGCGCCGTTTCCTTCGGGTGAATTGGCGGCGGTTCGGACGCTCCGAGACCGAACGATGGTCATAACCCATCACATGGACATTTGGCGGCAGCGTCTGCTCCGACGAGGCTTTGCACCGTTTCAGCGCGCGTTCTACGAGCGAGCGCGGTTCATATTGGCAAGCTCGCCACAGCTTGCCGATTACTCAACTATCCTCCGGTCCTACCGGGACCGGGTCGTGGTCGTGCCGCTCGGCATAGACATCGCTGAATGGAATGCATCCGAGCAGATATTGGCGGTCGCCGACAAGCTGCGCGAGACGCTCGGCCGGGGCAAGATGATTGCCCTCTTCGTCGGTCGCTTGGTGTATTACAAGGATCTCGACGTTCTGCTCCGGGCAACCGATGGTCTCGACATAACGCTAGTGATCGTCGGCGCAGGGCCGTTCGAAGCTGCCTTGCGGAAGCAGGCCGCGACATTATCCGAGGTTCGCGTCGTATTTGCAGGCGCTGTGGACGAAAGCGAGCTCCGCGCACTTTACCAGGCAGCTGATTTCTTTGTGCTGCCATCGGGACATCCGGCTGAGACTTTCGGAGTAGTTTTGCTTGAAGCGGCACTCAACCAGTTGCCGCTAATCACGAGCGACGTCCCCACCGGCGTTCAGCACGTCAACAAGCATGAGCTTACAGGTCTAGTGGCGCGGGCACGCGAACCTGAGAGCTTTCGCGCCGCCATTGTTCGTCTGATGAACGACGCGGGGCTGCGGCGATCCTTGGGTCAAGGAGCTCGCGACCGGGTTGTCGCGCAGTTCGGGATCGATCGCGTCGCCTCGTTGTTGACTGAGATCTATTGCGAGGCAGCGGGATGAGCAACGACGCCGGCCTCGATCGTTGCGCGCAACAACGGCGGTTCGTCAGCCGCTGGCTGAATCTCCTGCTCTTGTTGGTGGCGGGGCCATTGCTGATTTCGATCGGACTGTTGGTATTGCTATGCGACGGCACGCCGGTGGTCTTTCGACACACTCGCGTTGGCAGGAACGGCACGACGTTCCAAATGATCAAATTCCGCACCATGCGCAACGAACCGGCCGATGGTGCGCTGCAGATCACCCCGGGCGACGATGGCAGAATCTCGCGTTTAGGACGATGGCTGAGACGCTATCGTCTTGATGAGCTGCCACAGCTAATCAACGTCCTCCGCGGCGAGATGAGGTTGGTCGGACCACGGCCCGAATTTCCTTCGCATGCGGCGGCTTACAAACGTCAGGCCGCAACGATGCGTGTCCTTACGCCGGGCATCACCGATCCCGGTACCTTGTTCTTTCTGTACCGCGAGACCGAACTAATCACCGGCGCGCAAGATCCGACCGACATTTATCTCCGCTGCGTCATGCCGCTGCGTAATCGTATCAGCATCGAATATTCGCGCAACGCCACTGTTGGCGATGACTTATTGGCTTTGGCGGCGACGTTGTTCGCACTCGCGTCGCCGTCCGCGGCCAGACCGTTCGCACTCGGCATTCTGCGACGTGTGCGACGGCGGTCGACGATTCAGTCGGTGACTCGGTCAGATCCGGCCGCCGGTCTCAGTCACCCCCTGAAGGGTTGACTGGCAAGCAGCGTTTTCGCGGAAAACCTGGGGATGCGCGACACTAAAGTGCGCGCGTCTCCAGCCATTGTTCGATGATTGCTGCAATATGCGACGCTGCACGTCCGTCGCCGTAAGGGAAGGCTTTACAACCCATGACGGCGCGGGCGCGCGGATCACTCAGCAATCGCCGAGTCTCCGTTGCGATCCGTTCGGTGGATGTGCCCACCAGCCGAATATTGCCGGTTGCTATTCCTTCGGGGCGCTCCGTCTTCTCACGCAAAACAAACAGCGGAACGCCGAGGGCCGGCGCCTCTTCCTGAATCCCGCCGGAATCGCTCAGCACGAGATCGGATTCGCGCATCAATCGAATAAGTTGGCGATGATCGCACGACTCAAGAAGAGACACGTTGGGCGCCTGGTAGAGCAGGCGGCGCATGTTTGCGGCAACATGAGGGTTGGGATGAAGCACGACAGCAATCTCGACCGTTACATCACGCGCAAGATCCAGGAGCGCGGCGGCAATGGATTTAAGGCCCTCGCCCCAATTCTCCCTTCGATGACAGGTCACAAGCACTCGCGGGACGGTATTCGGCGCCAGGCGGGGCGGGAGCTCGGCCTCGATCGCTAGCACTGCATCGATGCTCGTATTGCCGGTGATGTGAATCTCGCCTGGGACAGCTTCGGCGACAAGGTTCGCAGCAGCGGTTTGAGTCGGCGCGAACAGCAGATCCGCGTTCGCGTCGATGGCCACGCGATACTCTTCTTCCGGCCAGGGCAACGAAGGATCGTGCGTGCGCAGACCCGCTTCGACATGCGCAACCGGCACCTTCGCTGTGAAGCCGGCAAGCGCCCCGCCAAGCGCGGTAGAGGTGTCGCCCTGGACGATGAGCATGTTTGGAGCAGCCCCCAAAAGCTTGAGTATGGCTGCGGTTACTGCGCGGACATGGGTATGCGGATACAACTTCCCGGGGCAGTCAAGCTGAATGCGTGGAAAATTTGCGAGCCCGAAGTCTCGCGGGTCTACCGCATGTTGCCCGGTGAAGATCAGGGACGGAAGCAGGCCGCGCGCAGCAAGAGCCTTTGCGACAGGAGCCAACTTGATGACTTCAGGCCTGGTGCCGATTACCAATCCGATGGCGGAAGGCCCATCCGACCTGAGGGCGCTGAGTTCTACGACGTCCACCGCGTTGATCACAGAAGCAATTTCAGCGCTCCTGGCAGCTGATTTGGTACGCCTCGTGCCTCACGAGCATAGCTGACAAAAACGCTGGCCACTTACCTGCCCTACTGTGAGCGGACATTATACCAACATAAATGCCAATGTCCGCAATGGGTCGAATACGCTCATTCGCTGACGGTCTTAAAAGAGCGGATCGGGATGCTTCCGCCGCGACTTGAAGGGCGTGTGGCGTGATGACCCGGTGATTGCTCTTCGCGACCCCAGCAGCACAAAATTCATACTGAGTATTGGTGAGCCCAGCAGGATTCGAACCTGCGACCTACTGATTAAAAGGCGGAGCCCGGCAAGAGTGCGTTTCGGCTAAGTCCTTGAGATATCCTGTGGATGAGTTCCCGTAGTTCCCTTTTCGTTCCCTTACTTCCCGCTACGGTGATTACCGGGTGATTACTTTTTTGGGAGCGTGGAATGCCATCAGCACAGATCACCAAGAGTAGCGTCGATGGCCTCTCGCCCGCCGTCGGCGAGCAGTTCCTGTGGGACACGGTCGTCCGCGGCTTCGGAGTCAAGGCGACCGCGTCGGGCGCGAAGTCGTACCTCATCCAGTACCGCATCGGCGGCCGCGGTGCGAAGGTTAGGCGGCTGACGATCGGCAAGCACGGCTCGCCCTGGACCCCCGAGACGGCACGCACCGAGGCCAAGCGCCTGCTGCTGCAGGTGGGGCAGGGGATCGACGTCGCCGAGGCCAAGCGGGAAAAGGCGAGGCGGGCGCAGGATCTCGGCTTCTCGTCATACGTCGACCGGTTCATCGACAATTACCTGAAAGAGCGCTGGGAACGCTCGTGGAAGGATGCGCAGTGGGAATTGAGACGCTACGCAATCCCTATCCTTCGCGACAAGCCGCTCCCCGACATCACCCGAAGCGACATCAAGGCCGTGCTCGAGACCTTGCGCGGCAAGATCGCCAGCCGGCGCAAGCTCTATGCGATCCTGCGGCGGCTGTTTCGCTGGGCGGTGAGCGAGGAGGACCTCGAGCGCAGCCCCTTGGAAGGCATGGAGGCGCCGCCCCTTCCGCCGAGCCGGGACCACGTGCTCGCCGACTGGGAGCTGCGTCTCGCATTTGAGGCTGCCGGCCGCCTCGGGCAGCCGTTCGGACCGCTCATCAGGCTTCTGATTCTGACGGGCCAGCGACTGAAGGAGCTGGCCGATGCCGATTGGTCGGAGTTCGATCGCTCCGAGGCCACACTGCGGAT
>JBKPLG010000124.1:0-19036 GCA_046731515.1 Pseudomonadota bacterium | reverse complement strand
ACATTGCTGAGATAGCCCGCTTCGAACAGGACGGCCGGAGCGCCCGAGCGTCTCAGCACATGGAAGGCGGCGAAGCGATGCGGATTGGGGCGCAGCTCGAACCTCCCCGCGGATTTGCGAACGAGCCTGGTGGCGAGGTCGGCAGACGCGCTCATTTGGGCGCGGAACGCCAGGTCGGACAGCATCGTCTCGACCGAGTCGTTGTCGTTCGCCATGGTCGGCCCACCGCCATTCTCGGCCGTGGCGAAGCGGGCTGCTTCCGCGTCAGAAGCGATGTCGGAAAGAGAATAGATGGTCGCCCCCCGCGCCAACGGATTGGGCGCACTGTCCACGTGGAGCGATACGAACATCCCCGCATTGAGCCGTCGCGCCACGGCGGCGCGGTCCTCGAGAGTCAAATAGCTATCGTTGTCACGGGTCATTGCGACCCGCACGCGACCACGCTCAACGAGCTTGTCACGAAGGTCCCGGGCAAATGCGAGCGTCAATTGTTTCTCGGTGAGATCTCCGGAGACGCTTTGGGCTCCGGGGTCGCGTCCTCCGTGACCCGCGTCGATGACGACGATCGGACGTCCACGCGTGGCCGGCGCGCCATAGATTCGGTCGTTGACCGGTGTCGGCAACGCGATGGTGAGGCTTGCCTGCCGGGCCTCGCCGATGGTCGCCGCGCCGTCGCCCGTCGCAGCCGCGCCGCTTCGGCTCGATCCCACAGCAAGGACGAGCGCGCCGGCAGCGGCGACGGAAAGCGCCACTCCCGCAATTGTCCTGCTGTCCGGCCGACCGCTCTTCACTAAAGTCACCCAACCCCTTGAAGCGAAAGCAGCTTATCACGCGAAAAAGGTAAAGGGGAAATTATCCACCACTGATACTGTCGGCCAGCTGACCCGCAGTTGCGGTGCAGCACGCCGGATGCTAACCCAGATTGTCTTCGGCATCCGCCGGGGGACGTGCCGCAGCCTGTGCGATGGCCGCGGCTTCACGAGGTTGACGCTTGCATGACGCCACAGAACGCCCTTCGTCCGCTCCCTGCTGAGCCGACGGGCGTGGTTACTGCGCCAGGACGCAGCTTGGCACATGCCGCAGAGGCACTAATCCTAAATCCTGCCGTCGCCGGTGGCTCCGTGCCGCCAGGCGTGGCCTTAATCATCGCGCGCGACAGCATTTCATCGCTGCCTCCGCGCGCTCGGAGAAATTTCAATGTCCATGCGCATGCTGATCGACGCGCGCCACCCGGAGGAGACCCGGGTCGCGGTCATCAAAGGGAACCGGATCGAGGAGTTTGACTTCGAATCCGCCGAGCACAAGCAGCTCAAAGGCAATATCTATCTCGCCAAGGTTACCAGAGTAGAGCCATCGCTTCAGGCGGCGTTCGTCGATTACGGCGGAAACCGCCACGGCTTCCTGGCCTTCTCGGAAATCCATCCCGATTACTACCAGATCCCGAAGGCGGATCGCGAAGCCCTTCTGCGCGAGGAAGCCGAGCATGCGGCTGAGGAAGAGCGGCTACGCTCGGCGGAGCTGGAGGACGTCGAGGAAGGCGAGCCCGAGGAAGAACCAGCCGAGGAAGGAGAAGTGGTCGAGGCCGCAGCGACGACCACGGAAACGGGCACCGGCTCCAATCGTTCGCCGGTCGACGAATCCGCTGCCGACGAGCTGAGGAAGAAGCGCCAGGCCCTCCGCCGCCGGTACAAGATCCAGGACGTGATCCAGCGCCGACAGGTTCTGCTCGTCCAGGTCGTGAAGGAGGAGCGCGGGAATAAGGGCGCTGCTCTAACCACCTATTTGAGCCTAGCTGGCCGCTATTGCGTGCTCATGCCGAACACGAGTCATGGCGGCGGAATCAGCCGTAAGATCTCGAACGGCGCGGACCGCAAGCGGCTGAAGTCCATCATGACGGATCTGAAGTTGCCATCGACAATGGGCCTCATAGTCCGCACCGCGGGCCTTTCCCGCACGAAGACCGAGATCAAGCGCGACTTCGACTATCTGGCGCGGCTTTGGGACGAAATCCGCGAACGGACTCTCGGAAGCACTGCTCCGGCGCTCATCTATAGGGACAGCGATCTCATCAAACGGGCGATCCGCGACCTCTATCACCGCGAGATCGACGAGGTCATCGTGGAGGGGCACGAAGGCTACAAGGCCGCACGCGGCTTCATGAAGCTGCTGATGCCGAGTCACGTCCGCCGTGTGAAGCAACACAGCGAGACCACTCCGCTGTTCCAGCGCTACGGCGTGGAGGATCAGCTGAGCGCCATGTACCAGCCGATCGTGCAACTAAAGTCCGGTGGATATCTGGTCATCAACCCGACTGAGGCCCTGGTCTCCATCGACATCAACTCCGGTCGCTCGACGCGCGAGCATAATATCGAGCAGACTGCATTCAGCACGAACGTGGAAGCGGCTGGCGAAATCGCACGGCAGCTGCGGCTTCGTGACATGGCGGGCCTGATCGTCATCGACTTCATCGACATGGAGCAGTCGAGCCACGTGCGAAAAGTCGAGAAGGCCATGAAGGAGGCGCTGAAGAACGACCGCGCACGAATCCAGGTCGGTCGAATCTCGAGCTTCGGCCTCATGGAAATGAGCCGTCAGCGTCTCCGTACGGGTGTACTCGAAGCTTCGACCAAGCCATGCCCGCACTGCGAGGGTACCGGTCTGATGCGGACCGCCGCCTCGGCCGGCTTGTCCGCCCTTCGGATCATCGAAGATGAGGCGGCACGCGGCCGGGGCGACAAGATCCTGCTGCGCGCCGGACGGGAAGCCGCCGTTTTCGTGCTCAACAAAAAGCGTTCGGAGCTGGCCGATATCGAACAGCGCTATGCAGTCTCGATCGAGGTCGCGATCGACGAGAGCTTTGAGGGCGCGCGGATGACCGTCGAGAGCTCGGGCCCGCGGCCTACGGCAGTCCCGCGGGTTGAGGGACCGGTGGTTGAGCCGGAAGACGAAGAGGAAATCGAAGTCTCGCTCGAGGAGGAGGAAGAGGTCGAAGCCACCCCCCCGCAGGGCGAGCGACAAGGGCGTCGGCGGCGCCGCCGGCGGCGCGGCGGTCGTGGCCGCAGGGATGGGACGGAAGCGGAGCCTGTGACGGAAACCGCAGCGCCCATCGAGTCGGAAGCTCCGAGCCAAGCAGCCGACAAGCCGGCTGGTGAGCCAACAGCGGACGGAGGACGGTCACGCCGACGTCGCCGCGGTCGCAAGCCTTCGGCGAGCCAGATCGAAGGCATGGAGGCCGAACCGGCTGAGCCGACGGTGGAGCCGGACAGCTCGCCGATGGTTGAGCGCCCGATCGACGATGAGCCGCCGATCACCGATACCCAGCCTCTTGAAGAGCCTCGACCCAAAGCCCGTCGATCGAAGAAGCCTGCTACGAAGGCCAATGCACCTGTGGCGGAGCCCGGACCAGCAGATGCTCTCCCGGCAAAATCGACTGACGAGGCCGCACCTCATCCGAAGCCGCGTCGCAAGCGCAAGTCCAAGGCTGAGGAGCGAGATGCCGGTAAGACTGATTTGCATGCGCCCGATCACGCTGTCCTCGCGGCAGCGAACAACGACGCGGCCGACGAAAGCGACGAGCCGCGCCGCGGTTGGTGGCAGCGAACGTTTGGTTGATGGAATTCTCCCCCGAAACGGGGGAGGCGCTATTTTCATCCCGGGTTCAGGCGTAAAAATGGTAAGCGGCGGGTGATGAACTCGCCGGTCGCACGTTTCGCGCGCCTGCTGATGCTTGCGCTCCTGCTCACCGTTGCAACGGCGCGTCCTGCGGTCGCCCAAGAAGCAGATGCGTCTGTTTTACGCGACAGTGAAACCGAGCTCCTGTTCAAGGACATATCTCGCCCGCTCATCGAGGCGGCTGGGCTTGACCCCAACAACGTCAACGTGGTGCTGCTCAACGATTCCGAGATCAATGCCTTCGTTGACCGCGGACAATATGTCTACATTCAGTCGGGTCTCATTCAGGCCGTCGACAACGTCAATCAGCTGCAGGGCGTGATTGCGCATGAGCTCGGTCACGTCGCCGGCGGCCATTCAATCCGGCTGCAGCAAGGAGCGAAGGAAGCGACTGGGATCACGATCGCGACGATGGTGCTCGGTGCGCTCGCTATTGCCGCCGGAGCCGGGGACGCCGGCATGGGCATCATGATGGCCGGTCAGCAAGCCGCACTCAGTCAGTTCCTCGCATTTACCCGCACGCAGGAAGCGTCGGCTGACCAGGCCGCGGTGAAATATCTCCACGCTGCTGGCATCAGCGGAAAGGGCATGCTGCAGTTCTTCGCCAAGCTACAGAACCAGGAATATCGCCTCGCGATCTACGCCAAGGACAGCTACGACCGGACCCACCCGCTCGATTCCGAGCGTATCCAGGCGCTGGAGCAGACCTTCAGATCCGATCCGGCCTGGGACAAGCCGATCGATCCCAACCTCGAAGCGCGTTTTGAGCGAGTGAAGGCGAAGCTTAACGGCTATATCGATCCGAAGCGCGCAGTGATCAAATATCCAGAGAGCGACCAAAGCGTTCCGGCGCACTACGCTCGCGCGTATGCTTATCATTTGAGCGGCTATCCCGACAAAGCGCTCGCGGAAGCGGACGCGCTTCTGGCGGTTGATCCGCACGACCCGTTCTTCTTGGAGCTCAAGGGTCAGATCCTCCTTGAGGGCGGGAAGCCAAAAGAGGCGATCCCGCCGCTTAGGGAGGCGACGCAGCGATCCGGAGACATGCCGCTGATCGCCTCAATGCTCGGCCACGCACTGGTCGCGACCGAGGACCCGAAGAATTTCCCCGAAGCCAAACAGGTTCTGAAGGTGGCGGTGAACCGTGACAACCAGAACCCCTTCGCCTGGTACCAGCTCGGAATCATCTACGACCGCGAGGGGGACGAGGCGCGGGCCGCTCTGGCGACCGCCGAACGCAGCAATCTCGAAGCGAACCCAAAGCTCGCCTTCTCCAGCGCAAGATTGGCAATGGCGGGAATTCCGCCTGGAACTCCTGACTATCTTCGGGCGCAGGACATCGCCATGGTATCTCGCGCCGAACTGGCAAAAAAAGACAAACGCTACAGGGAAGAGAAACCAGACCAGTGGATCAGGTGAAAAGATCGTCGCCGTGGGCGGTGGCGGTCGCGGGGGGAATGGTCGGGTCGCTGGTGACGGCAGTCCTGCTTGTTTTCGCCGCGCCGCAATTCCTCAGCAGCCGGATTGTGCGTCAGGGCATGCTGGCGGACCCCCAAATCCTCGCTGACGCAGCGGACGCGCTGCGCGATGCGCAATATGCGCCGGCGATCGCGTCAAATCGCATTGCGATCGAAACTCCATTCGGAACGTCGTGGAAGGGCGCGGCGAAGCCGGAAGTGACGCTGGTGGAGTTTTTCGATTACGCCTGCCCTTACTGCAAGGCGAGCAACCCGCACGTCGACCGGCTGCTGCAGGAGGATAAGGGCCTGCGTGTCGTCTACAGGGAGCTTCCGATTCTCGGACCGGAGAGCCTGACGGCGGCGCGATTATCACTCCAAGCGTCGAAACTGGGCCGGTTCGCACAATTCCATGACACGCTTTGGAAAGCCGGTCGGCCCGCTCCGGAGACGATCGCAACCGCGGCCCAGGCCGCCGGAATATCCACCCAGCCGCAGAATGATCCCGGCACCGAGGCGGAGCTGAAGCGCAACTTCTCGCTCGCCGGCCAACTCGGAGCAACCGGCACGCCGCTATTCGTGGTCGGCGACCGGGTGCTGAACGGGGCGGTCGGCTACGATACGCTGAAGCAGGCGATCGCGGCTGCGCGGGCAAAGAGCTAGGAACTCGCCTCGCCCTTGAAACCCTGAGCGACGACGTACCATTCGCTCGAATCTTTGCGGCTGGCGGGCGGCTTCGCGTGCTTGACCGAGCTGAATCTGCGCTTGAGCTCGGCGACGAGATCGTGGTCGGCGCCTCCGGCGAGCACCTTGGCGACATAGGCTCCCCCGGGCCGCAGCACTTCCCTTGCGAACTCAAGTCCGGCTTCGACGAGGGCCATGGTGCGCAGGTGATCCGTCTGTTGGTGCCCGACGGTGTTGGCTGCCATATCCGACAGGACGAGATCCGCCTGCCCACCAAGCGCTTCCTTCAGTTGATTGGGCGCGTGCTCGTCCATGAAGTCCATCTGCAGAATAGCGACCCCTTCGATCGGGTCCGTCGGAAGTAGGTCGATACCCACCACCTTGGCCTGCGGCGCGCGGCGACGAACCACCTGGCTCCATCCGCCTGGTGCAATTCCGAGGTCGACGACGGATTTGGCGCCTTTCAACAGTCCAAAACGCTCGTCGAGCTCGAGCAACTTATAAGCGGCGCGACTGCGGTAATTCTCGGCCTTGGCACGCCGCACGTAAGGGTCGTTGAGTTGCCGCTCCAGCCAACGCGTCGACGAATCTTTGCGGCCCTTGGCGGTTTTCAGCCGCCTCACAGCTGCCAGCCGTCGCGCGCCATCAGCGATCTGAGGATACCCTCTCGGATGCCGCGGTCGGCAACACCCAGGTTCTTGGCCGGCCAAATCTCCATGATTGCCTCGAGAATGGCGCAGCCGGCGACGACCAGATCGGCGCGATCACTGCCGATACAGGGGAGGTTCGATCGCTCCTCATAATCCATGCTCGCGATCATGGTGCTGATCTTCTGCATCGCCGCGATCGGAACGTGGAGCCCGTCGACGGCACGGCGGTCGTAGGAGGGCAACGCCAGGTGCACGCTGGCGAGCGTCGTTACTGTCCCGCTGGTGCCCAAAAGGCGAATTCCGTCCTTTTGTTGAGGCAGCATCGTGGCGAAATTCGCGAAGGCACGCCGCGCGCGCTCGCGCATCCGTTTGTAGGCGGCGATCCGGTCCCGGCCTTCCAGTGCTTCGCTCCCCTCGCTTTCGGTTAGCGAGACCACGCCCCACGGAGCGCTCCACCAGCTGTGAATCTTGGGTCCGCCCTCGCCCTGCTCGACAAGCACCAGTTCGGTCGAGCCGCCGCCGATGTCGAAGATTAGAGCCGGTCCATCGCCCGGTTCGAGAAGCTTGTGACAGCCGAGGACGGCAAGCCGGGCCTCCTCCTGCGGCTCGATAATGTCGAGGACAAGCCCGATTTCGCTGCGGACACGCTCGACGAACTCGTGCCCATTCGAAGCTCGACGGCAAGCTTCGGTCGCGACCGAACGTGACAGCGAGACGTTGCGACGCCTCAGCTTTTCCGCGCAGATCGCAAGCGCTCCGATAGATCGGTCCATTGCTGCGTCCGACAGGCGGCCGGTCTGGGACAGCCCTTCGCCGAGCCGGACGATGCGCGAAAAGGCGTCAATAACGGTGAAGCCGCCCTCATGAGGCCGTGCGACAAGAAGGCGGCAGTTGTTCGTGCCGAGGTCGATCGCGCCATAAGTGTGACGATGCGAATCCCGCCGCCGTGGCGGTCTCGGTTCCGACGGCCTGCCCTGCGCAGAATAACCCTGCTGCGGAGCCGGCGTACTGGCGACATGCTGCGCCATTTGACACGCCCGTTTCTGTCCTTCACCGCGCGGATACGCGGCTGACTTGATCCGGGTTTAATCACAATTTTAGGTGTTGGGGCAAGGCCGGCGGCTAGCGTTGACACTGCAAAGGCCGGTTTCTATCTCCCCGGCCTTCGGCGCTGCCCCGTCGTCTAATGGTAAGACTACGGACTCTGACTCCGTCAATCGTGGTTCGAATCCACGCGGGGCATCCAAACGCCGCCAAGCGTCTTCGCGAGCGCCGCATTCCAGCCGTCTACCAGCCTTTGCCGCTGATCGGAGTCCATTCGCGGGGCAAAGCAGTCCAGCTGTTTCCAGATGCGCGAAAGCTCCTCGATATCGTTCCAAACCCCCGTCGCGAGCCCGGCGAAAAACGCAACTCCGAGCGCGGTCGTTTCCAGGTTCTGCGGCCGCTCCACCGGCAGATCCAGAATATCCGCGAGGAATTGGCAGAGCCACTCGTTCGCGGCCATCCCCCCGTCGACCCGCATTGCCGTAAGAGGCGCGCGGCAATCATTCGACACGGCTACGATAAGATCACGTGTTTGATAGGCTACTGCCTCGAGCGCGGCGCGGGCGAGATGAGCAACGGAAGCATCCAGAGTGAGACCAAAGATCGCGCCTCGCGCTTCCGGGTCCCAGTGCGGCGCTCCGAGACCGACAAATGCCGGAACCATGTAGACACCGTGGCTATCGGGAACCCTCGTTGCCAGACTTTTCGTTTCTGATGCGTCGGCAATGACTCCGAGCCTGTCGCGCAGCCATTGGATCGCAGCTCCAGCGATGAAGATCGAACCTTCTAATGCATAGGTTGTCTGGCCATTGATGCGATAGGCCGGCGTGGTCAGTAGCCGATGCGTCGATGCAACGGCGCTCGTTCCGATGTTGACCAGCATGAAGCAGCCAGTGCCGTAGGTGGATTTGGCCATTCCCGAAGCGAAGCATGCTTGGCCAAACAAGGCGGCTTGCTGGTCGCCCGCCATGCCGGCGATCGGTAGTTGCCGATCGAGCAGGCCAGGTGCGGTGAGACCGAAGAGGTAGCTATTGTCGTGCACGTCCGGGAGGAGCGCTTCGGGGACTTGGAACAGGCTGCAGAGTTCAGCGTCCCAGCGCTGTTCGTGAATGTCGAACAGCGATGTCCGTGCCGCGTTGGTGACATCGGTCGCGTGGACTCGTCCGCCGGTCAGTCGCCAGAGGAGGAAAGCGTCGATCGTGCCGCAAGCGAGTTCGCCGGCTTCCGCTCGCACGCGCGCGCCAGTCACGTGATCCAGGACCCAGGCGATCTTCGTTGCCGAGAAATAAGGGTCGAGGAGAAGGCCCGTCCGATCGCGAACCAGCGGCTCTACGCCTTCGGCTTTGAGGTGGGCGCAAGCATCCGCGGTCCTGCGATCCTGCCAAACGATCGCTCGGTAGATCGGCTCCCCCGTGGCTCGGTCCCAAACGACCACGGTTTCGCGCTGATTGGTGATCCCGATGGCGGCAACGCGACTGACATCAACGCCGCTTGAACCGAGGGTTTCACGCGCGACGTCGAGCGTGTCGCTCCAGATGCGGTCGGGGTCCTGCTCGACCCAGCCGCGCGAGGGGTAATGCTGGGGAAGCTCGCGCTGGGAGATCGCAATTATGCGCCCTGCGGCATCGAACAGGATCGCACGCGTCGAGGTCGTGCCCTGATCGATCGCCAAGACGTGATCCGCTCGCGCCACGAGCAAACCATAGGGACGGCCGCCCTTCGCCGGAAGGGGTTCTCTTGGGAACAAGGCCCTCGTATCCACGGCGCATGAGCACAGTTGCGGCTCTCGAGTTCAGCGTGAATCCTTGCGATGCTGGCGACGGCTTCCGCATCGAAGTTTGCAACTCGGCCGGGAAACTACAGTCCTATTCCATCCCCACAGGGACACAGCAGGCATTTGCCGAATTCTACCGCAGTCTGTCGCGCGATTTCGGAACGCGCGTCCCGCATATTTTCGCCGATCCGGTAGACCATCCGGCGCCGACGATCCGCTGGCGACCACTTCTTACTGACAACATCCATCCGCAGATCCTCGTCGGGTACGGCGACCCGGCGGTCCTGAAGACCGACGAGGGCTATTATCTCCTCGCAACGTCGAACGACGCTCCGGACGCCTTCCCGATCCTTCATTCGAACGACCTGCAACATTGGGAGTTGCAGGGCTTCGTCTTTCCCGCCGATCGCGGGCCATCATGGGCCGCGAAAGGTCGTAATATTGCCGATTTCTGGGCGCCTGAGATGGAGAAGGCGGGCGACGAATATTGGCTCTGCTTCACTGCGCGGCAGGTCAACAACGCCCTCGCCATCGGTCTTGCGCGGAGCGGAACTCCGCTTGGGCCTTGGGTAGATAACGGAGAACCGCTCATTACCGGAAAGCCGGTCGACACGACCGGCCTCGGCTACGATCCCGAGCAGCCGCAGATGAGCGGCGGAGTGATCGACTCCCATATCTTCGTCGAGCTTAGCGGTGAAAAATATCTGTTTTGGAAAGACGACCGAAACAGCATCTGGCCCCGGCCGCTCGCGATGTTGCTGCGTTCGCATCCGGAGCTGATCGCAGGGTTGTTCGAGCGCGATGAAGATCGGCGCACGGCCGCCTTTTCAGCTGCGATTGTCCACTGGGCGAATCTGCAACGACCGATGATTCGCTTTTTCCTGATGCAACCGCTGATCGAGGCCGCGCTTGCCAACTGGGAAAGGGTGCGGCGTGCCCTCGCCAAATTTGGCCTGGCCAATACGATTCTGGAAGCGATGACGACCCCGATTCGTGGACAGCGCCTTGCCGATGATGGGCGATCATTGATTGGCGAGGACACGATGGTCCTGTGCAACGATCTCGACTGGGAAGGCCATTTGATCGAGGGCCCTTTCGTGACCCGTCAGCACGGGCGCTACTGGTTGTTCTATGCAGGTAACGATTTTTCGACACCGTCATACGGCATTGGGGTCGCGGCCGCTGACCACCCGCTCGGCCCTTACACGAAGCAGGGCGCACCCATTCTAAGATCGAGTAAGGAATGGACGGCCCCCGGCCATGCCTCGGTCGCGCCGGGACTCGACGGCAAGCCTCAGCTATTCTTTCATGCCTTCCATCCGGGGACCGGCGGTTACAATGCCTTCCGCGCCCTGCTGACCGTGGGACTGACGTTCGAAAATGGTTGGGTTGAGGTGGTGGAATTGCCGTCAACAGCCTAAAGCGAGCGCCATGAAGATCATCGGCAGCTTCGTCAGTCCCTATGTCCGCAAGGTCCTCGCTTGCTTGAACCTGAAGAGGCTGTCCTACGAAGTCGACCCGATCACTCCCTTCTTCGGCAATGATGAGTTCGAGCGCCTAAGCCCGCTGCGCCGGATTCCGGTGCTGATCGACGGCGATTTCACCATCAGCGATTCCTCGGTGATTTGCGCCTATCTCGATGAGGCTTATGACGGGCACCCGCTCTTCCCCGCCGGCCCCAAAGACCGCGCGCGCGCTCGCTGGTTCGAGGAATTTGCCGACACGCGGCTCGGCGACCTCTTCATCTGGAGCTTCTTTTACCAGAAAGTGGTGCGCCCAATGGTCTGGGGCGAACCGACCGACGAGGAGCGCGTCGCGAACGCCCTTAACGAAGGCATACCCCGAGCGCTCGACTACCTAGAGCGGGAACTTCCCAAATCAGGTTTTCTGTTCGGCGACATCAGCGTCGCGGACATCGCCATAGCCAGCTTCTTCCGCAATGGCGCTTATGGCGGCTTCGAAACGGACGCGGACCTCTGGCCAAGAACCGCTGCTTTGGTGGAGCGAACTCTCGATCATCCGGCTATCGCATCGCTTCTGCCATTCGAAGACGTGCAGCGCAGCGTGGAAATCAAGAGCAGGCGTCAGGCCCTGCTCGATGCCGGAGCGCCGCTTACAGCTGAAACGCTGGGTTTGCGCGAACCACGCCGGGGAATGATGCCGCTTTAGCCCTTCTTGGGCTCCTTGCAGTCGGCAATTGGCTTCGACTTGGTCCGGTCGGCATTCGTCGATTTAGGCGTCGTCTTTGGAGCTGCGGACTTGGCCTTTGCGGCTTCTGCGGTTGCGGTGGGCGCGGGCTGCTGCGCTGCAGGCCTGGGCTTGTTGAGAGTGAACGGTTTGGCATCGCATTGGGCGTCATCCGCCGCGCTAACGACGCTCGGAAACGCAAGCAAGATGCTGATCACTAATGCTATTTTCATATGACCACTTAGCACGCTGGAAGCGCGATAGACTAGCTGGCGAGGCGCGGGTGGCCGGATATCCAATGCTCGAAGCGAGTCCGAAGCGAGCGTTTGGACGGGATATATCCCGGCTCGACAATCGGAATGAAGTTTGTTTCGGGCGCCTGCGCGACTTCGGCTGCTTGATAGATCGTCAGATTCTGAGGGATCTTCGGACGAAACGTTTCGCGGCCCCGAAGCAAGTCCTCGGCCATGGACAGCGAACGGTGCACGTCCTCAGCTGTGAATGGCTTCATCAGGCAACCGAGTGCCAGGTCGGGCATCGGGAAGCGCGGCGCCTTGCCGCTGACGAACAGACACGGGATGTCCTGATCCGTCAAACGGGCCGCGACGGAGAAACCGGTCGTGCCGTGCGCAAGGTGAAGGTCAAGCAAGACGAGGTCGGGGTCATGCTCCTCGGCTGCCGCGATTGCTCCATCGGCGTCTTCGGCAGTCCCGATCACTCGGTAACGCGGGTTGTCCTCCACCAGATATTTAAGTGTCGCCGCTAGCTGTGAATCGTCTTCGACGATGAGAATCCTAAGCACCCGCGAGCCTCCCCGAACGCCTCACGGAAATCCCCCCAGACGTCCGCGACTTGATGCTGCGCTTCAATACGTCGCGTGCGAATCCCCCTTGAACGGAGTTTACGGCGAGCCGAGTCCCGACTGCGCTGAAACGAATCCCGGAGGAACGAAAAGACGTCCTAAATGCAGCTCAGAACGCCTGGAAGGGTTTTTGGCTAAGCGCGATAGAAGATGTGCGTGCCGATCCTCTGCGCCATGCTGAGCCTTCGTCCCCACGCTGGAGAGACATAGCTCGCGTGGTACCACAGAACGTCGTTACCGACGCTGGGTACCACATTGGCCGCGGCAAGGCGCGCGATGCCCTGTGCTCGCGCCCAAGCGGTCGAGCTGGTATCGATCCGTGGAAACCGGCCGTTTCGAACGAACGAGAACTGCCAGGGCTGCTTCACGACCCCGCACCAAGTCGTCGGATATCTGCCGGACGCCGCACGGTTCATGACCACCCGGGCGACCGCGAGCTGTCCGTCGACCGACTCTCCACGCGCCTCGAAATAGACCGCTGTGGCGAGACAATTGGCTTCCTCGTCAAGCGCAGCATCCGCGCCATATCGATCGGCCAGGGCATAGAGGGGCCAGCCGGCGTGGTAGAGCCACGCCGCTTCCGTTGCCACCGACGTCGCGAGCTTAAGCGTCACGGACGCCGCAGGCTGTGCCTGGATCACCTCGCCGCCAGTGGTCGCCAGCGCGGTGGTCGACTCCGTTGCTCCCGAACTATTCAGATTCTGCGCGCTGGCCACTCCGCTCGAACCGAGCGCCAGCATGAATGAACCTATGACCGCGGACGCAATGCGGCCGCCCAACAACTTCACCACTCTTGTAAGACCTTCGTTGGCGGACAACGCCGCTGGGGGCGCTTAACAAGCGCTCTTATTCAGCCCAGCGGGGAAGTCGTCCGTCTTGCCCTGGAACCCGGCGATGTCGCCTCGGGCTCACTCGCTCTAAATTGCTGAAAGCGACTTAGGTGGGGGGCCGCGGGAGTCCACCCAGTCAGCGGCGAATCGTTGCTGCACTGCGACAAAAGTTTGGAACTCTTTCAAAATGTTCAGATTCCTGCCGTTTTTTACCCATTTTGCCGGTGGATTGCGTCGGCTCGACGACGGCGTAACAGTGGCCTCAAGGAGAGCAGGATGGCCCATTGGCTGATGAAGTCCGAACCCGGGAGCTACAGTTGGCAGCAACTGGTCAGTGATCAGGCAACGGAATGGGACGGAGTGCGCAACCCCACGGCGCGGCTTCACCTCAAAGCCATGAAGCAAGGCGACGAGGCCTTCTTCTATCACAGCGGTGCCCAGCGAGCGGTGGTCGGCATCATGCGGATCACGCGTGAGGCCCATCCCGACCCCAAGGACCCGAACTGGGTGTCCGTCGCGGTCGAGCCAGTGGGACCGCTGAGCCCGGTGACTCTCAAGGAGATCAAAGCCGAGCCGAGCCTCGCAAAGATGGAGTTAGTGCGGCTATCGCGCCTGTCGGTCTCGCCGGTTCGGGACGAGGAGTGGACGCAAATCCTGAAGATGGCCAGCAAATGATCTTACTGGCGCTTGCCGCGCTCGGGCAGCAGTATCCCGCGGAGACTCCGCGGGCTTTCATGGAGCGACTTTACGCCAGCTATCGCAATTCGGACTTCAGCCCTTTTGAGCATCCGGAACGAGTCTTTGCTCCTCGCCTGCTAGCCGCGATCAACGAGGACTCGCGGCTTGCCCAGGGCGAAGTTGGCTATCTCGACGGCGACCCGGTCTGCCAATGTCAGGATGCGGCTGGTCTGAAAGCCGCGATCACCAAAGTGCAAATGCAGGGCTCTGGTAAGGCGACCATCCGCGTGTCCATCGGCCTCGAAGGCTACAAGCCGCGCCGGGCGGTGTTCAGCCTTGTCCGTATCAAGGGCGGCTGGCGCATTGCCGACGTGTCTTCGCCCGCCGAGAAAAGCCTGCTCAGCGGACTGGAGCAGTCCAACCGCAAACAGAAAAAGTGATCAGCCTTCGCCGCGCCGGCTTCAGAGAATGAAATCGCTCCCCACCAAGTTCACCTGCCCGGAAAGCTGGATGACCGCGTCCGCCACGCTGTCGCCGTTGACGTCGAGGTAGATGTTGGTGACGCCTGCCCCTGCATCATAGCTGGAATAGAGCTGACCAGCCTGTCCGGTGAAGCCGCTAACGAACTTGAAGGCGTCATTGGCGCCAGTGTTTGAATTGGCGTCAATGGCCGACAGGTCGATCTTGTCGCCCTGTACCTTCTTGAAGTCCGTAATGAGGTCCGCGGCACCCGGGCCGGAGTCCGAAAGCGCGGTATACTTGTACCGATCCGCTCCGCCTGCTCCAGTGAGCGTATCGCCGCCGCCGCCGCCAATGATCACATTTGCAGCGCCATTGCCAATTATGACGTTGGCGACGCTATTCCCCGTGCCGTTGATCTTGCCACTGCCGACCAACGTCAGATTCTCGACATTGTCCGGCAGCGTAAAAGTGCCCGAGCTGCGGACAAGGTCCGTCCCTTCGCCGGGCTTCTCCACGACCTGATCGCTCGCCTTATAAACGACATAGGTGTCATTGCCCGTGCCGCCTACGAGCACGTTGTGCGTGAGCACGTCCGCGCCCTCGAGCGACAGAGTCACGTCGATCGACGCCGTATCCCATTGATTCTGATTGAAGATGATCACTTCCAGATAATAGGTGCCCGCGTGGGGGAAGACGATCGGCGTCGCCGGATCGCCATCCCACGGGACCTCGACGCCGTTCTCATCCCGGATGTGGAACTCGGAAACAGGAGTGTCGCCGATGCCGCCCGTGGCCGTAAAGTCGAGGAACGCCTGGTCGCCCGCGTCTCCCACCGTGAACGAGTAGAATCCGCCGGCCTGCGGCCGCACTCCCCACTCGACGACCTTCGTCTCGACTCCATCGATATGGAAAGAGACGCTGGGGAACCCGGATCCGGCAGTGAAGAGATGGTCCAGCGACAGCGCATCGGCGTTCGAATGTCCGCCCTCGCCGAGGGGTGCGGGGGGTGCGGCTCCTTTCCCGCCGGCGTCGAGCCAGTCGTTGCCGCCGCCACCGCTGAGGTAATCGAAGCCCCCGCCGCCGAACAGTTGGTCGGCGTTCGACGAGCCCGACAGGAAGTCCGAAAATTGGCTTCCCCTGATGTTCAAGGCCTCGACGTTGAGAACTTGAGGGCTCGCCAGGATCTGATCGCCCGAGATCGATTGTGACTTGGTGGACGTCGAATAGTTGAGCACCAATGTGTCGAAGCCAGGTCCGCCATCGACGAAGTAGACGCCCGCGCGGTTCACGCCGCCTTCGATGTAGGCGAACATGGCGTCCGAGCCGGGTACGAGGGTGTCATTGCCGGCGTCACCCCACAGGCGATCGGCCCCGTTACCCCCGTTCAGCGTATCGTTTCCATTGCCGCCATGCAGAGCGTCGCTCCCGTCGCCGCCGTTCAGGGTGTCGTTGCCGCCTAGACCGTTGATCGTTTCCGCTACGTTGCTGCCGTTCAGGGTTTCGCCGGCATTGGTCCCGCCGAGATGCGCAAGGTCGCTAAAAAAGAAGGTTCCGGAGCCCGTGAGAGTGCCGAAGGCATATGCGTCCGCGCCGGAGATCCCCTGTTCAGTGATCAGCAACTTGTCGGCAATCCACGTCACTCCCTCCCAGATCGTAAAGGATGTCCCGGGAGCGACGGGAAAGCCCCAAGAAACCCAGCCGACCGGTGAGTCGGTTGGGAAGGTCGACAGTTTCGAAGCGTCTGTAAGGTTGGCCGGATCGGCGAACCAGGCTTGCTGAGAGGCAGTCGGAGGGCCGAATGTGACCAGGCCTGACCCCCAGATCGTATAGTTGCCGGAAATGTAATAGTCCGTCTCCGGCGGATCGCCCTCGGATGCTACAACCCCGTAACCGGACAGGAGGTCGATAGGCGTTCGCGTCGTGCGCGGCATGGTTTGCCCCCTTCGAATCGGTTAACAAGTCGTATCACTATCAATAGTTTAACGCCAGTTATACGGCAGCGAACGGCAGGGAGCGTCGGGGACGATGCGGTACAGTGCCTTCATCAGCTACAATCACCGCGACCGCGACTGGGCGGTCTGGCTTCACCGGGCGCTGGAACGCTACAGCGTGCCGAGGAGGCTGTGGGGGCGTCCCGCACAATGGGGTGAAATCGGCCAGCGCCTGCCACCAGTCTTCCGCGACCGCGACGAGCTGGCGACCTCCTCGGACCTTGCCGCGTCGGTGAAGGAAGCCCTCGCCGACTCCGCATTCCTCGTCGTCATTTGCTCCCCCAATTCGGCCCGGTCAAAATGGGTCGACGAGGAAATCAAGACATTCGTTGCCGCCGGACGTGAGAAGTTCATTCGGCTGATCATCGTCGATGGGGATCCGCATGCGCCGGATCCCGCGCGCGAATGTCTGCCCCCTTCGCTCGTGCGGGACGGCGCGCCTGAGCCGCTCGCAGCCGATGTACGCAAAGAAGGGGACGGCAAGCAGGCGGCGAAGTTGAAGATCCTCGCCGGTATTCTCGATGTCCCCTACGACGAGCTGCGCCAGCGCGAAGCGGCGCGACGGCAGAAGCGTTTGGCGGCCATAGCGCTTGCGGCCTCGATCGGGTTCATCATCATGGCGGGCCTCACGGTCTTCGCCTTCATTTCGCGCGGCGAGGCCATCCAACAGCGGCAGCTCGCGGAAAAAAGGACCATCACGGCCGAGCGGACGCTCGGCTTCGTGAAGGACATGTTCAAACAGGCCGATCCCGAGGATTCGAGCGGCGCGACAATTACGGCTCGGGAGATCGTCGACCGCGGCGTGGCGCAGCTCGATTCCCCGGAGCTGAGACGCGAACCGATGGTCAAGGCCGAGCTCGGAGTGACTCTGGCCGACGTCTACGGGGCGCTCGGCCTCTATCGCCAGAGCGATGCGCTGGTCCGCCGTACCTTTGCGATCCATCACGGCGAGCCCGCCACCCTCGCCCGCCAACTGAATGCGCTGGGACAATCGCAGGTTCGTTTGGGGGAGTATGAGCAAGCGGAGGGAACGTTCAGAAAGGCGTGGACACAGGCCGGCGCCGCCAGCGATTCTGTCCGGTCGGAAATCCTGGTCGGATTGGGCCAGTCGTTGACCTACCTCGAAAAATACGACGATTCGGACCGGGTCCTCCGGCAGGCGCTGCGAGCCGACCGGGCACGCGGCGATTCCATCTACATCGCCTATGACCTCGAGGCGCTCGGCCAGAACCTATTCTATCAAGGCAAACTCGAACAGGCGCAGCCGCTGATCCTGAAAGCGCTCGATCTGCGCCGCCGCTCCCAGGGGCCGCTCAGCCCGGGTGTCAGCGACAACCTCAACTCCCTCGGCAATATCGCGTACATGCGCCACGATCTGCCCGCCGCTGAACGCTATTTTCGCGGCAATCTTGGCGTCGATCTCAAGGTGCTGGGACCCAACCACCCCGACGTTGCGACGACCATGAACAATCTCGGCCGGGTGCTGCTCGAGCAACGGCGATACGAACAGGCAGCGCCATTGCTCGAGCGTTCGGTCGCGATCGACGAGCGTGAGCGGGGCGGAGCGAATGACAACGTGGCCTTCGCTTATTCGAACCTCGCGATCGTGCGGCGCCAGACCGGCAAGTCTCGCGAAGCCGAAGCCTTGTTTGGCAAGGCCATCGCAGCGGCCCGCAAGATCCAGCACCGAACGCTTGGCCCGAGCCTGGCGGACCTCGCCGAGCTACGCTGCGCGACCGGCCGACCGCGAGACGGGCTAGCGCTCCTCGACGAGGCGGCGCGAGTGACCCGCGCCGACTATCCCGACAAGCCGTGGCGATCGGCGTGGGTCGAGAATATCAAGGGCGAATGCCTTCTGCGCGCGGGGCGGAAGCAGGAAGGACGAAAAGCCATCGCAGAGAGCTCGCCCGTCATCGTTAAGGCCTGGCCAGCGGGGACGTTGTTCGCCGTCGAAGCCGAGCGGCGGAAGCGGCTGGCCTCGTAAGTCGCAGCTTCCGCGGCCGGAAATTTGTTGAGTTTGCTTTTTAGTGGGCGAGCGCACGTGCATGCACGCGCGCGACCGCTGCGCCGTTGCCTGGAAAGCGGACATAATAGGCCGTCGTGGAACTAGACGTGGGCGAGAAGTTTTCCTTCGGCACGACCTCCACAGAAAGGACGCCAAGGAAGCTGTGGGGAATCGTGGGATCGGCCGAGCCCGGATGTTCATGGGCGCGCTTCTCCTTCTCGCGGCGGTGCTTACCTGGGGCACTGCCCTGATGATGAGTCCGCACGGTCAAACAGTAGCGGCAGGGACTGAGCATGTCCGTACCACCATCGTCACGTTCAAGCGCAACGGTGCGATCGGGACGCTGATCCTATGCGCCATTGCAGCATGGCTCCTGTTCCCGGCGCGGCGGCCGAAATGGCCAGCGCGAGACTGGTCGCTGATTGCTCTCCTGGCGTTTCTTGCGGGAAGCAGCACCTACACCCTGATTTGGCTCCAACCTTTCGTGCCGGTCATTAATAACGTCGACACGAACGTAGCGACCACTAGCTTGAGCATCGATGGGAATGCAGGCGTCGGCCCTCTTGGTGTAAGCGCGACGAACATCAATGTTGCGCCGCCGCCTCAACCCATGCAAATCGCGGTACCTGGCCGGATTGCTGAGACTGTACCGTCAGCGAATGAAGTCGCAAGACTCGACGATCAGGACCAGTCTGACGAGGCCAGCGTCACCGAAATACAGCCTGAGAACGACCTTACCC
>JBKPLG010000123.1:0-19990 GCA_046731515.1 Pseudomonadota bacterium | reverse complement strand
GGGTAAAGGCGGCCAGCGGTTCGACGCAAATCCGCAAGGCTTACGCCGACGGCCTCAACGACAACAACTTTGAGATCAGCTTCGCGAGCGACAAGATTGACGTCGCGGCTTCGGGTGAGCTTGCCTATGCACGTGGGCGCTTCAACGAAAAGTACACCGACCCGAAGACCGGCAAGGTGATGAGCGACAACGGATCCTACATCACCGTCTACAAGAAGCAGCAGGATGGCAGCTGGAAAGCGGTCGAGGATTTCGCCGTGGCGGAAACCGGGTCGGCCAAACCGGTCGAACCCGGCAAGCCCGCCACACGAGCCAAAATGGTCTCTTTCTAAGCTTCAGCTCGCAATCACGAGGACGCTCAGGCGGCGATGTCGTACGGCTGGATTTCGCCGGAAAGATAGAGATTGCGCGCTTTGGTGCGCGACAGCTTGCCCGAGCTCGTGCGGGGCAGTGTGCGCGGCGGGACAAGCTCAACGACTGGGGTGATCCCGGTGATCGCGCGCACGCGCTCGCGAATATCGTCGCGCAGTCGTCCGCGCTCTTGCGGATCGGAGACTCGGCAATGGACCAGCACCGCCGGCGTTTCCTCGCCGCTCGGGCCGGTGATCGCGAAGGCGGCGATGTCGCCCGACTTGAAGCCGGGCAGCTGCTCGACCGCCCATTCAATGTCCTGCGGCCAGTGGTTGCGGCCGTTGATGATGATCATGTCCTTGGCGCGACCGACGATGAAGATGTAGCCGTTCGACATGTAGCCCATGTCGCCGGTGTCGAGCCAACCGTCGCCGCTCAAGCAGGCGCGGGTCGATTCCTCGTCGCGGAAATAGCTGTGCATGACGCTGGCGCCGCGGACATAGACCTTGCCGATCCCGCGTTCGGGGAGGACTTCGCCATCGCCCGAACGGATCTCCACCTCCATCCCGGTGACCGGCTTGCCGCAATTGACGACGGCGCGGTAGCGGCGCGGTCGCTCATGGTCGCGCCTTTCGGCTCCGGACAGCTCGTGCTCCTCGACCAGCTCGAGCCGAATGCCCTCGCCCGGGGGCATCAGCGAGACTGCGAGGGTCGCTTCTGCCAAGCCATAGCTCGGGCAGAAGGCGCTCGCCTTGAACCCGGCTTCGGCGAAGCAGTCGACGAACGCCTGCATGACGTCCGGGCGGATCATGTCAGCCCCGTTGCCGGCGATGCGCCAGCGGGAAAGATCGAAACGGTCCTCGGCACGCGTCTGCGAGCTCATCCGGCGCGAGCAAATGTCGTAACCGAAGCTCGGCGAGTAGCTGAGCGAAGTTCCCGGGTTGCGAGTGATCATGTCGAGCCAGGCGAGCGGCCGACGGGCGAAATCCTCGGTCTTCAGATAATCAACTGAAATTTGCAGCGCGATGGGTGAGAGGAAGCAGCCGACCAGCCCCATGTCGTGATACCATGGCAGCCAGGAGATGCAGCGGTCGGTCTCGACCACTTCGAGGCCAATGCCGTGGGCGCGAAGATTGTCGAGCAGCGCTCGGTGGGTGACGGCAACGCCGTGAGGAAAGCGGGTCGAACCACTCGAATATTGAAGGTAGGCAATGTCGTCCGGCAGCATCGTTGGCAGCTCGGCCTCGGCAGGTTCGACGCTGGCCAGCGATTCCCAGTCGCGCGAAGCGACGCCAGCCTTTCGGGCGCCTTCGGCGCAGAAATCGGCGAGTTCTGATGGATAGAGCAGAAGGGCCGGGTCGCAGCTTCTGAGCTGCACGCCGAGCTGGTCGATATAGGCTTCACGGCCGCCGAAGCTGGTGGGAAGCGGCAGCGGCACCGGCCACGCGCCTGCGTAGACCGCCCCGAAGAAACAGGCGGCGAACTCAGGCCCGGTCTCCGCCACCAGCGCCACCCGGTCATCGGACTTGATGCCAAGGGTTGTGAAGCGCCTCGCATGACCGAGCGCCTCCTCGCGCAGCTCGGCATAGGAATAGGCCTGCGTCAGAGTGCCGCGCGGGTCATGAAAATTGAGCCCGCGCTTGCCCGTCGCAGCATAATCCAGTGCTTCACCGATCGTTCTAAAATCCGCGAGACGTCTGGGCAGCTTGTCGAGGGTGGGTGTCGCGCCCGGCGGCGCAAGCTCGGTTCTGACTGAGGCGTTGCGTTCGAGCACGCCGTCCCTTCCTGGTTGTTGTCCCAATATTTAAGGGCCGCCGCTCATGCAGCCAGTTCCCTGATGGCCCGTGAGTGTGGCACAAAAACGGCGCTATGGCACTCCCCAAGGCAAAGAGGCGACGTTCTCCGCTCAACCAGCGTCAGCTCGAGGAGCTGGCATTGCGCTATGTCGGCCGATACGCGACGACCCGGGCGAAGCTGGCCGCGTACCTCGGGCGAAAGGTCCGCGAGCGGGGGTGGGATGATGCGGGCAATCCCGATACAGGCGTCATCGTGGAGCGCTTCACCGAGCGTGGCTATATCGATGATTGCGCTTTTGCTCTCAGCAAATCGCGCGCACTGGCCAGCCGCGGATACGGCAAACGGCGATTGGTCGAGAAGCTGTACGCCGCGGGAATCGAAGACGAGGACAGTGAGGCGGCCCGCGACCATGCCGATCGGGAAGCGGTCGCGGCAGCGTTGCGCTTCGCCGAGCGGCGCAGGATCGGGCCGTTCGCTCTCACGCAAACGACCGACCGAAGCGATCGCGAGCGCGCGATCGCTTCGATGGTAAGGGCCGGACACGGGATCGACCTCGCCCGAGCCATCGTCGCTCTCGATCCAGGAACGGAGATCGACTCTGAAATTTTAGTACACCGCTTATAATTTACGGCAATGTAAAGTCGGTTTGCCGACACAAGCACTCATGTTACTATAAGCAGTGGTCAGTGCGTCTGTAACGCTGCCAGAGGGGGAGGTTCGGACCAGAACGGATCCGGTCGAGGAACCCTCATCGCAAGAGCTCGCGCCCATTAGGGGTCGGGTTAAATGGTTCGACGCGACTCGCGGATTCGGCTTCATCGTCAGCGATGAAGCGGAGGGGGACGTTCTTCTTCATTTCAGCGTGCTTCGCGAGCACGGGCGCCGTAGCGTTCCCGAAGGTGCGATCGTCGAATGCGTACCCGTCCTTCTCGAGCGTGGACTGCAAGCGAAGAAAGTTCTTTCCATCGACCTCACATCGGCCTTGCCGCAGCAGCCTCGCTCGGCCAACGCTGCCGTCGACCGTGCCGACCGCAAGGCTCTTGCCGACGCGGCCGGAGAGTTTGAGCCGGTGGAGGTCAAATGGTTCAACCGAGTGCGTGGCTATGGTTTCGTCAACCGGACCGGCGACAGCGATGCGCAGGACGTGTTCGTGCACATGGAGACGGTGCGCCAGGCGAGGCTCGGCGAGCTGCAGCCGGGACAGCAGCTGGAGGCGCGGATCGCTCCAAGCGGCAAGGGACTGACCGCGGTCGAGCTCAGGCAGCTCTGAGATTCGGCGGCGTTGCGCTCGCGCTCGCCGCATGCAGTCCGGCAGTGCCAGCGTCTAAGGCGATGGCCGAAGAAGTCGCGCAATCTGGACTTGACCACATATCCCTGACCATTCGGACGCAGAGCGGGATTCACCGGTTCAAGGTCGAGGTCGCCCGAACCGCTGAAGAGCAGACGGTCGGCTTAATGTATCGTCATTCCCTGGGCCGAAATCGCGGAATGATTTTCCCTTATGACCCTCCGCGGGATGTCGCCTTCTGGATGAAAAATACGTTGATCCCGCTCGATATGGTTTTCATCCGCCCGGATGGGCGGATCGCTCGCATCGCGGCAAACACGACTCCGCAGTCGCTTGCCCCCGTCCCCTCGCGAGAGCCCGTTGCAGCAGTACTTGAGATTCGCGGCGGGCGAGCGGCCGAGCTCAAGGCTCGTGAGGGGGATGTCGTGGAGTGGGCTCGATAGCGACGGGTTGCGCTCCGCGCTTTGACTCGGCACAGGCGGCGGCCATGGGTTTCTGGTCCAAAACGTTCACGTGGTGGAGTGGCGCGACATGGGGCACGTCGCTGTGGACCCGACGGTTCGGCCAGGAAGTCGGCAAGGATGACGCCGGCAACGTCTACTACCAGGACAAAAACAATCCGACCCGCCGCTGGGTGATCTACGCCGGCGACAATGACGGAAGCCGAGTGCCGCCGGATTGGCAATTGTGGCTCCGCGACACGATTGCCGAACTTCCGTCGAAGGCGCTTCCGCCGGTGCGCAAGTTCCAGACCAAGCCGACTGGCAATCTCACGGGCACAATGGCGGCATTTCGTCCGGACGGCGCTCTTGGCAGCGGCAAGATCCGGCCCGCCTCGACCGGCGATTACGAGCCCTGGATCCCGGAATAACGTGAAGTCACGCCCGCTACTGCCGGCAGCATTGGCGCTCGGACTCGTTGCGTGCGGCCGTGGCAACGAGAAAGAAGCGGCAACGTCCGCCGGGAACGGAGTTAAATCCGCGCAGTCGAGAGGCGGCAATCAGGCCGGTGTAACGCCGATGGCCCAGCGCGTAGCGGTGCTCGGAATCCTCAACAAGCGCAATGGCATCGTCCAGAATGTCGCTCTCCATCCTGGGCAGTCCGCGCGCTGGAAAGATGTGATCGTCCGGCTGCGCGCCTGCGAGACAACCGCCCCGTGGGAACCCGAAAAGCTTACTGGAGCCTTCGTCCAGCTTGACGTCCAGCGTGCCGACAGGAAGTGGCAACGGGCTTTTTCGGGCTGGCTCTACAAGGAATCCCCCTCCCTCAACGTGGTCGAGCACCCGGTTTACGACGTCTGGCCCAAGAGCTGCGAGATGACATATCCGGCCGGGCCCCCCGCGCCAGCGGCGCCGGTAACTTCGAGCAACCTGTCGAGCGCGAGAAAGTCCGGCGGGCCGTCGATCGCCCGCAGGAGCGAGCCGCCCGCGACGCCATTGCCCGAGCCTGCGCCTGCGCCTGCGCCTGCCGCTCCCAGCGCACCGGAGAGCAACTCAACATAAGTCTCCCGTGGGATACTGATCGCCCCAAGGGAAGCCAGATGCTCGGTCATGAACTGACAGTCGAGCAAGGTGAAGTTGCCGACCTTGAGCCGGGCGACAAGCCAGGCGAGCGCAACCTTGGATGCCTCGCTCACCCGGCTGAACATGCTTTCGCCGAAGAAGGCGCGGCCGAGCTTTACGCCATAGAGGCCGCCGACGAGCTCTCGCCGGGCGCCTTCGCCGCTCCAGACATCAATCGAATGCGCATGCCCGGAGCCGTGGAGAGCCAGCATTGCATGCTCAATTTCGGAGTTGATCCAGGTTTCCTCGCGGTCGGCGCAACCGGCGATCACCGCTGCAAAGGCCCGATCGTGTGTGACCGCGAATTTGCCTGAGCGAAGGGTGCGCCGGAACGAGCGCGAGATGTGGAACTTGCTTAAAGGAATGATAGCGCGGTTGCGCGGCTCAACCCAGAACAGCTCCTCGGCCTCACGGCTGTCGGCCATCGGAAAGATTCCGCTGGCGTAGCCCTGCAGCAGCAAACGCGGGTCGAGGCGACTCATGGAGTTATATTATGGGCCTGGTTCAGCGCCTTGCCAGGAATTTCGGGCGTTTCATGGGACGCGAATTCGCCCCGCAGGACAGAGCGGCGGAGGAGATATACCTGAAGCTGCGCAATACGGGTCTCAACATGACTCCTGAAGAGCTTCATCTGACGATAGAGCGCGAAGATATTCCCTTCGGCGTGCTGATGGAACAAGACCAGGCCGGGCGTACGGCAACTTTGATGTCCTTCGAAACGGGAGACGCAAGCCTATACTTTAGCACGGGACGCGGAATGATTGGCGGTGGCGTCGGTCACGAATCAATTGCAACTGCCGCGAAGACGTTTGTTCAGACCGCCTCCTCGGTGCTGGATTTGATGCGGCCCACGACAAGTTTTCCCAGACCATCAGGCGATGCCGTGTTTTTCTATGTTCTCACCTCTGCCGTCGTATATTTCGCACGTGCCAAAAGATACGATCTGGATAATCCTAAGCACCCTCTCCGGGCATTGTTCGAAGCCGGGCACGGGGTCATGACCGAATATCGAAAGCTCAGTCCCTCCGAGGACTAATTAGAGAATTTCCCGCACCGTGTCCTGCGGCCGGCATAGGCGGACACCGTTAGAAGTCTCGACGAGCGGCCGCTGGATCAGGATCGGATGCTCGACCATCGCGTCGAGAATCTCATCGGCGGTAACGTCGGGACGCGTCAGGCCAAGCTCCGCGGCGAGCGGTTCTTTCTCGCGAAGGCCCTCTCGCGGAGTGATTCCCGCGCGTTCGTAAAGCCGCTTGAGCTCATCGCGGGTGGGCGGATCCTTGAGATATTCATGAATCCAGACGTCCGCGCCTGAATCTCGTAGGATCTCCAGTGTCTTGCGGGACGTGCCACACATCGGATTGTGATAGATCGTCGCCTTCATTTCGACGCCGGCTACTAAGTGGTCACTCAGGCGGGGCGCAAGAGGTTTGCGAGTAAAGCATCCAAGGGAAGATCAGAACATTGTCGCGGACGCGGAACGATGAGCGTTCATCGTCGTTCCTGCCCTGTGACATGCACTGTGGTCGGGGACCCAGGGACCCCGAAGCGTGTCCCGGCAAGAGCTCAACAAACGGGAGAAGAACGATGCAAAAATCCATTCTGGTAACGGCGCTTGCGAGCACGGTCGCCTTGGCGGCCTGCACCAGCAATGCCGAGACCGCTGACGTCGCGACCGGCGCGGCTGTCGGCGCGGCCGGCGGCGCGGCCGTCGGCGCGGTTGTACCAGGCGTCAGCACGATTGAAGGCGCCGCGGTTGGCGCAGCGATCGGCGGCTTGGCCGGCGCAGTGTGGGCCGACAATAACAATGACGGCTATGTCGACGGCTATGTCCAGAACGGCCAGTACTATGCGGGCACGCCGCAGGGCTATGACCCGACGACCCACGCGGTTGTGACCGGCGCTCTCGGCGGAGCCGCTCTGGGCGCAGTCGGTGGCGCGGTTATTCCAGGCGTCAGCACGCTCGAAGGCGCAGTGATTGGCGCTGCTGTCGGCGGCGTCGCCGGCGCGATCTGGGCTGACCAGAACAACGACGGCCGGGTAGACGGATACGTCCAGAACGGCCAATATTACGCAGGCGCTCCGGCGTCGGCTCCGCCAGCGGCGGCTCCGGCCCCGGCTCCAGCTCCAGCTCCTGAACCGGCTCCGGCTCCGGCTCCGATGGCTGGCGAACGCGGCTAATTTGGATCCATCAAAGGGTGACTTTTGATGGAGCCCTTTGAATGGAGAAGAAGTGAACGGTCTGCGTGATTGGTGCACCGGCCATCGGCCGGTGCACTCATTTCGGAAGTTTGCTGGGGTTGCGGTGGCATTTGTTGTGGCCGCGGCCCCGGTCGCGTCAGTTCACGCGGCCAGCGCAATTGCCCCGACGAGGACGACGACGGTCGCGCAACCCGCGACGGGGCAGGCCGTCGCCGACTTCTATCGGGCGCGCAACAATGCTCCGCTGTGGCTTGCCCCGGCTTCCGGCAACGCCGCCGAGCGATTGATTGCACTGCTCAGCACCGCCAGTCTCGATGGCCTCAATCCCGATCGCTATCAAACCGCGGCACTTCAACAGGCGCTGCAATCGGCGCGCAGCGGCAAGCGCAAGGCGGTTGAGCGAGCCGACCAACAACTGTCCGAAGCCTTCACCGCCTATGTGCGCGATCTGAAGCATGACCCTGGACTTGGTATCCTTTATGTGGACCGGGACCTCAGGCCCGTATCGCCTTCGCCACTGGCGGCGCTCCTTCCGGCCGCGTCCGCGCCGTCGCTTTCCACCTATGTCCAAACTATGGGCTGGATGAATCCGCTTTATGGACAGCTCCGGCAAGCCTTGGCCAATCACAATTTCGCAAGTGACCACGAGCGGCAGCTTCTAACCGTCAACCTGGAGCGCGCCCGTGCTCTGCCGTCGGGTCCCCAACGCTACGTCCTCGTGAATGCGGCTCAGCAGCGGCTTTACATGTTCGCGAACGGCCAGATCGTCGATTCGATGCGGGTCGTCGTCGGGAAGCCCAAATATCCGACGCCGATGATGAGCGCCTGGATCCGCTTCGCGAGCCTCAATCCTTATTGGTATGTGCCACCCGACCTCGCCGCCGAGCGCATCGCGCCCAATACGGTCAAGCGCGGCCTCGGGTATCTCGACGAGCTGGGCTATCAAGTGCTGTCGGACTGGGGACCCAATGCTCAGGTCATCGATCCGAGCACGATCGATTGGGAGGCCGTGGCCGAAGGGAAGAAAGAGGTGTTGATCCGCCAGCTCCCCGGAGCGCATAATTCCATGGGGCGGATTAAGTTCATGTTCCCCAACGACGTGGGCGTTTACCTCCACGACAATCCGGAGCGGGAGCTCTTCGAGCAAGCAGCGCGTCTCTACAGCGGCGGCTGCGTGCGCCTGGAGGATGCGTGGCGGCTCAGTCGCTGGCTGTTCGGTCGGGACCTGACGTGGGAAGGTGCGGGCACCGAGGAGCAGGTGCCGCTTCCGTCACCGGTTCCGGTGTACATCACTTATTTGACGGCGATGCCCGAAGGGTCCTCAATCGCATTTTACGACGATGTCTACGGGCGGGATGCTGCGCGGCTGGCAAGCATGGGTAGTAATGTCGGCACGGCTGCGGCCAGCGGGGCGGTCGCGACCCGATAGGCCTACGGCCTCCACCAATTGGGATAGAAGGTCACGTCTTGTGCGACCGAACGCCCGCTCGGATCGCGGGCCGGGTCGAAGCGAACGTAACGAATCGTCAGCCGGCACATCAGCGCGTCGATTCTGCCATCGCCGCTCGTACGTGAAACCCGGCAGTTTGACGCAGTCCCGTCCGTGTTCACTTTGACAGTGATGCCGACTCTTCCGCTTTCCAGGCCGGTCGATGCCAGTCGACGATATTCTCGATCGGGAATCTTGGTGATCCGACGCGCGGGCGTGAATTTCGAATAATCCCCGGCTCCTCCGGTGCCAGTGCCAGACCCACCGGCACCGGTGCCGGCACCGGACGCCGCCGCCCCCGAAGTGGTCGCGCTGCCCGTTCCGGCCACTTTCGCGGCGGGGACCGGCGACTGGACGGGGATACGAGGTGCTGGAGCCACGACGGGCGACGACTCGGCTTTCTTGCCCGCCGAACCCTCCGAATTTCTTGCCTGATGCAGCTTGGGCTTCGGCGGTGGACGCTCAGCTGGCGGAGGAGGGGGCCGCAATACGTCGAAGGTCGCGAGACGCTCCACAGCATGGCTCACCATGCGCACATTCAGGCCGCTCAGAATGATCGCAGCAAGAGCAGCATTGACGGCGAGCGCCGCGACGATCGCCTTGGCGCGACTGGGATGGTCGGCGGTTACGCGATAACTGGACACAAAAAAGCCAATCCCTTCGTCCGAAAAACGCACTCGGCAGACCAAAGTTTACGCCTGGTCTGTCGCCTTTTCGTGCTCCTTTGCGAGCCATTGCTCCAGCCATTTGATCGTATAGTCGCCGGCGAGGAATTCCGGGTCGCGGACCAATTTTTGGTGGAGCGGAATCGTCGTCTTCATCCCCTCGACGACATACTCCTCGAGAGCGCGCCGGAGGCGCCGGATGCAACGTTCGCGGGTGTTGCCGTAGACGATCAGCTTGCCGATCAGGCTGTCGTAATAAGGCGGGATCTTATAGCCGGTGTACAGCCCGCTATCGACGCGCACGTGCATTCCGCCGGGCGCAACATAATTCTTCACCAAGCCGGGCGAGGGGGCAAAGGTCTCGGGATCTTCGGCATTGATGCGACACTCGATTGCATGGCCGTGCAGGTTGATCTGGTCCTGCGTGCAGACCATGCCTTCCCCCGAAGCGACGCGGATCTGTTCGCGAACCAAATCGATGCCGCTGATCATCTCGGTCACCGGGTGTTCCACCTGGAGCCGGGTGTTCATCTCGATGAAGTAGAATTCGCCGTCCTCGTAGAGGAACTCGATTGTTCCGGCGCCGCGATACTTCATCTCGCTCATCGCCTTGCGCACGGTCTCGCCCATGCGCTCGCGTTCTTCCGGAGTGATCACGGGCGAGGGCGCTTCCTCGAGCACCTTTTGGTGGCGCCGCTGAAGTGAGCAGTCTCGCTCGCCGAGGTGGATCGCCGCGCCCTTTCCGTCGCCGAACACCTGAAACTCGATGTGCCGCGGATCGGAGAGGTATTTTTCCATGTAGACGGTGTCATCACCGAAGGCGGAGCGCGCCTCTGCGGCCGCCTGGCTCATCAGGCTCTCGAGCTGCTCTTCCGCCGGAACCACCTTCATGCCCCGGCCGCCACCGCCCGAAGCGGCCTTGATCAGCACGGGATAGCCGATCTCGGCCGCGATTTTTTTTGCCTCCTTGACGGTTCGAATGGGCCCGTCGGAGCCGGGAACGAGGGGCAGGCCAAGCTTGGCGGCGGTGCGCTTGGCCTCGATCTTGTCACCCATGATCCGAATGTGGTCCGGCTTGGGGCCGACCCAGATGATGTTGTGGCTTTCGACGATCTCCGCGAACTGCGCATTCTCGCTGAGGAAGCCGTAGCCGGGGTGGATGGCGTCGGCGTGAACGATCTCGGCGGCCGAGATGATGTTGGGAATGTTGAGGTAGGAATCGCTCGCCGGGGGCGGGCCGATGCACACGGTTTCGTCGGCTAGGCGCACATGCATGGCGTCCGAATCGGCGGTCGAATGCACCGCCACTGTCTTGATCCCGATCTCGTGGCAAGCGCGGTGGATCCGGAGCGCGATCTCGCCGCGGTTGGCGATCAGCAGCTTCTGGATTTTCATTGGCCGGCAGCCTAGCCGATGACGACTAGCGGCTGATCGAATTCGACCGGCTGCGCATCTGCGACGAGGATTTTCTTGACCACTCCACCGGCGGGCGCAGTGATCGGATTCATCACCTTCATCGCTTCGACGATCAGCAGAGTATCGCCCGCTTTGACCGCATCTCCGACCTGGACGTACGGCTTCGAGCTGGGCTCCGACGAGAGATAGGCCGTGCCGACCATCGGCGATTTGATCGACTGGCCGGCGCTGTCCGCCTCTTCGCCCAGATCTTCCTTGCCGTGAATCGGCGGCCCGTCCAGCGCTGGAGCTGTCACTGCGAGCGCGGGAGCGGCAGCGGCCGCGATCATGGCCGGCGTTTCCCGTTTCACCTTGATCCGCCGGTCACCGTCCGCGACTTCAATCTCGGTCAGCTCATTGTCGGTGAGAAGCGTGGCCAGCTCCTGCACCAGCGTCGGGTCGATGCGCATCGCGCCGTTCGTCTCGCCGCCCTGGTCCTTTTTGGGGCCAGGCTTGCTGGCTTCGGCCATCCTCGTCTTCCCTATTGAATCTGGCTCTTCGCCTGGGTCGCGGCTGTTCCCTTGCAGAGGTGCGCCGCCGCGTCCAGTGCGAGCAGGTAGCTCAAGACCCCGAAGCCGACGATCGAGCCGCGCGCGACCTGTGCGATCATGCTCTGCCGCCGGAAGTGCTCGCGGGCGTATACGTTCGACATATGCACTTCGATTACCGGGATCGGGAGCGTCGCCACGGCGTCCCGAATTGCGACCGAAGTGTGGGCATAGCCGCCGCCGTTGATGATCACTCCCGAGGCCTTGGCGAGCGCCTCGTGCAACCAGTCTACGAGGACGCCTTCATGGTTGGATTGGCGGATATCGAGCCTGAGCTTGAGCGATTTCGCGCGCTGCTCGAGCGTGACCGAGATGTCAGCGAGGGTTTGTGTGCCGTAAATGCGCGGCTCGCGGGTGCCGAGCAGGTTGAGGTTCGGCCCATTGAGGACGAAGATGGTCTCGTTCATTTGCGTGGGGCCGCTGGCCTTCCTATCTGACGTTTGTCAATGAGTCTCGACCAAAGCCTTGGAATTCGCGTGAATGGCGAGCACCGGCGGGTGCCGGGCGGAATTAGCGTGGCCGAGATGCTGAGCGAAATCGGGCTCGACCCAAAAAAGGTCGCTGTCGAGCGCAATCTCGAGATCGTGCCGCGCTCGACGCTGGGCGAAGTCTGCGTCGAGGATGGCGACGATTATGAGATCGTCCATTTCGTCGGAGGCGGGTGAGTGACCGCGCAGCAGGACGTCAAAGCGGATATCTGGACAGTCGCGGGCCGGACGTTCACCTCGCGGCTGATTGTCGGCACCGGCAAGTATAAGAGCCTCGATGAGAATGCAGCGGCGGTTGAGGCGTCCGGCGCGGAGATCGTCACCGTCGCGGTTCGGCGCGTGAATATTTCCGATCCCGGTCAGCCGATGCTCACGGATTATATCGACCCGAAGAAAGTCACCTACCTCCCTAACACCGCCGGTTGCTTCACCGCAGAGGAGGCAATTCGGACGCTCCGGCTTGCGCGTGAGGCCGGCGGCTGGACGCTGGTGAAGCTCGAGGTGCTGGGCGAGGCCAAAACGCTTTACCCCGACATGCGCGAAACGCTGCGCGCGACGGAGACCCTCGTGAAGGAGGGCTTCGAGCCGATGGTTTATTGCGTCGACGATCCGATCGCCGCGAAGCAACTCGAGGAAGCGGGAGCGGTCGCGATCATGCCTTTGGGCGCGCCGATCGGCTCCGGCCTAGGAATCCAGAACCGAGTTACCATCCGCCTGATCGTCGAGGGGGCCAACGTGCCGGTCCTGGTCGATGCAGGCGTCGGCACCGCGAGCGATGCCGCCGAAGCGATGGAACTGGGCTGCGACGGAGTGCTGATGAACACCGCAATTGCGGAGGCGAAGGACCCCGTGCTGATGGCCAGAGCGATGAAGGCGGCGGTGGAGTCCGGCCGTTTGGCGTATCTCGCCGGCCGTATGCAGAAACGCCGCTACGCCGACCCGAGCAGCCCGTTAGCCGGCTTGATCTGATCGTACGGAGCTGAGGGAGCGAGTGATGAGATTGCTGTTGATCCTCGCATTGTCGATCGGCGCCGCGGCATGCGATGCGAAGCCGACTGGCAAGGCGGCAGAAAATGCGGCCAAGCCCGCCGAAATTCCCGCCGCCGCCGAGCCCGTGAATCTTCAGGCTTCAGACGGGATCACGGTCCATGGCCTCTGGTACAAGGCGGCGAATCCCAAGGCGCTGATCCTGCTCTTTCATCAAGCGGGATCGAGCAAGGACGAGTATGCGACGATCGCCCCTCGCTTGGTGCAGGCAGGCTATAGCGCGTTAGCCATCGACCAGCGCTCCGGCGATGGAATGTTCGGCACCAACGAAACTGCGGAAGAACTTGAGCGCAAGGCCGATTATCTCGAAGCCACCCCGGACCTGCAGGCGGCGCTCGATTGGGCGCAAAAGCAAAATCTGCCGATCATTCTTTGGGGGAGCAGCTATTCATCGTCGCTGATCTTTCCGGTGGCGGCCGGGGATCCACAAGGCATCGTCGCCTTGTTGGCCTTCTCGCCGGGCGAATATTTCGATGACCCGCACATGATCCGGGCCGCGGCAGCGAAGGTGCAAGTGCCCGTGTTCATCGGCTCGACCAGCTCGAAGGACGAGACGAGTAAGGCCGACGAGATCATGGCAGCGCTACCGAAGAGCGCGCAAAACGTGCGTTTCGTGCCCGTCGATGGAGTGCATGGCTCTTCGATGCTCATTCCATCCAGGAATGCGACAGGCGCGGAGGCCAACTGGCGTCCTGTTCTCGCTTTTCTCGGTCAGGTCACGCGTAAGCCGTGACAACGTGCGCCGAGAGGCGCGATTCCAGGCGGTCCGCAACTTCAAACGCCACAAGCGCTCGAGCAGCGGCGTCGGTGGCCTGATCCAAAGCGTGGGGCCCGCGCTGTTCGAGTTCATTGCGCAGCGGAGTTCCTTGGCAGATTCCGATCGCCGCCTCGCGCGCCTTAATCGGCCGGCTCTGCGCGGGGACCGTTTCAACTTCAATGTCTCCAAATCCCGCGGCTCGCAGGTCGCGTTCGATCTCGGACGGATCGGAATAGCCGTGGGGAACGCGATAAAAGAAACTTGGCGGATCGATTGCGAACAGCCGAGAAACCGCATCCATCGCCAGCTTTGAGGCTGGGTTATTCTCGATCCGATCCCAAATAACGACCAGGTAGGCGCCGCCATCGCGCAGCACCCGCCGAGCCTCGGCATTGCCGCGCACCTTGTCGGGATAGAACATCACGCCGAACTGACAAACGACGAGGTCGAAAGCGTCATCGTCAAAGGGCAGATCGAGCGCATCAGCCGGCTCGAAGGTGACCCGGTCGAAGCAAACGCGCTTGGAAGCCAATTCAAGCATTGCGGGATTGAGGTCGGTCGCCACGATCTCCGCATCCGGCAGCGCGTGGTGCAGTGCTTCAGTGACAATCCCGGTGCCGGCGGCGGTCTCGAGTATTCGTTGCGGCGCGAGAGCTCGCGCGCGCTCCGCCACTATCTCTGCATAGGGCTCGAACAAGAGAGGTCGAAGGTGGCGGTCGTAAAGGCCCGGAATCGATCCGGCGAAGACCGTATCGGACGTGGTCATGGCGGAACGGCCTCCCGTGCTTGCGGGTTCTCATGTCGTCCGGAGGTGGACCATGGTCATGACCATGACAGACTATGCAGCCGAGCGCGAGGCGATGGTTGAGCGGCAACTCAGGCGCCGCGGAATCAAGGACAGGCCTATCCTCGATGCGTTTTTGGCAGTGCCGCGAGAGGAGTTCGTCAGCGCCGAATATGTGCATCTCGCCTATGGCGACCACCCGCTGCCGATCGAGGCCGGCCAGACCATCTCCCAGCCTTACATCGTCGGCCTGATGATCGACGCGGCCCAAATCAAGCCGGGGGACGTGGTGCTCGAGGTCGGCGCCGGCTCGGGTTACGCCGCAGCAGTCATCAGCCGGATCGCCGAGAAGGTGATCGCGATCGAGCGCCAGCACGACCTTGTCGACATCGCTCGGCAGCGGATCAAGAGGCTCGGCTACGACAATGTCGAGATCATTGAGGGCGATGGCACCAAGGGCTGCGGTGACCAGGCGCCGTTTGACGCGATCCTCGCCGCTGCGAGTGGGAGCCACATACCGCCGCCGCTGGTCGAGCAGCTCGCGCCCGGCGGCCGGATCGTAATGCCGCTCGGCAACCCCGGCTGGGTGCAGGAGCTGATCAAGGTCACCAAGCAGGACGACGGAATCCTCCGCCAAGAGAATCTCGGCGGGGTCCGCTTCGTGCCGTTAATCGGTGAGGAGGGCTGGAATGATGCTCGCTGATCTTCGCGGCGGGGAGCATGCCCAGCCGCGCTAGCGGCGTTTGCCATGAATGATCCAGGCGATGGGTTCTCCGATATTGCTTTGAAGAACGTCCGGCGCACCCATTTCAAATGCGTGGGTGAGCGGTTCCACCAAGTGATCGACGCCCCGTCGATCGGAACAGCAAAGCTCGAGCGAGTCGAGCATGACGAGCTCCGGGATCAGCGCGTCCGCCACCGCCTTCCAGACCTGGAGTCTGTGCAACTCGTCATCTCGAAGGTGGATTTGAAGCCCGTGCTCCGCTTGGCCGACGATAGGATCGTTCGCGCATTGGCGTTTCACGTCCGCTAGGCGTTCGGCGAGTGCCTGAGCGTTCCCGGAAAAGAATGCCGACTGAACGCGCAGCCCGCAGAGACTTTCAATCGCCCTTCTGTGCCGGCGCATATCCGCGACAATCGGGCCCTCGGGATGATGGATGAGGAAAGAGAGTGGGGCGCCGGGGACCATGATTCTGCGAAGCTCTTTGGCCGTTTCCTCCGCTCTGCCGTACTCGTATCCGAACTGGCTTACCGCGGCACCGAACGTCCCATCGCCGAACGGCAGCATTTCCATGGGGATGTTCGATAAAACATCAGACCCCCGCTCATTCGATGGAGGAACCTGCGCGAAATCGATGCCCGTCACGAGTAACTGTGGGCTGGCCGCCCGCAAGGCACGCCCAACCGCGCCGGCGCCGCAGCCCAGGTCGATGACCCGAGTCCCCTGAGACAGGCTCGACCCGAAGATTCGCCAGTGCGCGTCGAGCGTCTCGCAAAGCTCGGCGCTCCTTGCCAGACACCGAGGCGTTTGGCCTTGGTTGGCCCAGAAGACGGTCCATGCTTCCGCCGCATTGGTGCAGGCCCCATCACTCCAACTGAGTGATCGCGACATCAGAGCGGGTTCATTCCGAACCCTCGCCAATCCACGAAACGGCTCTGTCATTCTACGAACGACGTTCGCGCTATCGCTTCGTCCGTTCCCGAAGTTTGGTGATCGTCGTCGCGTTGGTGATCTGCTCGACGTCGGTCTTGCAGTGGATGAGGCGGATGCCCTTGCACTTCAGCGCCTTGTTAAACGCGGGTGCGAAATCTTCGGTCTTCTCGACCGTCTCTGCCCAGCCGCCGAACGCGCGGGCGAGTGCGGCGAAATCAGGGTTCTCGAGGTCAGTTCCGCTGATGCGTTTCGGATAGTCACGTTCCTGATGCATGCGGATCGTGCCGTAGCTGCGATTGTCGGCGACGATCACGAGAATGTCGGCGCCATATTGCGCCGCGGTCGCGAGCTCCTGACCGTTCATCAGGAAGTCGCCGTCGCCAGCCACGCACACCACTGCACGGTCCTTGAAGCGGAGCGCGGCGGCGACCGCTGCCGGAAGGCCGTAGCCCATCGTACCGCTCGTCGGTGCAAGCTGGCTCGGCATGCAGCTGTAGCGCCAATAGCGGTGCCACCAGCCGGAGAAATTGCCGGCGCCGTTGCAGATGATGGTGTCGGCGGGGAGTTTCTCGCGCATCACTCTAACGCAGGGGCCGAGATCGAGCTTCACTCCCTTCCTTGGCTGCGGCTCGCTCCACTCGAGCCATTCCTTGTGCGCTTCCTCTCCAGCCGAGAAGCGGACAAGATCGGGGTCGATCCACTCGTCGAGCATTTCGGCGAACTCGCCCATGTCGGCGCAAACGGGGAGGTCGGCGTGATAAACGCTCCCGAGCTCGTTGGGGTCGGGATTGACGTGGACGAGGGTCTGTCCGGGATGGTCGGGAGTGATCAAAGTGTAGCCGTCCGTCGTCGCCTCGCCGAGTCGCGGCCCGATGGCGAGGATCAGGTCCGAGTCGCGGATCCGCTGCTGCAGTTTGGGGTTCGGCCCGTAACCGAGATTGCCGGCATAGACTCCGCAGCCATTGTCGATGGCGTCTTGACGTCGGAATGCGGCGGCGATCGGAATCCCGTAGCGGAAGGCGAAATTGGCGAAATGATGCGCCGCGCGGGGGCTCCAGTCGGCTCCGCCGACGATCGCGATCGGTGATGCCGCTTCCTTCAGAAGCTCGAACATCGCCTGGATGGCGCCGGGATCGGGTTCCTCGGCAAGCGGGGGGACGCGCGGGCGGTCGGGGACATCGACCTCGTCGCGAAGCATATCCTCGGGCAACGCAAGCACTACGGGTCCGGGACGACCGACGGTTGCAACCCGATAGGCCCGAGCAACATATTCGGGGATCCGGCGAGCATCCTCAATCCGCGCAGCCCATTTGGCGATCGGTCCGAAAAAAGCAGGAAAATCAATCTCCTGAAAGCCCTCGCGATCACGGTCGCCGCGCGCGATATCGCCAATGAAAAGGATCATCGGCGTCGAGTCCTGGAAGGCGACATGGACTCCGCCGCTGGCGTTGGTTGCACCGGGACCGCGAGTCACGAACGCGACGCCCGGACGTCCGGTCATCTTGCCGTCAGCGTCGGCCATATAGGCCACTCCGCCCTCCTGCCGGCAGACGACGAGTTCGATTTCGGACGTGTCGTGAAGCGCATCGAGCACGGCAAGGAAGCTCTCGCCAGGAACGGTGAAGATGCGGTCGCAGCCCTGAATTTTGAGCTGATCGACGAGGGTACGGCCGCCGGTGCGTTTGGTCATGGGCGCGGCGTTAGCGAGAACGCATCGTCGCGTCACCTCCAGGCATGGGAACCATTTATTCACTCTCACGGGCGCAAAAAGCGACGGGGTAGAGCTCGCTATGAGTGATTCTGACGAAAGACCCGATGGTCAGCCTGAACGGAGGCGCGCGCCGCGCACGGCGCTGCGCCTTAACGCGTCCATCCGTGAACCGGGTCGCAGTCGAGTCGGCGCCAAGCTGATCGACATTTCAACGCACGGATGTCGCATCGAAGCGACATCGGGCGCGTCGGCCGATGCCTGGGTCATGCTCAACATCGCCGGCCTCGAAACCCAATATTGCCGAATCGTCTGGCGTTGCCACGAATTCGCCGGCATCGAATTCGCAGCGCCCCTGTCGGAAGCCGTGCTCGAAAGGCTGCTTCAGGACCAGTCTCAACTGTCGGAGACTGCCATCGGCGAGCTGCGCAGCATTGCCAACCGCGCCCATCGGCTGTCGGCCCAGGAGGCCGGCGATCGCCAGACGCTGACGGAGCTCTCGCGCAAATGCGCGGTTGATGCGGTCATCGAAGGGCTCCGGCTCGGCGAAGCCAAACGGGCGAGCGCGAAGGGCCGCTCTCGCTAAGCGGCGCGAGCCTGTCCGTTCAAGATCGGTCCGATTCCACCCGCCGCTTCGATTTGCTCGGCAAGTGAGCCGCGCGGCAGGTCCGACTTGAGCGCCCAGGCGAGGACGGCTTCGAGCTGAGCGATCGTCGCGTCGTCGCACATGCCGTTGAAGGCGAGCTTCACCACCGGCTTCATCGGAGAGCGAAGCTGGATCTTTAGCCCCTGGGCCTCCACCAGCTTCAAATATTCTTCCGGCTTGTCCTCGGCATCGAGGGCAAAGTCATAAGCAGCGCTCAATCCTTCATAGAGAGCGACGTTGGCGCGCAATTTCGCTTGCCGAGCCTCGTCGGCCTTTGCGCGGACTTCGGTCAGTTTACTCTGCAAGGTTCCCTCCGATGTTGAATGGGCTTCGGCCGTCGGTTCGACGGTGGGCTCGGCCGCGGGTTCTGCTACGGCCTCGACTTCGGGCTCGGGCTCGACTTCCGGCTCGGGCTCGGGCTCGACTTCCGGCTCGGGCTCGGGTTCTGCTACGGCCTCGATTTCGGGCTCGGGCTCGGGCTCATCCGCGGCCTCGACTTCCTGCTCAGGCTCAGGCTCAGCCTCGGGTTCAGCCGCGGCCTCGACCTCGGGCTCGGGCTCGGTTACGTGCTCTTCGGATGTGGGCTCGTGTTCAGCGGATTCTTCCGGCGTTACGGGAATATCGGGGAGATCCGGCTCCACTTCGACCGATTTTCCATAAAAGCCGCCGACTGCTGCCAGGCTTTCGAAGAATTTGGCCGAGAATCCCGGCTTGCCGCTCTTGGGGGCCGACGTGGGCCGGGTTGCCGATTCCTGCTCGATCGGTTGAGACGTTTCTTCGACCGACTGAGGCTGCGATGGCTCTTCGCCGGCGGGCGGCTCCTCTTCACTACGCTCAGCAGCAGCGTTGACGAGTTCCGTTGCGACTTCGAGGAGCTCTGTGACTTTGTCGGCGGCTTGCGGTGCGGCCTCGACCGGCTCGTCGACCGCTTCCACCACCTCTTCGTCCTCTGCCCAGTCGGGCGCGGGGTCCAGGCTCACGAAGCCGTAGATGAAGTCGATCCAGGTGCCGGTCGCACTGAACGGCAGAAGGGTGATCCAACAGCGTGTCTTGCCGTTTGGTCCCTTGAATTCGTCTTCGAACGCGAACGCCTGACGGCAGGCGGCAACCACCGGAACCCTCTTGGCGATGCACGAAAGGACCGACGGATTCGGCGCATCACTCAGCTTGGCGACCTCGACATCGGCCTTAATAGCCTGGCCGATATGACGAATGTCGGCGTCTTCGGCGCCGATCATCTCAAGCAGAACGCTGAACGGGCCAGCGTCGGAGATTTCGAGCGGATCCAGGTCGCGAATCGGCGGAAATTCGCGGTTTTGCCGGATCGCGAGCCAGTAATTGAACACACTCGCATGCTTGCGTCGCTCTGCCGCGGCGATCGTCCGCAACGAGCTCAACAACGCTTCGGCAGTCGCGTCGTCTGCCGGATTCATCTCCGGAACGGGCGCACCCATTCTCTACCCCCACGTAACCTACCCGGGCGTGAGTGTGGGCGCGGGATTCTTAGAAAAGGTTAATGCAAAAAAAGAATTATCCCTGCGGCCGTCGG
>JBKPLG010000122.1:0-27442 GCA_046731515.1 Pseudomonadota bacterium | reverse complement strand
GCCGCTGGGTCGTCGCAGGCGCTCCGCCCTTTAGTCCTTGATCGCAACGGGACCCAAGCCCACATCGCAGTCATGCTGATCCGGACAGAACAAACGCCGAATCCCTCAACCCGCAAGTTCCTGCCCGGCCAGACGGTAATGGAAGCGGGTACGCGCGACTTTCCCGATGCGGAGTCGGCGGAGGCATCTCCGCTTGCAAAGGCATTATTCGATAGCGGCATGGTCGAGGGCGTCTTCTTTGGGCGCGACTTCATCTCGGTGACGGTCGCGTCAGCCGTGTCGTGGACCGACTTAGAGCCACTCATCGTCGAGACCTTGCTCGATCATTTCGTCACCGGCGCGCCCCTGTTCGCAGCTGGCACGGCAGCCGGCATTCACATTGCTGCCGAACCTGATTTCGAAGAGGATCCCGAAGACGCCGACATTATCGACCAGATCAAGGAGCTGATCGAAACGCGCGTCCGCCCCGCGGTGGCGCAGGACGGCGGCGACATCGTCTACAAAGGCTATAAGGACGGGCATTTGTATCTTTCGATGCACGGAGCCTGCTCGGGCTGCCCCTCGTCGACCGTGACTCTGAAGCGCGGCATTGAGAGCCTGATCCGGCACTATGTCCCCGAAGTTGAGACGGTAGAGGCGGTTTAATTCAAGGGCTTGCGGCAATGGGCCGCATGTGCCCACTATCCCTTCGTGATTTTGGCGATCGACACTTCGACGGCAAGCTGCACCGCCGCCTTGTTCGACGGAAATGGCGAATGCATCGGACGAAGCGACGAGCTGATCGGCCGGGGTCACTCAGAACGCCTGGTGCCGATGATCGCCGAGTTGCTTGATGGCCGCACCGCTGATCGCATCATCGTGGGCGTTGGCCCCGGGAGTTTTACGGGCATTCGCGTGGGAATTGCCGCGGCGCACGGCCTGGCGATCGGGTGGAATGCCCAATTGTCCGGAATGTCGTCGCTTGCTCTGCTCGCCGCTGGCGCCGTCCAGGAAGGCGAGATCGCTGCAGCCGTGATCGGCGGTCATGGCGAGCTGTTCGTCCAGCAATTCGACGCCATGACTTCAGAACCCGTGTCCGAACTTCGCAATCTCGTCCCCGCCGAAGCGGCTGCCGAAACGTCCGCGCAGCTGGTCGTCGGCTCGGGCGCTCAACAGCTTGTCCATGCGCGCGGCTGGGGCGAAGCGCGCGAAGCCTGGCCTTCCGCGGCCCATGCCTTGGCGCTTCCTGAAGATCTGCGGCGATTGCCCCCAAAGCCAGTCTATGCGCGCGCCCCTGATGCTCGCGTCAACGAGGCCGTGTGATGGCGACTCCCGCAATCGCCCGCACCGTCAAACTGGTCCCTGGCACATCGGCCGACCTCGACTCCGTTATGGAAGTGATGGACGCAGCCTTCGGTCGGCGATTTGGAGAAGCCTGGACCCGCTCGCAACTTGCCGGGATCCTACCCATGAGCGGCGTCACGCTCACGCTCGCACGAGAGCACGACGACCGAACGATCGGCTTTTCGCTCGTCCGCACTGTCTCCGATGAGTCCGAATTGTTGCTCTTGGCGGTACTTCCAGACCGCCAACATGAAGGAATCGGTCGCCGGATGCTGGACGACGTCATGGAAAGAGCGACCGCCAACGGTGTGCGGCGCGTGCATCTGGAAGTGAGGGATGGCAATCCTGCCGTGGGGATGTATCGGGCGGCCGGGTTCGAGCAGGCGGGGATGCGGCGCAACTATTATCATGCTCCGGACGGCCGCCGGTTCGACGCTCTAACTCTGGCTAGCAAACTCTAATCTTCAATTTTCTTTGTTCTTGACTTGCACGGACTTGCCGAGACCAAATCACCCGCCTAATGCGCGCGGTACCCGTTAGTGGACTTCGTGATCTCTGCTCGAATCCAAGGAAATCATTCATGCCCGACAATCAACCGGCCGAAGATACTCTGCTAACATTAACCGCGGACATCGTGGCCGCCCACGTCACCAACAATAGCGTCGCAGTCAATGACTTGCCCAGTCTCATTCAAAACGTTCACGCTGCCCTGACAGACATTTCTACACGACCGACAGCGGCGGAGGCCAAGCCCGAACCAAAAGTCTCGATCCGATCATCGATCAAGCCGGATTATATTGTCTGCCTTGAGGACGGAAAGCGTCAGAAGATGCTCAAGCGGCACCTTATGACCAATCATGGGATGACGCCCGACGAATATCGTCGGAAGTGGGGCCTCGCCGCCGATTACCCGATGGTCGCGCCCAATTACGCCGAGCAACGCCGCAAGCTCGCTAAGTCAATCGGCCTGGGGACCAAGCGACGGAAGACTCGCGGCGGGAAGTGAGCACCTTCTGGACGATGGGGCGCTGCGTGCCTAATTTGGGCACATGACCCGCACCATCGATATCGAAGCGCTGTGCGCAGACAAGGGACTGCGCATCACCGAACAGCGCAAAATCATTGCGCGGGTGCTCGGCGACAGCGAGGATCATCCCGACGTCGAAACGCTGCATGCACGCGCATCAGCCGTTGATCCGAACATCTCCATCGCGACCGTCTATCGAACGGTCCGGCTGTTCGAGGAGGCAGGCATCCTCGAGCGTCACGAATTCGGCGACGGCCGGTCGCGCTACGAGGCAGCGTCAGAGACGCATCATGACCATTTGATCGACGTCGAGACCGGAAACGTGATCGAATTCGTCGATGACGAGCTCGAAACGCTCCAAAAGCGCATCGCTGAGAAGCTCGGGTTCCGCCTCGTCGATCATCGGATGGAGCTCTACGGCGTCGCCCTCGACCGCAATCGCTGAGGACCCGCAGTCTCGCGTGACTCCGCTCGCAGTCCTGCGCATCGCCGCGATCATCCTGCTTTTCCTGGTCTGCGCTCCAATCCACGTCGTCGTAAAGCGCCTGTCCGTCCGGTCGCCCTGGCCTAGAAGGTTCCTGGGCGCGGCCGGCTGGATCCTCGGGGCCCGCGTGCGGCTGATCGGGGCGCCGATCGGCCCTCACACTCTACTGATCGCCAATCACACCAGCTGGCTCGACATCCTCGTGCTAGGCGGCGCAACCAATTGCACGTTCGTATCGAAGGACGAGCTCGGCCATCCCCTGGTCCACTGGCTCGCCGATCAGAATGCAACCGTTTACGTCAAGCGTTCGCACGTCCGGGGCGCCAAGGATCAAGCGACAACGATTGCAAAGGCGCTTGAGGGCAGCAAACCGGTGACGCTCTTTCCGGAGGGCACAACTGGACCGGGCACGCACCTCTTACCGTTCCGCTCAACATTGCTCGAGGCGGCCAACTTTGCGGCGAAGAATGTCGAGATCCGTCCGCTAGCGCTCGATTACGGTACGGCACGGCATGAGGTCGGATGGTGGCATGAGCCCGGTAAAAACAACGTCTTGCGCATCCTCACGCGGCGCGGAGCCCTGCCGGTGACGGTGAATGTTCTTTCCCCGCTTGACCGATCTGCCGACCGCAAGCAGCTGGCGCATCAAGCACGCCAACAAATCGCCCGAACCCTCGGCTTCAAGTCGGACGGACACTCGCCTATAGGCGAGGTCGAATGACACCCAAGACTTTCAAAATCAAAAGCTTCGGCTGCCAGATGAACGTGTACGATGGCGAGCGCATGGCCGAGCTGCTGGACCAGCAAGGCATGACCGCAGCCGCCGAAGGCAAGGATGCCGACCTGGTCGTGCTCAACACCTGCCACATCCGCGAAAAAGCGGCTGAGAAGGCCTATTCGGATATCGGCCGCCTCAAGCGCGATGACGGCACGAGGCCGCTAATTGCGCTGGCGGGGTGCGTGGCGCAGGCCGAGGGCGCGGAGGCGAAGCGCCGGTCACAGGCAATCGACATTGTTGTCGGCCCTCAAGCCTACCACCGCCTGCCGGAGATGGTACTCGAGGCCACCCGCGGGGCGCGGCCGGTCGATACCGACATGCCCGCGATCAGCAAGTTCGACGCGCTTCCGGCGCGCCGCCGAGCGCGGCCAAGCGCCTTCCTCACCGTGCAGGAAGGCTGCGACAAATTCTGTACATATTGCGTCGTCCCCTACACTCGTGGGGCCGAGATTTCGCGTCCGTCGAGCGACATAGTCACGGAGGCGCACGCCCTCGCTGACAGAGGCGCTCGCGAAATCGTGCTCCTTGGCCAGAACGTGAATGCCTGGTCGCACGGAGGCAATCACTTGGCCGATTTGATCCGTGCACTTGCCGAGATCGATGGGCTGGAGCGAATTCGGTACACGACGAGCCATCCGGCGGACATGAGTGACGAACTGATCGCGGCGCACGGTGAAGTCGAAAAATTGATGCCTTACCTGCACCTTCCGGTGCAGTCGGGCAGCAACCGCATCCTCAGAGGCATGAACCGCAGCCACACCACCGAAACATATCTCCGCATCCTCGAAAAAGTGCGCACCACCCGTCCAGACATCGCGCTTTCCGGCGACTTCATTGTTGGGTTCCCGGGCGAGACGGAGGAGGATTTTCAAGCGACGCTGCAGATCGTCGACGAAGTGCGCTACGCCTCGGCTTATTCATTTAAGTACAGTGCACGTCCGGGCACGCCCGCCGCGACTATGGAGCAACAGATTCCCCGCGACATCATGGACGACCGTCTGCAGCGCCTCCAGGAACGGATCAACGCGCACCAGTTTGCGTTCAATCGGTCGAAAGTGGGTGCGGACACGAAGATCCTGATCGAGCGCAAGGGCAAACATGACCGCCAGATGGTCGGCCGCTCTCCCTGGCTGCAGTCCGTGCATGTCGAAACCGTCGCAGAACCGGGAGAGATCATCGACGTGACGTTGGTGGCTGCGGGACCAAACAGCATGACCGGCGCAATCTGCGCTAAAGAAGCGGCATAATGGCCAGACGCGAACTGCAGGCAGTACCGAACCGCGCGCGGCTGGAGCTCGAATTCGAGCAACCCTATCTGCTTGGACCGCTGTTTGGCGATTATGACCGCCACCTGATTACGATCGAGAACCGGCTCGGCGTACACATTTCCGCGCGCGGCAACCGAGTGCAAATCGAGGGCGATCCCGATGCGGCGACCCGGGCACGCGAAGTGCTCTTTGGTCTCTACAATCGGCTCGATCAGGGGCACGACGTCGACGCCGAAGCGGTCGAGGCGGTGCTCGGCATGGCGATGCAGCCGAGCCTCGATGGCATCATCGCCGAGGAAGTCGCCTCGCCTCCGCGAGTGATGATCCGCACTCGCAAGAAGACGATCGTTCCTCGCTCGACGGTCCAGACGGCATATATGGAAGCCCTGGCGCGGGACGAGATGATTTTCTCGCTCGGCCCGGCGGGCACCGGAAAGACCTATCTCGCGGTAGCCCAGGCGGTGTCGCAGCTGATCAGCGGCAGCGTGGATCGACTCATCCTTTCGCGCCCCGCCGTCGAGGCGGGCGAGCGTCTCGGCTTTCTACCCGGGGATATGAAAGAGAAGGTGGATCCCTATCTCCGCCCTCTATACGACGCCCTTTACGACATGCTTCCGACCGAACAGGTGGAACGGCGCATCGCGAGCGGTGAGATTGAGATTGCTCCCCTCGCCTTCATGCGCGGCCGGACCTTGAACGACGCATTCATTATCCTCGATGAAGCGCAGAACACCACGCCGCTTCAGATGAAAATGTTCTTGACCCGCTTCGGCATGCGAAGCCGGATGGTGATCTGCGGCGATCCCCACCAAGTCGACCTTCCCGATCCGTCGAAGTCGGGTCTCGCGGATGCCGTCGGCCGCCTAGAGCGAGTCCAGGGCGTGGCGGTCATCCGATTCACTGCCGCCGACGTTGTCCGCCACCCGCTGGTCGGCCGCATCGTCGAAGCCTATGAGGGGCCCAACGCTGTACGGGATGTAGGCGGATGAACCTCGACATTGCTCTCGAAGCCGATGGGGAATGGGACAGTAGCGGGTCATGGGAACCGTTAGTCCGCAAAGCCGCGGAGGCGGCGATCGCCGAAAGCGCGTTTCCGCAGCTCGGTGATGCGACCCGTCGGGTCGAACTTTCGGTGCGGCTCGCCGATGACGAGGAAGTCCGAGCGCTGAATGCCCACTGGCGAGGCAAGGACAAATCCACGAACGTACTGTCATTTCCAATGGCCGAGCCCTACGAGCTTGAGCAGGCGGACGAAGAGGGCCCAGCGATCATGCTTGGCGACTTGGTCCTTGCTCACGGGGTCTGCCAGCGCGAAGCGGCGGAGAAGGGCGTCAGTATCAATCAGCACGCGACTCACCTCGTTGTGCACGGCACTCTGCATTTGCTCGGATATGATCATTCTGCCGAAGCGGATGCAGCGGATATGGAATCGCGCGAAATTCGCGCTCTTGCCCGCCTCGGAATAGCCAATCCCTATGAGGTGACTGCCTGATGGCAACCCGACAAGAGGAGGGCGGCTCGCGCCTGTGGCGGGGCATGCGCCATTTGCTCTTCGGGGAAGATGCCGAGCCGACGCTTCGCCACGAGATCGAGGAAGCGATCGATGAAGCCGAGGAGTCGCGACCGGTCGCCGGCGATCTTTCGCCGGCGGAGCGGCAGATGCTCCGCAACCTTCTACACTTCGGTGAGCATACTGCGGGGGACATCTGTGTGACTCGCGGCGAAATTATCGCGGTTCCGCATACGATCGAGTTCGACGAGCTGGTCCGTGCTTTTGGCGACGCCGAACACAGCCGGCTTCCGGTATTCGGCGAGAGCCTCGACGAAGTGATTGGCATGGTCCACGTCAAGGACGTCTTCGCCGCCAACATCGACCCGAGCCGCGACCGTTCCGTCGCAGCACTTATGCGCAGCCCTCTGTTCGTCCCGGAATCGATGGGGGCGATCGACCTTCTTGCCCGGATGCGCGCCGAGCGGATCCATCTCGCCATCGTCGTCGACGAATTCGGCGGGACTGAAGGATTGGTGACGATCGAGGATGTCGTGGAGGAGATCGTCGGTGAGATTGAGGATGAGCACGACATCGAGGAGGTCGGCCTACTAACGATGCTCGATGAGGGCCTGTGGGAGGCCGATGCTCGGCTCGAACTCGAGGATCTCCAGGAAAGCGTGGACACTCGGCTCACTGCCGAGGATGACGAAGTCGACACCGTCGGAGGGCTCACTTTCCTGCTCGCCGGCCGCATTCTCCAGCCGGGTGAATCCGTTTGCCATCCGTCCGGGTGGCGGCTGGAGAGCGTCGAAGCGGATACAAAGCGCATCAAGCGCGTCCGTCTTCACGCACCCGATGAAATGTCTCACGCCGGCTAGTTTTTCGCGAACAGCTTCTGCGGATCTGCCATTGCCTTGAACTCGAGGGCGTTGCCCGCGGGATCGAGCAGAAACATGGTCGCCTGCTCGCCTGGCTGGCCTTCGAAGCGAATGGTCGGCGCAATCACGAACTCCACGCCGGCTGCCTGCAGACGGCCGGCCAGCGCCTCCCATTCCTCCATCGGCAGCACCAATCCGAAATGCGGCACCGGCACATGGTCGTCGTCTACCGGGTTCGTCGCACGCGCGCGCACCAGATCTGGTGCCAAGTGCGCGACAATCTGATGACCTTTCAGATCGAAATCGACCCATTCCTCGGCGCTTCGTCCCTCAGGGCAACCGAGAAGATCGCCATAAAAGCGACGGGCGGCGCCAAGGTCGTCAACCGGAAAGGCGAAATGGAACGGCGGAACGTTCATATCGCTCCACTGCTCGCAGCCTTTGAACCTGTCCAGTGGCCTCTCGCAACCAACAAAAAGCCTGGATGTTTGGAGGACCTCGAGCGCTGAATGAAACAAGCCGTCGCCACTTCATTAATCGCCCTGACGCTCACCGCATGTGCCGGGCCGGCGCGCCTGCCCGTGGAAGCCGGAATTGGGTTTTCCCCGCAGCTGCCGCAGCCCGAGAATGCCCTGATCCCCGCAATCAAAGTCGCCAAGGCGACCGGTTGGCCGACCGGCTTGACGCCAGCGGCGGCGTCCGACCTCAAGGTGAACGCGTTTGCAGACGGGCTCGATCACCCTCGTTGGTTATACGTGCTGCCGAATGGCGATGTGCTTGTGGCCGAAACGAATGGGCCCGGAACCGATCCCGGGCCGCCCGGCATCAAAGGATATTTCTTCAAACAGTTTAAGAAGAAGGCGGGGGCGTCGGTTCCGAGCGCTAATCGCATCACTTTGCTTCGCGATGCCGATGGCGACGGTGTTGCCGAATATCGATCGACCCTTATGAGCGGCTTGAAATCCCCATTCGGGATGGCGCTGGTGGGGAAGGAATTGTTTATTGCCAACGCCGAATCGCTCGTCGCGGTCCCGTTCCAGACGGGCACGAATGCGGTCTCCGCCAAGCCGCGGCTCGTCGCGAACCTGCCGGCGGGACGCAATCATCACTGGACGAAGTCGCTCGTGGCTTCTCCCGATGGCCGCTGGCTGTTCGTCGGTGTCGGTTCCAACAGCAACGTCGCCGAGAACGGAATCGACATTGAGAAGGACCGTGCCGCGATCTGGCGGATCGATCCGAAGACCGGCGCCACGAGCGTTTTTGCCACTGGCCTTCGCAATCCCGTTGGAATCGCCTTCAATCCGTGGAGCGGTGCGCTGTGGGCGGCGGTAAACGAGCGCGACGAACTCGGCAGCGACCTTGTCCCCGATTATATTACTTCGGTCCGCGAGGGCGGATTTTATGGCTGGCCATATAGTTATTACGGTCAGCATGTGGACGTTCGAGTGAAGCCGCAGCGACCCGATCTCGTCGCTCGGGCAATTCTTCCCGACTATGCGCTCGGACCGCATGTTGCAGCGCTTGGGTTAACGTTCAGCACTGGGCAGAGGCTCGGACCGCAATTTGCCCGCGGCGCCTTCGTTGGCGAGCACGGCTCGTGGAACCGCAATCCTCCCAGCGGCTACAAAGTGGTTTTCGTGCCCTTCGGCGGTTCCCAGCCGTCCGGCATGCCGATCGACATTCTCTCGGGATTCATCAGCGCCGGAAAGGCTTACGGGCGCCCCGTGGGAGTCCAGATTGCTCACGACGGATCGCTTCTCGTCGCCGACGACGTCGGAAACCGGATTTGGCGCGTGAGCGCTGCCGACTCCTGATTGTCGAGACTTTCGTCAAGCGGGCGTAACCGCTAGCCATACGCACGATGCTGCTGGTCCTCTACGCTGCACTGCTCGGTGCGGCCTCCGCTTTCGCCTTCGAGCCCGTCGGCTGGTGGCCTCTCCTCCTCGTGGCCTTCGCCTTCCTGTGTGAGCTTGTTGATCGGTCGAAGAGCGTCTGGCGCTCGCTGTTCATCGGGTGGGCGTTCGGTGTCGGTCAATTCGTCGTCGGCCTCAATTGGATTGCGACGTCCTTTACCTATCAGGCGGCAATGCCGGCGTGGCTCGGTTGGATCGCGGTCGTCCTCCTGTCGCTCTACCTCGCTATTTATCCCGCGCTGGCGACTGGTCTTGCCTGGCGGTTCGGTCGTGACAATCGAGTCGTCCTAGTGATGGTGCTCGGCGGAACCTGGGCGATCACCGAATGGCTGCGCGGCACGATGTTCACCGGTTTCCCGTGGAATCCGGCAGGGGCCGCCCTTGCGCCCACTCCGCTCATCGGAATCACAGCGCTAATCGGCACCTACGGCTTATCCGGCATCGTCGTCCTCCTCGGCGGCGCAGTCTGGCTGGAATATTACAAAAAATGGCTGCCTTTGGTCTTGATCCTGGGCGTGACCACTGTTCTGTGGCTGCTTCCGTCATCGGCGGTTCCGGATGATCCCCTCACGCTCGAAACGGTCCGCATCGTCCAGCCGAACATCGGACAGCAAGACAAATGGCGACCCGGCTTCGATGAGGAAGCCGCGCGTCGGCTGGCAACGCTATCCGGCGCCCCAACGACCGAACCGCGGTTATTGCTCTGGCCGGAGGCCGCGATCACCGACCCGGTCGACGATGCACGCACTGACGAACATCAGGCAATGGCCGAGTTCCAGCGTTCGCGGGCGACCTCCCTGCTTGGACCTAACGACCGGCTCCTGACTGGCGGCATCGCGGTCGCTTCGAGCGACGGAGTGCATGTACAGGGCGCCGCTAACAGTATCTTCGTGCTCGGTCCCGGGGGCCGCATTCTCGGCCGTTATGACAAGGCGCACCTCGTGCCTTACGGCGAATATTTGCCGATGCGCCCCTTACTATCCTCCATCGGGCTGTCCCGGCTGGCTCCCGGCAATCTCGATTTCACCGCCGGTCCAGGGCCGCGCTCGATCGACCTCGGCGGCCAGTGGGGCAAGGTCGGATTCCAGCTCTGCTATGAAATCATTTTCTCCGGCCATGTTGTCGACGAGAGCGACCGCCCCGCGTTCATCTTCAACCCATCCAACGACGCCTGGTTCGGCCGCTGGGGACCGCCCCAGCATCTCGCCCAGGCGCGACTCCGTGCCGCTGAAGAGGGCATTCCGGTGATCCGTGCGACCCCCACCGGGATCAGCGCCGTCATCGACGCTCGTGGCAATGTCGTAAAGCAGCTCGCCTGGCGCCGCGCCGGAATCATCGATGAAGTTCTGCCGTCCGCCGCGAATTCTGCGACGATCTTCGCTCGGTTCGGCAACGCTATCCCGCTGCTGCTTGGCTTCGGGCTGATCTTTGCCGGCATTGTGCTTGGACGCAGGCGCCGCTAGAGCGACATATAAAGACTTCTTTATATCATTAAGGACCCATCGCCGCTCATGCGCACCTCATATCTGTTCACGTCCGAATCCGTGTCGGAAGGGCACCCCGACAAGGTCGCGGACCAGATTTCGGATGCGATCGTCGACCTATTCTTGTCCAAGGATCCGGAAGCGCGGGTCGCTTGCGAAACGATGACGACGACCAATCGCGTGGTTCTCGCCGGCGAAATCCGTGGCCAAGGGGTTATGGATCGTGAGGGCAATTGGGCACCCGGCATCCGCGAGGAAATCGAGCAGGCCGTGCGCGACACCGTGAAGCGTATCGGATACGAGCAGGACGGCTTCCACTGGGACAAGCTCGATTTTGCGAATCACCTTCACGCCCAGTCGGCCCACATCGCCCAGGGCGTTGATGCTGTCGGCAATAAGGATGAAGGCGCGGGCGACCAGGGGATCATGTTCGGCTTCGCCTGCGACGAGACGCCGGATTTCATGCCGGCGACTCTCGATTATTCACACAAAATCCTGATGAGGATGGCCGAGGACCGGCATTCGGGTGCCGCGCCCTTCCTCGAACCCGACGCAAAGAGCCAAGTGACGTTGCGTTTCGAGAATGGCAAGCCGGTCGCGGCGACCGCGATCGTCGTCTCCACCCAACACAAGCCGGGTTATGACGACGGCGAGAAAGAGAAAGAACTCCACGATTATGTGAAGTCAGTCGTCGCGGGCGTGCTTCCCGAGGGGCTCATCAACGAATGGACCGTGTACCACATCAACCCGACGGGCAGCTTCGAGATCGGCGGCCCCGAGGGCGACGCCGGGATTACCGGCCGCAAGATCATCGTCGATACCTACGGCGGCGCGGCCCCGCACGGCGGAGGCGCCTTCTCGGGCAAGGATCCGACGAAAGTCGACCGCTCGGCGGCTTATGCCGCGCGCTACCTCGCCAAGAACATCGTCGCCGCCGGCCTCGCCCGCCGCTGCACGATCCAGCTTGCCTACGCAATCGGCGTTTCCGAACCCCTGTCGCTGTACGTCGACACACACGGCACCGGGATCGTCGACGATGAGAAGCTCGAGCAGGCGATCGGCCGCATCGACAAGCTTGGTGGCCTCACGCCGCGCGGCATACGGACCCACCTCGGCCTCAACAAACCCATCTATCGTCCCACGGCCGCCTACGGCCATTTCGGACGCAAGCCCGAGGGAGACCTCTTCCCTTGGGAACGCCTTGATCTGGTCGAGGATCTAAATATTAGCGTTGGCTCGGAAGCTCGCCGGGTCGAGGCTTGAGGCGTAGCCTCACCGCCGAGTTCGCGAGGTCGCTTCGCTAGGCCCGACGCGCCGGGAGGCCGTTTCGAGTCGCTCGTGCAGCGGACGATGGACGAACGGGTGGACGGTGCCGAGCGCCGCTCCCCATGCGACGAGAGACAGAAACACACCGATTGCGGCTTCGCCCGCCGGCGCCTTGCCGGAGCTGACAAGCGGGAGAACCAGCACTGCCCCTCCCGCCCATAGGGCGAAACCGAAGGCCATTCCGAATAGCCAACCGCCGCGGATCTCGTTGGCTGCGCGGCCGAACAGCCGTGCGTAAGTCGCCCCCGCGACGGCCATCGCCAGCCAACCCGGCGCAACGGTCACGAACTCCGAAACGCCGAGGATCTGCGCCTCAGCCTTGAGCGATCCGAAGGCAGAGAGGATCGCGATCGCCGGGATGGTGGCGAGCACGCCTGAGATTGCGCCGGCGAGCAGCGGCCGCTGCGTCGGCCCCGGGTCGTAACCGTGCGCACTGAGGAAGCCCGGCATCAGTCGAGCAACTCCTTCAGCGCCTCGCATCGGCGATATTCGGGCTCGTCCCGATGCATTTTGATCAGGTGCATGTAAGCGAGACCGACGGCGCGCGGATCGCGGTTGAGGTCGAACAGGCCGACAGGATCGATCGCTCCGTTCGCCTGTGAAAGCGCGATTCCCCAGTCGATCTGGTCGGTGAGGCTGTACCAGGTGAAGCCGACGAGCGGCACGCCAGCCCCGCGCAGCAGTTGCACATTGTGCCACTGACGCCAGAGCCAGCGCGGCGCATCCGAAGCGTCGATCCGATTGGTCTCGGTGTGCATCATCGTTCGTCGGTAACGCTCCCAATATTGGTTCGCGATCACATACCAGCCGAACAGCTCGCCGAGCGCGCGCTTGCGTCCGTCCTGGTCGACCAGCTTCTCGTTCCACTCGTAATAATCGACCCCGAGGATCGTGCGCCGCGGAACGTCGCGCTCCAGGAATCGCCGATACTCTTCGGTGCGCCCATGTTCGTTCAACTTGGCGATCATGCGGTCACTGACTTCGCGCGCGTAAAGCAGGTCGAGCGGCAGGAACCGGCGTTCGTTCTCGATCTCCGCGAGCTCTTGGATGCGCGCGTCGGGGCAGCACGGCTGATAGAATTCGCTGCTTTCGCTGTTGACGAACAGCGCATCCGGCCGCGAACCCAGGACTGCGTCGGTCATTGCAACGCTCGCTGCGGCAAGGTGGAAGGTGGCGGTGATAAAAGCCGCTTCATCGCGCAGTTGCTCGTTCCACACGCCGTCAAGCGCGCTCATTCGAGCGCAGACGTACATCTCATTGATGGGCGTATAAAAGCGCACCCACGGGTAACGCCGCGCGAATGCGGTCGCAAATTCGGCAAGCGCCCGCGGAACCTCGGGATTCTGGAAATCGCCGAGCCAGTGCGGCACTCCGAAATGGCACAAGTCGATGATCGGCTCTGGCCCATGCGCCTCCAGATCCGCCATCGCTTCGTCGATCAGCTCCCAGCGGTACCGGCCCGGCGCGGGATAAATCAGATGGAGCGGCGGACCGTATCGCAGATGGGTGACGCCGATCTCGCGCGCCAGCTCGAAGTCGCGTTCCCAAAACTCGTAGTGCCGCATGGCTTGCATCTCGTCGCGACGCCATTTGCCCTCCTCGATCGTCGGGTAGCTGCACTCGATTCCGGTCGCAAAAATGAAAGAACCATCCGACCTTCGCCGCCTGCCATTTGACTTGTGACGATCACGACGAGGCGCGCACCGGAGGTTCGGCGGACGATCGTCAGGGTAGCCGACTGGGTGCGTGTAGATGGTGCCGACAGTGAGGCCGAATGCGGCATGGCCGAGCAGCACGGTAAAGAGGATTTGCGGATCGAGACCGACCAGGAACATTCCCCAGTCGAGCTGCACGATGGACTCGTCGAGGTGCATCAGCCTGAGCTGCGGGATGACGATGAACGTAGCCAGCACCGTCGGGACGACAGCAAAGGCAAGTCCTTGGATAGGTGGCGGCCAGCGGAAGCGCGCCCACACGAAATAAGCGTAAAATAGCGCCCAACCAGCACCAACGATGAGATGCGCCGCCGTGCCTGCCGGCCACCACTCAGCGGGCAACCCATGGGGGAAAGGGAGGGTTCCCAGTTCGCGGACGAGGTCGAATACAGGTATGCCGAGCAATGCAAGGACGCGCACCAGCGCTTCCCAGACGAGCGCTCCGGCCGCGCCCGCGAGGATCGCCTTCTTGAATGCGACGACCCTTAACAAATGCCCCTGCCTTTACTGGTTTGAAGTGTCTTGGACCCCGATCCCGTGGCGAAAGACGAGGTCGCCACCCTTCCAGCCGCTGTAAATCAAGATCAGGACCACCACACCGGAGATGTAGACTCCCGTCGATCCGATGAAGTCGGGGTTGTTCCAGCGCAGCACCAGATTGATAATTTCGAGAATCACTGCAGTGACGTTGGCAAGCATGTGCTTGACGGCGTCGGATCCCTGAATTCGCTTGTCGCCGAGAAAGTCTGTCAGCCCGGTGACCGCCGCCAGCGCCCCCATCACCAATCCGACGACTAGCAACCAGTTCGACGCTTCCGCCACTCCAGTGTTGCCACGGACGTATAGGATATCGAGAACGAACGTCAGAATGAAGCAAACGATCGGGAACTGAACGAGCATCGGGTGGATCGGATGACCCGCAATCTGCGCAGTGCTGTGCGGATGACCGCCACGCACGTCATTTCCGTTCATTTCCTCTCTCCTTCGCTCATTCTTGCGGTGACCAGCCCGGCCCCGAGCGCCAGAGCGGCGCCGGCCGCAAGCCAGCCCTTTTTCTCGCTCACCCAGAGAAGCGGTGAAGTGGAACGCGAACTGTCGTCGAAACGGCCGCGGGCGCCGCGGTCTTCATCGGCGTCGACGGGCTCGAAAAGATTATCCTTGCGATCGGGTCGAAGCGGCTCCGGATCCTGCTGTGCCTGGATGTTGCCCGCGGCTAGATACCGATCGAGGAGCGGCGACAGGAATTTGTCTGCAAAGATGGCCTGGTATGCGGGCGCTCCCACGATCCACTGCTTGCGGCTTGAATGCGCCGCTTTCCACAGCGCTCGAGCAGCGACCTCGGGTTGGTAGATTGCTCCAACGGGTCGGGGAGTGCCTTTGGTATGAGCGCGGATCCAGTCGAACTGCGGTGTATTGACGCCCGGGAGCTGAACCATCGTCAAACGGACGTTGCTGTCCATCGCGAGCAACTCCGCTCGAAGGGAGTCCTGGAAGCCCTGAACGGCATGCTTGGACGCGCAGTAAGCCGACTGAAGGGGAATTCCGCGATAGGCAAGCGCGGAGCCGACGAGCACGATGGTTCCGCTGTTGCTCGGCAGCATGTGCTTCAGCGCCGCCCGAGTACCGTGGACCTGCCCAAAGTAGGTGACTTCGGTCACTCGGCGGAACTCCCGCATGTCCATATCCATGAAGCGCGAGAAAATCCCCGCGAAAGCGTTGTTTATCCAGACATCAATGTGGCCGAATTCATTCATAACCTGGTCGGCCGCACGTTCGACTGCGTCAAAATCAGCAACGTCGGTTGGAATGACCAGGGCCTCGCCGCCCAGGTGTTCAACTTCGCGAGCGGCAGCTTCCAGGCCTTGCCGCCCGCGGGCGAGCAGAGCGACCCTACATCCGTGGCTCGCGAATTCGCGAGCAGTCGCACGCCCAATTCCTGCGGATGCGCCGGTAATCACTGCGACTTCGGTCATAAGCGCTCCTTTGACCGATATTGAACGGAAAGGACGCTCGCGCTCACCCAGAGGTTCCCGACGGCGGCGGATTCGCGCTGGCATCGCTAACCGGTGGAGCGGTCGCAGCCGGCGCGACGGCGAGCGCCACAAACGCCGGGGTAACACCACCGATTATCGGTCGGCGTGAGACCCGAGAAGATTTGATGTGGGTATCGTTGAACATCGACACCTCCGTAGTGCCCACGCCCGCGCCTCGCATTCCATTCATTTGATGAAACGATCCAAAGTTCCATGAACGGATTGATGTTAGGCCCGATGTTCTCAGAACAGGTTCTGGCCCTCGCATGAGCGAGCGCTTAGGCGATCTCGACATGACAGCCTTCAAATCCGGCGACCCGCTAACGCTCAATCGCCTCTACGGCCGATCGAGTGGACACAAGCTGCGCAAGGGTCAGCAAGAGCTCATCGACAAACTGCTTCCGCAAATTGAGGTGCCGGCTAAAGGAGAGATCACATCGCAACGCCTGTTTGGCGACGAGCGATTGCTGCATTTCGAGCTTGGCTTCGGCTCGGGCGAGCATCTCGCTAACCGCGCCGACATGCTCCCCGATCATGGCTTCATCGGCGCCGAGCCATTTCTCAACGGAGTCGCGGCGGCTCTCGCGCAGATCCGCGACAAGCGGCTCGCCAACGTTCGGGTCTGGCGTGGAGACGCGCTCGAAGTCCTCCAGCGCTTGCCCGACGGCACGGTGAGCTTTCTCTATATGCTGCATCCGGACCCTTGGCCCAAAGCGCGCCATGCCAAAAGACGAATGGTCAACGACCGCCCCATCGATCTTTTCGCTTCCAAGCTCAAAACCGGCGGCGAGTTCCGCCTGGCGACCGACGATCCCACGTACCTCAACTGGGCCCTCATGATCATGCAACACCATGAGGCGCAATTCGAATGGCTCGCCGAGCGACCCGAGGACTTCCTTGAGCCGTCGGGCGGCTGGATCGAGACACGGTACGGCGCGAAATCGCGTCGCGAGGGGCGTCGACCCTATTATCTGCGCTACCGTCGCATCGACTGAATCTGTACAGGCGCGCGCATGGAGATTCGCTCCAGTACACTCGACGCCGTCGGCAACACTCCGCTGATCAAGCTTCGCAGGGTTTCGGAAGAAACGGGCTGCACCATCCTCGGCAAGGCCGAGTTCATGAATCCCGGCCTGTCGGTAAAGGACCGCGCGGCGCTCGGGATCGTCACCGACGCTATCGACAAGGGGCAATTGCGTCCCGGCGGGCTCATCGTCGAAGGCACGGCGGGCAACACGGGCATCGGCCTTACGGTCGTCGGCAATGCGCTCGGCATGCAGACCGTGATCGTGATTCCCGAGACGCAGAGCCAGGAGAAGAAGGACGCGCTGCGTTCGCTCGGAGCAACCCTCGTCGAGGTGCCCGCGGTGCCGTACCGCAACCCGAACAATTATGTGAAAGTGGCAGCCCGAATGGCCGAGCGCCTGGCACGCGAGCATCCGCACGGTGCGATTTTCGCCAATCAGTTCGATAATGTGGCGAACCGCGATATCCACGCTCGCACGACCGGCCCGGAGATCTGGGATCAGACCAACGGCACGGTCGACGGCTTCGTCAGCGCCGTCGGCACGGGCGGCACGCTGGCCGGTGTCGCGGCAGCCCTGCGCGATCGCCGCAAAGACGTGGTCATTGCCATCGCCGACGTGCCGGGCGCTGCCCTCTACAGCTATTACACGACCGGCGAACTCAAAGCCGAGGGGAGTTCGATCACCGAGGGCATTGGTCAGGGACGGATCACCGCAAATCTCGAAGGGCTCGAAGTCGACGAAGCCTTCTTCATCCCCGACTCTGAGAGCCTCGAGGTCGCGTTCGGACTCCTCCGCGACGAGGGCCTGAGCCTCGGTCTCTCCTCGGGAGTCAACGTCGCCGGCGCCATTCGCCTCGCCCGAAAGCTCGGTCCTGGCAAAACCATTGTCACAATCCTGTGCGATCCGGGATCGCGCTATCAATCGCGCCTGTACAACCCGGAGTTCCTGCTATCCAAGGGTCTCAGGCCGCCCGACTGGCTCGAAGAACCCCAACGGATCGCTGCGGACTTCGTAGAAACCGTTTGAACAACTATATCGCGGCCAACCTCGCGACTCGTCCTGAAGGAGATCAGACCATGACACTTTCAATTGGCAGCACTGCCCCCGATTTTACTGCCGAGACCACACAGGGCAGGATCAACTTCCACGACTGGATCGGCAACGGCTGGGCGATCCTCTTCTCGCACCCGAAGGATTACACTCCCGTCTGCACGACCGAGCTCGGCTACATGGCCGGTCTCCAGGATGAGTTCAAAAAGCGAAACACCAAGATCCTCGGCCTGTCGGTCGACCCGATCGGAGCTCACGAGGGCTGGGCAAAGGACATCAAAGACGTCACCGGCAACGAAGTGAACTTCCCAATGATCGGCGACCCTCAGCTCAAGGTCGCCAAGCTCTATAACATGCTCCCGGCCGACGCCGGTGACACGAGCGAAGGCCGCACAGCGGCGAACAATGCGACGGTGCGCACCGTCTTCATCATCGGACCCGACAAGCTCATCAAGGCGATGCTGATTTATCCGATGAGCTCGGGTCGCAATTTTGACGAAGTGCTTCGCCTGCTTGATTCCATTCAGCTGACTGCGAAGCATTCCGTCGCAACTCCCGTCAACTGGAAGCATGGCGAGGACTGCATCATCGTTCCCTCGCTCAGCGATGAGCAGGCGCGCGAGAAGTTTCCGGGTGGCTGGAAGACGGTGAAACCTTATCTCCGCACGGTTCCGCACCCGCAAGACGAGACGGTCACCGAACCAGCGAAGTGATGCTCGCCGCCATTCGCGAACCGCTGTCCCCACGCCAACTCATGTTGGCGACTGGTGGGGCAGCGGTCGCAGTGGCGCTCTATTGCGTCGGCTATTCCGCCCTTGCCGGTCAATCGGAGAGTTTCGGCGAATCCCTGGCCTGGGCGGTGGTCAATGTGGTCCCATGGATTCCTGCGCTCGAGGGCGCAAAGCGGGCGCGAGGGATTCCCGGTGTCGCGATCGCGATCGCCTGCGGATTCACAAGCTCGATGCTCCTCGGCCTCCTGATCGATGGGGTTGGCACATTATCGTTTGAAGTGTGGCGCCGGCTTCCTGCCCTGATCGCCGTCGCTGTTATCGCGATGATCTTTCACTGGAACTGGGTGTTCAATCGTCGTGGCGCCGCTGAGTCCTTGCCCCTGCTTCCCCGGCAGATCGACTGGGTGCAGGCAGCAGGCAATTATGTGGAGCTTCGCGCGGGCGGGCGCACAATCGTCCACCGAAGCTCAATCGCGGCGGCCGAACGCCATCTCGCCGGGCATGGCTTCGTGCGCATCCATCGTTCGACCCTGGTGCGTCGCGACCGAATCGCCCGGGTCCGCCCGGTCGACGTGGTCCTGACCGACGGCACCCACCTCAAGATCGGCAAGCGGTTCCGATCGCAGCTATCGAACTGAAATTCGTCCCTTCGTCACTTGCGCGCTGCGCGACGATGACCGCCGTGCGACTCCGGCGTTATGCTCCGGATCCTGCTCACCCTGTTCCTGACTGTCGCGTCGGCTGCCGCTAGTGCCCAGGCGCGCCTCGTCGGCGATCTGCCGCGCAGGGACAACAAACCGCTCGTAGCGCTGCCGCGCCTGGAAACCGAATATGGCGTGGTCCGAACCTCCGAACGCATACGCCTGCGGACCATTCTCACTCGTCCGGCCGGCACGACCGCACGCCTGCCCGCAATCTTCCTCACCCAATGGGTATCCTGTGGGTCGCTCGACTTCCCCGCCGACCAGCAAAACGCGCTCCGCAAGCTTGCCGAGGCGCCGGGAACCGTGCTGATCCGCGTCGAACGGTCCGGGACCGGTGATAGCGAAGGCCCTGCGTGCAGCGCGCTCGATTACGACACCGAGGTTCGGCATTACCGCGAGGCGTTCGACCAGATTGCGGCGCACCCATGGGTGGATCCCGACCGCATCGTCATTTTCGGAAGCAGTTTGGGATCGACGACCGCGCCGCTGGTTGCTGAGGGCAAGAAGGTCGCGGGAGTCGCCGTCCAGGGCGGAGGTGCCGTCACCTACCTCGAACGAATGATCAACTTCGACCGGCTCTTTCTCGAACGCTCGGGCAAATATAGGCCCGAGCAGATCCATGAGGAAATGATGCGGCGCATCCCGTTTCAATTGGAATATCTGGTCAACGGCAAGACGCCCGAACAGATCGAACGAGAGCGGCCCGACCTCAAAGGGGTTTGGGCCTCAATTCGGGGGGGCGCGGAGGCACCGCCGCACTATGGCCGCCCCTATGCATGGCATCAGCAGGCGGCGAAGCACGACTTTCTCGAAGCATGGACGAAATTGCAGGCGCCGGTTTTGGTCATCCATGGCGAATATGACCAATTCGAACCGCGCCACGGGCACCAGATGATCGCCGACACGATCAATAAACTCCGCCCGGGCACGGCAACCTTCGTCGAAGTCCCCAAAGCCGATCATGAACTGGAATTCTACGCGACAGCCGAGGATGCCTATGCCTACCGCAACCCCACCGTCCGCCATGAAACGCTGGCGAACATCTTGATCCCGTGGGTGCGCCGGGTAACCGGGCGCTAGTGCGCCGGCTCAAGCCGCAGAAAACGGCCACTGCCTGGCGCCTGGCCATCTTCGAGCAAGTAGACCTCGCCGCGCGGACCCTGGTCGACCGCACGGATACGCGCGCCCATATCCCACTCATCGGCCTTTCGCGCCTGGTCACCGTCGATGTCGACGCGCAAAAATGCCTGCCCCGATAGCGCGCCGATCAGCGCATCACCCTTCCACTGCGGGAACATGTCACCAGTGTAGATTAGCAGCGATCCGGGGCTGATGGACGGGTTCCACCAGACCTTCGGCTCCTCAAACCCGCGGCTCTTGTGATCGTCCGGAATCGGTATCCCGTTGTAATGGCTTCCGTAGGAGACGCGGGGCCAGCCGTAGTTGCGGCCAGGCAGTATCAAATTGACCTCGTCGCCACCCCGCGGACCCATCTCGGTTTCCCACAGCCTCCCATCCGGAGCAAACGCGAGGCCGAGGGCATTGCGATGCCCCGACGTGTAAAAGCGCCCACCGATCCGCTGTCCTTCGGCGGTCATGTGGATGATCTTGCCAAGGTCACTGTTCGGGTCCTGCGCTGGGTCGAACTGGTACCTCTCGCCGCTTGACACGAACATGGTTCCATCGGGCGCAAAGGCGATGCGCTGTGAATAATGGACGGAGCTGTCGATCCGGGGACCGCGCCAGATCACTTTGAAGCCTTCGATGCGCGGCTGTCCCTGCCCAAGGATCAATCGCCCGTAGCCGATCGCGGCATTGCTTGTGCCATTCGGCCCGTCTTCGCTGAAGCTCAGATACACGCGCTGGTTGGCAGCAAAGTCGGGGTGCGGCACAACGTCTGCGAGCCCGCCTTGCCCGCTGGAGTTGATCGGTCCCGGAACGCCGGCAACCTCCTGCTTTCTTCCATTCGTTACGTCGATCAGCCACAGCGTACCGAGCTTCTCGGTGACCAGTGCCATGTTAGTGAGCGGCACGCCCGAGCCCGGCAGAAATGCCATCGCCCAAGGGGATTGAAACCTCGCGACCTCGGTGACGGTGAATGGTCGTTTCGAGCTGTTGCTGGGCTGCGCGGTCGTAGGCGTCGAACTGCCGCAGGCGGCGAGCGCCAGGAACGCCGCAATTTGAAGGGAACGCAGGACCATCAGGGAGCGCTTCTCTCATCGCGAGTAGAGCCAAACTCCCGCCCACGATAAAGGCTTCCTGCGCTTTGACTAGTTCACGACAATGCGGCCCTTCATCCCGAAAGTCGAATGAAGCGTATGCGTACATCTCAAGCTATAGCTTCCAGCGGCCGGCACCAGGGTGACATTGACGGTGCCGCCTGCCGGCACCTCGACGGTGCCGTTGCGAACATAGGACCCGGATTTGGGGTCGATTTTTGCGGCCGCGAAGAATTCGGGCGCCGAGAAATTGTGTCCGCCGTGAGACGCATTTTGCAGATGGAACGTGGTCGGGACGCCTGCTCTCAGCTGAATGGCGTTTGGCGAGAATCTGAAATTGGACAACGTGACGTTTATCACGGCCGGCTGCGCGTGAGCCGCGACCGAGGCACCGAGCAACAAAGCGGAAATCAGATATTTGTTCATGCGTAACTCCTTCAGGCCCAGTGTGAGCTCCTCGCAGACGTGGGTTCCGACTCGACGCGCTTTGGTTTAATTCGCTCCCGCACAAGCGCACGATGCGCGAGCGGCGATCTGTGACGCTCTGTGAACCTTTCCGACGGATCGAAGCACGTATGGAACGCGTGAGGGCCCAAAAGTGAGCGTTCAAGGGACGGCAAGCCGCACCCGATCGGGTGCGGCTCGGCCGAGTGGGCCCAATGAGGGGGAGTTGATTGGTCGTGTCGCGGCAGGAAAGCTGGATGCCTTCGAGCAACTCTACCGGCTGTATCAGCCGCGGTTGGCGCGGTTCCTGATTGCGCTCGTGCAGCGCCCGCAATTGGTCGAGGAGGTGCTCAACGATACGATGATGGTGGTGTGGCAAACAGCGCATAAATTCCGGGGCGCAAGCAAACCTTCGACCTGGATCTTCGCGATCGCCTATCGCAAGGCCGTGAAGGCGAAGGCGCGATGGCCCGAGCCTGTTGAGGACGAGATTCAAGACACAAGGGTTAGCCCGGACCCCGGTCCGGACCAGCAACTGCATCATCGCCGACTGCATGACGCTCTCATGGCCGCGATGGAAAGGCTCTCGCCCGATCATCGGGCAGTCGTCGATCTCACCTACTTCCACGGAATGGGCTATCGCGAAATCGCCGAGATCATGAGCTGCCCGGTCGACACGGTGAAGACGCGGATGTTCCACGCGCGGCGCCGGCTGAAGCAAGCCATGGTGGGCGGCTTGGCCGATTGGCTCTGACGACATGATGACTCCGATCCAAACCGAAGACGCTCATGAGGAAGTCGAAGTCCTGCTTCCCTGGTACGCGACCGGCCAGATCGACCCATCGGACCGTGAACGCGTCGAGGCGCATCTCTCAACCTGCGCGCGATGCCAGCGGCAACTGGAGTCGGAGCATATCCTCATCGAACAATTCCGATCGCTCACGCCGGAAATCGATACGGGTTGGGCGCGGCTCCGAGCACAGATCGAACCCGGACGATCTGAGCGCCCGAGGCCTCGGCGTTTCTTGGCTGATATTTGGGATTTCCTCGGTCGCCCAGCGGTAGCGGCGTTAGCTGCGGCGCAGCTGGCATTCGTAATCATCGCAGGCGCGCTCCTGTGGTCGCTCAATCGTCCGGAATCGACCTACCAGACGCTTGGCACATCCAGCTCTCCCGGGACTGCCAACGTCATCGTGATCTTCCGTCCGGATGCGACGGAAGAAGACATTCGCGATGCGCTACGGGCAAGCAGCGCTTCGTTGGTCGGCGGCCCAACCGCGGCCGATGCGTATCTTATCAATGTTCCGCCAGACCATCGCGCTTCAGCCCTGGCCGTCCTGCAAGCCGATGACGACGTACAGATGGCTGAGCCGATCGATGGAGCCACCCGGTGAAACTCTCCAGAATCGGACAAGTGTTTACGCTGTGCCTCGCGGTTTTGGCAGCACTTTGCTCGGCACAGGCTGCCGCAAAGGAAGCGCCGAGCCCCAATCGGCAGATCCTGGTGATGGTTCGTCATCCCCCCGATCACTATCGACCAAACGGCGATTACGGTGGAAGTTACGGCGATCAGCTCGCGCGGAGCGCCCGCGAGCGATTGGCCCGGCGCATCGCGAGCAGATACGCCCTTACTTTGGTCGACGAATGGCCGATGGCGATGATCGGCGTGGACTGTTTCGTGATGGCTGTGCCGGAGGGACGCTCCACAAAAGAAGCGGCCAGCCAGGTCGCGCAGGACGCTCAGGTTGCCTGGACAGAGCCGGTCGAGCTTTATGGAGCGCAAGCGGCGGTCCTATCCCAGAACGATCCCTTGTTTCCGGCAGAACCCGCCGCGCATCAATGGCGTCTTGCTGAACTCCACCAGATCGCGACCGGCCGCGGCATCACGATTGCAGTGATCGACAGTGAAATCGATGCTGCGCACCCCGACCTTGCGGGACAGGTGCTGGTCAAGCGCAATTTCGTTGCGGGTGAGATCCGAGGCGGCGAGAATCACGGCACCGGCGTGGCGGGAATCATCGCGGCCAAAGCCAACAACGGCATCGGCATCGCCGGCGTTGCCCCCGATGCTCGACTTCTGGCCCTGCGCGCTTGTTGGCAATCGCCGTCGAGCGGGGCCACCCTGTGCGACAGTTTCAGCCTCGCGAAAGCAATTTACTTCGCAATTCAGCAGAAAGCTGACGTGATCAATCTCAGCCTTAGCGGTCCCGAGGACCGCTTGCTCGGCGAACTGCTGAAGACAGCGATGGCGCGTGGTTCTGCGGTCGTCGCCGCATTTGATCGGAAGCGGCCCCGCGGCGGATTTCCTGCGTCCCTTCCCGGCGCAATCGCGGTCTCGGATGCATTCTCCGGCAGCGACGTCTACATTGCGCCGGGGCGAGATGTACCGACCACGCAGCCCGGAGGACGATGGTTTCTGGTCAATGGCAGTTCCTACGCCGCGGCCCACGTCAGCGGGCTTGCGGCACTGGTTTGGCAGCGAAAAAGGTCCGGGAACCTGACCTTGGTAGCGGCGCGGGGGCAAGCTCGATTCATCGACGCTTGCGCAACCCTGGTCCGCGTGGCGAGCGGCTGTGACTGCTCCTGCGGGGGCGTGTACGCAGCGAGAGCTCGGTCGGGGCGCTAGCAGGCGCCCACTCCTAGCGGTTGCGAACGCACTTGTTGTGGCAACCTGCGCATGCGCTGCGGCGCCTGCCGCAGGCGAAGTGGGAGCGGCTATTTCCGTCTTCACCGATGGGCGGTTTCGCGGGTACTCAATCAGCAACCATCATCCGGTTGCGGGGATCGATCTTTCCTACGACGATCCAAGCGGCGCCTACCTTGCCGCCTCAGGTTCGGCTGTCCTGAAGCGGGGCGGCGTCCATCCGCTGGCTCTGAAATTGAACGCCGGTTACGCTCGGCGCCTCACTTCAGGTGTCACGCTTGACGCCGGGATCGTCCATTCGCGTTATTCGCACTATTGGAACGGCGCCGCCGGCCATTCCTATACCGAGCTATATGCGGGGGGGAGCTGGAAGGACCTTTCCGCGCGTTTCTATGTCTCCCCGCACTATTTCGAGACGCGCAGCTCAACTCTTTACGGCGAGCTGGAAGGCAGCTTGAACCTCGTAGGGGAGCTGCGTTTGAATGGGCACGCCGGCGCTTTGGTCCCATTGGAGTCCAGCAACGGCAGCCAAACTAATCCCGTATTTGATTGGAAAGTCGGCCTCAGCCATCAGTTTGGCCGGCTATCGGCACATGCTTCGTGGAGCGGCCGCGGACGATTACGCCGCTACGAAGGCACATACACACGTTCGACCAATGGCCTTGTCTTAGGAGTGAGCTGCGCACTTTAAGGGACAAGGCGGACGTTTGAACCGTTGAGCCTTCCCCAACCACTAACCCGACGTTGTGCAAGCGAACCCCGTAGCGGCGGGTCGCCATGCATCTGTGCCCGCGTGCTGAGACGATGAGCGGGGCAACCTGAGGAATTCGATCATGAGACGTACCATTGCTCTCTTTGCCGCGACGACGCTCACGCTCTCGACGACCGCTGTATGGGGCGCTCCCCCCGCTCCCGGCAGCATTTCGCCCAACCATGTGACGGGTCAGCAGGTGGGTGACCAAGTCCCTGGCGGCGGCCTCGAATGCGATGTGGGCGGCACACCGCCGAGCCAGTCGGGCCACGAGCCCGGTCCTGGTTCGCCCTTCCAGGAAGACAGCGTTTCGGGTTCGCACTATGCCGGCGAGCAGGATGGCATCAACAACAAGAACACTTCCGCCGTCTCGCAATACGATCTCGCCTGCTTCAAGGGACCGGACACCAACTAGGTTGTGACGGCTGGCTCGCTCAGCCCTCGGGGCGGGCCAGCCGGTACGAGGTCTTCGGCTTTGTTCGGCGTAATTGATGTTCTAAGTCAGTTCGAAGGCCAATAAGATGCAACCCTGCAGCCTCCTTTCCCTCGCCACAGCGGTTCCGCCTCGGGTGGTCGAGCAGCAGGAAGCCAAGGTTCGCGCGCGGGAAGCTTTCGGCGGCAGCAAAGACCTGTTCGATCGGCTTTCGAGCGTGTTCGACAATGCCGGAATCGCCAGGCGCCATATCGTCGCTCCGCAGGACTGGTACATGCAGGGTCACGGCTGGCGCGACCGCAACGCCGTTTATCTGGAAGCCTCAGAAGATTTGTTCGTCGAGGCGGCGGGGGCAGCAATCGAAAAGGCGGAACTTACGCCAGCCGACATCGACGGTATCGTCACTGTATCGACGACCGGGATCGCCACTCCCAGCCTCGAAGCTCGTGCAGCATCGCGCCTCGGCTTCAGGGACAACGTCCGACGGGTTCCGGTTTTCGGAATGGGTTGCGCCGGCGGCGTAAACGGCCTCGCCGCCACCGCGCGCTTTGCTGCCGGGGAGCCAGGAACCAATTGGCTTTTCGTAACGGTGGAGACCTGCTCGATCTCGATCCGCCTCGACAGCGACGATCCGGCAGCAATCGTTGCGACAGCCCTGTTCGGCGACGGCGCCGCCGCTGCAGTGGTCAGCGCCGGGGAGCACAGCCTTGCTCGTATCGCTGGCTCAGCAGAGAAGCTCTGGCCGGATACGCTGCGCATCATGGGCTGGGATGTCGAGGATCCTGGCCTCTCCGTCGTCTTTGACCGAGCCATCCCGCCGTTCATCGAAGCTCAGCTCGCCGAAGCGGTGGAGGGGATGCGCGCGCAGCTTGGCGTCGAACGCAACGAAATCGATCGCTTCTGCTGCCATCCCGGCGGAGTGAAAATCATCGATGCGATCGAGTCTTCGCTTCAGCTCAATCAAGGCGATCTCAACATTGAGCGCGAAGTGCTGCATGATTTCGGCAACATGAGCGCTCCGACTGTTCTGTTCGTCCTTGAGCGACTCATTGCTCGCGGCCTTCCCGAGAGGACGATGATGCTCGCCTTCGGCCCAGGCTTCACTGGCGCCGGGCTGCTGCTCGAAACGGCGTGATCGTTGGCATCGTTCTCCTGGCGCTGGTGACGCTTCAGCGCCTTGGGGAGCTGTGGCTGTCAAATCGCAACACGAGGCGCCTCCTCGCTCAAGGCGCACATGAGGTCGGCGCTTCGCACTATCCGCTGATCGTCGCTTTGCATTTCTGGTGGCTGGTGGTGCTTTGGTGGCTTGCGCCTGGCCGGCCGCTCGAGGGCGTCTGGCTGGCGGTTTTCGTATTCCTCGAGATCGCGCGGATCTGGGTACTTGTCTCGCTCGGACCGCGCTGGACGACACGGATCATCGTTCTCCCGGGCGCTTCACTCGTCCGCCGAGGGCCCTACCGCTTCGTCAATCACCCCAATTACATTGTCGTCGCCGGCGAGATCGCAGTGCTCCCCCTGGTGTTCGGCCTCTGGCAGGTGGCTCTCCTTTTCACGATGCTCAACGCAATATTACTCTGGTTTCGTATCCGCGAGGAGGATCGCGCCCTCGGCCGCTGAGATTGCTTGCGGAAGGACGACGACAAGCCTATATCGCAGCTCTCTCCTCGACATCGTCAGATGCCTGAGGCTGGGGCCTACGGCTCCGGTCCGAGAGTTT
>JBKPLG010000121.1:0-16192 GCA_046731515.1 Pseudomonadota bacterium | reverse complement strand
GACGATAAGTGACTACTCGCCAGCCTTCGGGCCGCCTGATCCAATAGGCGAGGTACTTGCGCTCGCGCTTTGTTGGATCGCCGCCGGTCAGCGAAAGGAATCCGTAGGTGAAGCCTTGCGTCCCGTCGGCCGAAATGCCGCCGCGAACGGGAGTCCAGCTGGCCCGGCCTTCCTTAAAGGCGGGACTATCGCGGAACGCACCGATGACGGCGTCGTAGCCAACCGCGTGTCCGCTTCCCGGGACTGGCATCACGACCTCCGTATCGAACATGGGGGTGAGGCCCGAGGCGATGTCCGGCGCGTCTGCCGCCTTGTCGGAAAAGTTTCGATCGGCGGCGATCAGTAAATCCAATGCCGCCCGCGGATCGTTGGGCTTTGCCGCAGCGGTCGTGGCCACGACGAGGAATGTGAGTAGGATCAAGCGAAGCATCGTCGGCTCCTTATTTAGATCGAATAGTACTATTCGACTTGAGCCGCCGCGGGCAATGACAAATGAAGTGGCTCCATTGCGTGCCGCTTGCCATTCGTCGGCAAAGCGGTTCATCGGAGTGCCCATGTGGAAACCTGTCTTTGCCTTCGCCCTGATGGGTTCGGCCGCGCATGCCGCCTCGTCATCGCAACCCGACGCTAAGCTTCGATCGATCATCCAGCCCGTCAGCCAGGCGCAGCTTCGGCGCACCATTGAGGCTCTCGTGGGATTCGGCACGCGGCACACGCTTTCCTCGCAGACCGACCCAAAGCGCGGCATCGGAGCAGCGCTCGAATGGAGCCGCGGCGAGTTCCAGCGTTACTCGGATGCCTGCGGCAATTGCCTGACGATCGTCGATCCTTCGGAGACATTCACCGGAAACCGCATTCCGACTCCCACGCGAGTCCGTGATATGGTCGCCATCCAGCGCGGGACCGACCGGCCGAACGACGTCGTCATTATCCAGGGGCATATCGACAGTCGTGTTACGGACCCACTCAACGCAACTTCCGACGCGCCCGGCGCGAACGATGACGGGTCCGGCACCGCGGCGGTGATCGAAGCGGCGCGCGTGCTCTCGAAGCGGAAATTCCCGGGGACCATCGTCTATGCCGCGCTCTCAGGCGAGGAGCAGGGCCTTTACGGCGGCAAGGTGCTCGCGAGTTACGCAAAGCAGCAGGGCTGGAACGTCGTTGCCGTCCTCAACAACGATATTATCGGCAACAGCTGCAGCTCTGACGGTGTCTGCGACTCCACTCATGCCCGCGTGCTCTCGGAAGGACCGCGCTCGCAGGGGCAGGACGAACTGGCCGCACAGATGCACAGCCTCGGCGGTGAGAACGACAGTCCCTCCCGGAACATCTCGCGTTACCTCGACAGCCTCGCGGACCGCCTGAAGATCGGGCTGGACGTGCGGCAGATTTGGCGGACCGACCGCTTCAGCCGCGGCGGCGACCACATTCCGTTTCTCGAGCTCGGCTATCCCGCCGCGCGGATCAGCGTGGCGATCGAGAATTACGATTGGCAACACCAGGATTTGAGGACGGAAAACGGCAAACGTTACGGCGACACGATCGATCATGTCGATTTCGCCTATCTCGCCAAAATGACGAAGCTGAACGTCGCTGCACTGGCGGCGATCGCCAGCGCTCCGCCGCCGCCCGAGCCGAAGGTGGAGGGAGCGGTAAGCACGGATACGACTGTGGCTTGGCAACCGGTCGCTGGCGCATCTTCATACCGCGTCTGGTGGCGGCGCACGGACGCCAACCAATGGCAAACCGCTCGCGAAATGCCCGCGAAACAATGCGAGAGTGGCTGCAAGATCGTCCTGCCGCACATCCGTGTCGACGATTGGGTCTTCGGCGTCTCATCGGTGAGCAAGGATGGGTTCGAGAGCCCGGTTGCCTCTGCGGTACCGGGTGGCGGCTTCCATCCCTATATTGCTCCCGAGAAGAAATAGCTCGTCATTGCGTGCGGAGCGAAGCAATCCAGGTTTGCGTTGATTGCTGGATTGCCAGGCGCCTCGCGCCTCGCAATGACGGGAGTTGGAGAGTGAGATGGCTGGCGGTTGGACGCGCGACGGCGCGGTTCAGGATCAGATCGACGACACGGTGAAGGACGCGGTTCTCCGCGCCCGCGCGCTGACTCCGTCCGGCGAAAGCGCGGAGGAATGCGACGATTGCGGCGAGCCGATCCCGAAAAAGCGGCGTGAGGCGCTGCCGGGCGTTCGCACCTGCATCGCCTGCCAAAGCGAGCGCGATAAGGCCGTCGTGCATTCGACGATCAACCGTCGTGGCAGCAAGGACAGCCAGCTGCGGTGACTTGAAGCTTCGGTTCATCGCGGGCAGTCGCCGCGGATGGACCGTTCCGCAAGCCGCGATACCGACAGCCCGATCGAGCAACGACCGCTCGCCGGGGTCGGATTGAGGCTGCTGACTGCGCTCCTGTTGGCGGTGATGTTCGCTCTCGTGAAGCTTGCCTCGACGCGCGGGGTCAGCGTGGTCGAAAGTCTCTTCTATCGTCAGTGCGGATCCGCGCTATGCGCGATGGGCGTCGTCGCGGTTGGACCTGGTCTCGGCTCCCTCCGCACGAAGCGAGTATGGGCGCACGTTGGCCGAATGGCGCTCGGCCTTGGAGCGATGGCACTCAATTTTGGGGCGATGATCCTGCTTCCGCTCGCCGAAGCGACCACCATCGGATTCTCTGTGCCCATCTTCTCGACCGTGCTCGCGGCGCTTGTGCTTGGAGAGCCGACTGGCAAATGGCGCTGGGGAGCAGTTGCTGCCGGATTTCTCGGAGTCCTGGTGGTCGTTCAGCCCGGCACTGGCGAGGTGCCGCTCCTCGGTGCGTCCGTTGCGCTGCTCGCGGCATTGCTGACCGCCTCAGTCACGATCGTCATCCGTCGGCTTGGCGCGACCGAAAAAACGACCACGACGGTATTTTGGTTCGCGGTCAGCTCGCTTGCGCCGCTCGCCCTGCTGATGCTGCACTTCGGCCGGAGCCATGATGCGACGACGTGGTCGATCCTCGCGGGAATGGCGCTTGCCGGCGGCTTGGCGCAACTGACCTTGACCGGAGCGCTGCGGTTGGCTCCGGTCGCTTTGGTGATGCCGATGGACTACACCAGCCTGCTCTGGGCGACGGTGCTCGGCGTCTGGATTTTCGGTGAACTGCCAACACCGTGGATCTGGGCCGGCGCTCCGATCATCATCGGCAGCGGCCTGGTGATCGTGTGGCGTGAGCGGAGCCTGCACCGACGCGCGGCATTGTCCGTGGCCACAACCGCGCCCAATTAGAACCCAATGCCCCGCAAACGCTCTGCCGGCCTACCGTCGAGGAAGCAGATCCTCGACTTCATTGCCACGTCAGACCAACCGGCTGGCAAGCGCGAAATCGCTCGGGCGTTCGGCCTTTCCGGTCAGGACAAGATCGACCTCAAGCGCCTGCTGAACGACATGGCCGACGAGGGGCTGATCGATCATTCGCGCGGCCGTGCATTCCACCAATCCGGCGGAGTGCCGAAAGTCACGGTCCTGCGAGTTGCGCAGGTCGACGACGGCGGCAATGTCTTCGCCGTGCCCGAACAATGGCACGCGGAAACGCCGCCCCCGCGGCTGCGTGTGGTGGAGCGGGGCCGGCGCAGCGCGTTGGGCATCGGCGACCGCGTGCTCGCGCGGACGGAAGAGAAAGGTCAGGGCTGGCTCGCGCATCCGATGAAGAAGCTCGCGCGATCGGCCGAGCTGGTCCTCGGAGTGGTGAAGGAGGAAGGCGGCCGCTTCTGGCTCTCGCCCGTCGACAAGCGCGAACGCCGCGAGCTGTTCATCAGCGACGTGAAAGACGCCGAAGCAGGCGATCTTGTTCTGTGCGAAGTGCAGGGCAGGCCGCCTCGGGTCAGCGCGCGCGTAGACGCGGTACTCGGCGACCCCTTCGCGCCGCGCAGCTTCTCGCTCATTGCGATCCACAAGCATGGTCTGCGGCACGAGTTTAGCCAGGAGGCGATCGACGAGGCGCACCGCGTGGCAACACTGGCTCTGGGCGATCGGGAAGACCTGACTCATCTGCCCATCGTCGCCATCGACCCGGAGGATGCACGCGATCACGACGATGCGATCTGGGCCTCGGCAGACGACGACCCGGAAAATGCCGGCGGCTGGAACGCCATCGTCGCAATCGCGGATGTCAGCTTCTACGTTCGCCCCGGATCAGAGCTCGACCGAGAAGCCCGCGCGCGTGGCAACAGCGTCTATTTCCCCGATCGAGTCGTGCCGATGCTGCCGGAAGAGCTGTCGGCCGATATCTGCTCGCTGAAGGCAGGCGAACGACGGGCGGCTCTGGCCTGTCATCTAAAAATTGCGCGCGACGGGACGTTAAAAAGCTGGCGATTTTCACGTGCAAAAATTTGTGTGGCGGCAAATATTGCTTACGAGAATGCTCAGGCCGCGATGGATGCGGCAATGGAGGAGCGGATCGAAGTTTCCTCTCCGACCTGTTCAATGCCGCCCATCGAAGGTCCGGTTCCGGATCAGCTGGTCGAGAACGCGCTGAAGTCGCTCTGGGCCTGCTGGCGTGCTTTGTTCGCTGCGCGGCAGAAGCGCAACCCATTGGAGCTCGATCTTCCAGAACGACGCGTAATGCTCGACGAAAAGGGCCGGATTACCTCGATCGAGCCTCGCGACCGGCTCGATGCGCACCGGCTGGTCGAGGATTTCATGATTGCCGCGAACGTTGCGGCTGCGCGAGCACTGGAGTCCAAGAAGTCGGTCGTGATGTATCGCGTGCACGAGCCGCCGAGCCGCGAGAAGCTCGTGGCGCTCAAGGATTACCTCGCAACCTTCGGAATCGAGTTCGCGCTTGGCCAGGTGATCAAGCCCGGAACATTCAACCGAATCATCGAGCGCCTTGGCGATGAAGGCCGCGAGGAGATCATGGAGCAGCTGCTCCGCACGCAGACGCAGGCGCGCTACGGGCCTGAACGGCTGGGCCATTTCGGCCTGGCGCTTGCGACCTACGCGCACTTCACCTCGCCGATCCGCCGCTATGCGGACCTGCTGGTCCACCGCGCCTTGGTCAGTGCCTATCGACTAGGCGACGGTGGGCTTCCGCCCGATGAAGCGGAGCGCTTCGAACAGATCGGGGAGCAGATTTCGATGCTCGAGCGGCGAGCGATGGAGGCCGAACGCGAGACGATCGACCGCTATGTCGCGGCGTTCCTTGCGGACCAGGTCGGGCAGCTCGTCGAATGCCGGATCACCGGAGTTCAGCCATTCGGCTTCTTCGCGACGGTCGAAGATCTGGGCGGCGACGGTCTGGTGCTCGCGAAGGACCTCGGAACCGAATATTTCCGCTATGACGAAACCGGCAAGCAGCTGGTTGGCGACGAAACGGGCGAAGCCTACCGCATCGGGCAGCGGCTGACCCTCCGTCTCGCGGAAGCCAACCCCGTCACCGGATCGCTGCGCTTCGAACTCTCCGAGGGAAGCTATGGCGGCGTCTCAATGCCAATGCGCCGCGACCGGGTCCGACGCAGCGGCCGCCGCGGACGACCGGCCAACATCCGCCATTCGAATCGCCGCCGCTGACCCCGTTTATCTCCCGTTCATCGACAAACGGCGTTCGTCGAAATCCGTTCGACCAAAAGGCTTCGAGCATCGGCGATCAGCTGGGAAAACCAATGGTACTATACGTACTAAATAGCTAGATTTGTTCGGCTTCTCAAAGGGGAGTTGAACCATGACGACCAAGTTGTTTGCCGGTTTGATTGTATCCGCAGTCCTCGTCACCGTGCCGGTCTCGGCATCCGCGCAAATTGCGGCACCCAAGAATTCCGACGTTGCCAAGGCGGCCGCGCTTGAGGACGCGAGCGGGAAGGCCACCGTCGCAGATAAGAAAGTCTGCAAGCAGCTTCCGTCGAGCAGCTCGCGGCTGCCGCAGCGGGTGTGCCTGACCGCGAAAGAATGGAAGCAGGTCGAGGCGGACGTCGAGCGCTAGGTCTTGGACCTGACCGGCAGTCGTCCGCGGCTGCCGGCGCCCTTCGACAAGCGCAACTTTTTTGCGTCGGTGGCATTGGCGCTCTGTCAGAAAGGGCGCTTCAATGGCCAGGCACAAAATTGCGATCCTCGTCGGCAGCCTCCGCAAAGACAGCATCAATCGCAGGGTGGGCAAGTCGATCTGCGCATTCGCGGGCGCGGTCCTCGACTGCGAGATCGTCGAGATCGGAGATCTCCCCCTCTACAACCAGGACCTCGACCCGAACCCGCCCGAATCGTGGGTGCGGTTCCGGCAGAAGATCGCGGCCGCCGACGGCGTGTTGTTCGTCAGTCCTGAGTACAACCGGGGAATCCCGGGCGTCCTCAAAAACGCGATCGACGTCGGCTCGCGTCCGTATGGCGAAAGCGTCTTCGACAAGAAACCGGCAGCCATCGTCACCGCCTCTCCGGGGAGCATCGGCGGGTTCGGGTCCAATCACCAGATCCGTCAGGCTGCCGTGTTCCTCAACATGCCGGTGATGCAGCAACCGGAGGCCTATTTTGGCCACGTTACCGATGAAAGTTTCGACGAAAGCGGCTGTCTGAAGGACGGGCCGCTCAAGGACCTGATCATGGTCCTGGCGTCGTCATTTGCGAATTGGGTCGACATGATCCTCCGGTCACGCCAGCTCCTCGCCGAAGATGCGGCTCATGCCGCGAAGATGAAAGAGGCGGAAAAGGAACACGCCTGACACTTGGCGCGGCCTGCGCAAGCCCGATAAACGACCATAAACTTTGCTCCTCGGAGGCACGCATGGAATTGACCTGGCTTCAACGTTGGCAGCCGCAACTTCTGGCGATCTTGCGCATCGTCGCGGCGCTCCTGCTGCTTGAGCACGCAACGATGAAGTTCTTCCACTTTCCCGCGCCGCAGGTGCCGGGACCGCTTCCGCCCATGCTGATCGCGGCAGGGGCCATCGAACTTGTGGCGGGCATTTTGATGACGTTTGGACTTTTCACCCGGCTTGCCGCCTTCGTCGCATCAGGCGAGCTGGCATTCGCCTATTTCATCGAACACTTTCCACACAGCTTCTGGCCCGGCATCAACCAGGGCGAGGCGGCCATCCTGTACTGCTTCATCTTCCTCTACATCGCGGCGGCAGGACCGGGGGCGTGGAGTCTTGACGGTCCGCGTGTGCGCGGTTGGACGAGTGCCGCCGAGCGCAGCTAGGTCACCTTGGCGCGCTCGCGGAAACGCGGCTGATCCCATTCGCGGGATTCGAGAATGTCGCTGAGGATCTCCGCAGCTCGCCAGACGCCTTCGAAAGAGATGTAAAGCGGCGCGAAACCGAACCGCATGAGGTCGGGCGCACGAAAGTCGCCGATGACTCCGCGCGCGATCAAGGCCTGCATGACGGCATATCCTTCGGGATGGGCGAAGCTGACGTGGCTTCCACGCTGTGAAGGGTCGCGCGGTGAAGCGACGCGAACTTCGCTGCCGCAGCGCTTCTCGACCTCACCGATGAAGAGCTGAGAGAGGGCGCGTGCCTTTTGCTCGATCGCGCCCATCGAAATGCCTTCGAATGTGTCGAGGCCCGTCTCAAGTGCCGTGAGCGCCAAGATTGATGGCGTGCCGGTCAGAAATCGGTCGATGCCTGGAGCCGGTCGGTAATCGTCGTCGAACGCAAAGGGATCAGCATGGCCCATCCACCCCTGCAGCGGCGAACGAAGCTCCTCCTGCAACCGGTCGGCGACGAACAGGAAGGCCGGCGCTCCGGGACCGCCGTTCAGATACTTGTAGCCGCAACCTACCGCCATGTCGCAGCCGGTCCCATCGAGGTCGAGCTCGATCGCGCCGGCACTGTGCGACAGGTCCCACACCATTAGTGCGCCGACCGAATGCGCGGCTTCGTTGAGTGCGCGCATGTCGTGAAAGGCCGCGCTGCAATAGTCGACATGGGTGAGGGTGACGGCGGCCGTTTCGTCGTCGATCGCCTCCATCACCTCAGCAGCGGGAACGGCCTTGAGCCGCAGGCCAAGCATCTCCGCCAGTCCTTGCGCCACGTAAAGATCGGTCGGGAAGTTGCGGCGCTGTGTGAGGATCGTCGACCGGCCCGCGCGCGCTCGAACCGCGGCGGCGAGCAGCTTGAACAGGCAGACGCTCGTCGAATCCGCGACCAGCAGTTCGCTCGGCTTCGCTCCTACGATCGGCGCGAGCTTCGCGGCGACCCGCATCGGCGCGTCGATCCAGTCGTGCTTGTTCCAGCTGGAGATGAGATCGTCGCCCCATTCCTGCTCTGTCACATGTTGCAATCGCCGGGCGGTCGCGACCGGCAGTGCGCCAAGCGAGTTGCCGTCGAGATAGATTACTCCTTCGGGAAGCCGGAACCGATCGCGCGCAAACGCCAGCGCATCGGCATCGTCCAGTGCTTCGGCTTCCTCGAGAGTCACTATGCGTCATTGCGAGGAGCGAAGCGATGAAGCAATCCATTGGCGCGAGGCTGGGCTTCGCTTCGCTCGCAATGACGATCACAGCTTCGGGAGAGTCACGCCCTTCTGGCCCATATATTTGCCGGCGCGGTCGGCGTAGCTCACTTCGCACGGCTCGTTGCCCTGCAGGAACAGAAACTGGCATGCGCCCTCATTCGCATAAACCTTCGCCGGGAGCGGCGTTGTGTTCGAGAACTCCAGGGTCACATGCCCCTCCCAGCCTGGCTCCAGCGGGGTGACGTTCACGATGATTCCGCAGCGCGCATAGGTGGATTTGCCGAGGCAGATGACCATCACGTCGCGCGGAACCCGGAAATATTCGACCGTGTGGGCGAGGGCGAAGCTGTTGGGCGGAATGATGCAGACGTCCGTCGTCCGGTCGACGAAGCTGTTCGACGCGAAGTCCTTGGGGTCGACGGTTGCCGAATCGACGTTGGTGAAAATCTTGAAGTGGTTTGAAACGCGCGCGTCATAGCCATAGCTCGACAGCCCGTAGCTGATGCGGCCCTCGCGTCGCTGGGCCTCGACGAACGGCTCGATCATGCCGTTTTCAAGCGCCTGCTCGCGAATCCAGCGGTCGGACAAAATCGCCATGACGAGTGCCTAACGAGCCGGTCCAAACGCATCAAATTGGGACCGATTATTTCTGTGGATGAGCGGTTTGCAAAATTCCGGAGTTCTGGTGAACCGCTCAGCCATTCGTGCACATCCCATCCACAGTTGTGCTACATTCGTTCTCGTTAGACGTGTGGGGCCATGCACGCTTAGGGGTAAGTCATGGCCGAAATCATTCGCATCGCCGAGTCTGCGTCGGAATCGGGAACTCAGACACTCCCCCAGAATGTGGAAGCGGAAGCAGCGCTCCTAGGCGCGCTGATGATCGACAACCGGCTGGTCGAGGACGTCCAGCTGAAGCTTCAGCCGCACCATTTCTTCGAGCCGTTGCACGGGCGCATTTACGAATCCATCCTGCGAATGACGGACGGGAACCGCATTGCCAATCCAGTGACTCTGCGCCCCTTGTTCGAATCGGACGAATCTATGAAAGAGGTAGGCGGACCGGCCTACCTTGCACAACTGACCGGATCAGGTGCGGCCGTCATCGGCGCGCGAGATTTTGCGCAGCAGATTTACGATCTTGCGCTTCTTCGCGCGCTTATCGGGGTCGGCCGCGACCTGGTCGAGGGCGCGCTCGACACGAGTGAGGAAGTTGCCCCCCTTGCTCAAATCGAGCGCGCCGAGACCGAGCTGTACAAAGTCGCCGAGGAAGGCGGCGCGGAAGGGAAGGCCAAATCGTTTGCCGAGGCCACCAAGGACGCGCTCGAAATGGCCGAGCGCGCGCTCAACAGCGGCGGCCATCTGTCCGGAATCACGACGGGACTGGAAGCGCTCAATAGCAAGATCGGCGGACTTCATCGCTCAGATCTGATCATCGTCGCGGGCCGTCCTGGCATGGGCAAAAGCGCGCTCGCGACCAACATCGCATTTGCGGCGGCGCAGCGCTTTCTGCGCGATGCCGAGGACGGGATCGACCCCGAAAAATCCGCCGGCGCGCCGGTTGCGTTGTTCAGCCTGGAAATGTCGGCCGATCAGCTCGCGACCCGCATCCTCGCCGAGCAATCGGGTATCACGTCCGAGAATCTGCGCATGGGCAAGATCAGCCAGCCGGAGTTCCGCCAGCTGGCACGCGCGGCTGCGGAATTGCAGAGCTTGCCGCTGTATATCGACGACACGCCCGGTCTGACCATCGCCGCGCTCCGCACGCGCGCCCGCCGCCTCAAACGGCAAAAGGGCATTAGCATGGTGATCGTCGACTATCTTCAGCTGCTGCAGGGCACGGGGCGCTCGGCCAACGACAACCGGGTCAACGAGATTTCCGAAATCAGCCGCGGCCTCAAGACTCTTGCGAAAGAGCTGAACGTTCCCGTGATCGGCCTCTCGCAGCTCAGCCGCGCGGTGGAGCAGCGCGAGGAGAAGCGCCCGCAGCTGTCGGACCTTCGCGAGTCCGGCTCGATCGAGCAGGACGCGGACATCGTCCTCTTCATCTATCGTGAGGATTATTATTTGAAGGCGGTCGAGCCGGACATGCCGCTTCCCGAAGAGACTGAGAAGCTCGAAAAGTACCGGTCGTGGCAGGAGAAATATGATCCGGTCGCGGGACGGGCCGAGATCATCGTCGCCAAACAGCGCCATGGTTCGACGGGTATCGTTCGCGTCCGGTTCGACGGTCGCACGACGAAGTTCAGCGATTCCGCCGACGAGGGCTATCTGCCCGAACTTCGCGGCTGATCAGAGTCTGGGGTGGGGGGAGAGGGCGCCGGCTCGGTCCGGCGCCCTCCTTGCATTCAGCGCTACGGTCCAACGTCTTCCTGCCGGGTGAACGCCGGCCGCGGCATCCCGCGCTCGAGCTTCAACGCTCGCGCAACGTCGTCGTCCCAGCCATAGACATCGGTCACGAACGTCACTCGGCCACCGTCCCAAAAGGCTGTGTGATAGAGCAGTCGCACGGGGATTTCGCGCGTAAGCTTCACGTAATTTTCTTCGCCGCTCGCCATTGCCTCCTGGAATTCCGCCTGGACCCCATCCTCCGAGGCAAGCTGGAACGCGAAGTCGAGCGCGTTCTGCACTCGGACGCAGCCGTGGCTACGGTGGCGGCTGTCCGTCGCGAACCAGGATTTGAACGGCGTGTCGTGGAGATAGATCTGCTGTGGGTCTCGCATGTCGAACTTGACCTGCCCGAGCGAATTCTTCGGGCCCGGCAACTGAATTAATCGGCCGTCGCGCGAGGAAAAGCCGTTCGATGCGAGATAGGCTTGGCTCTTCTTCGAGAGCTCGTCCTCCTGGATGCGATCCGGGACCCGCCAGTAGGGATTGGCGACCAGCTGGAAGAGCGGCGCCTGGATCTGCGGGGTCGTCCACCCGTCCGGCTGGCCGTTGACCACCCGCAGCTGGACGACGTGCGACCCGCCGCGCCAGTAGTCGAGGAGACTCGCCGCGGTGTTGACGTCGATGCGTGTTGCCGGCGGATTTCTCTCCAGCCACCGCAGCCGCTCCAGCGCCACCGCAAGCTGGCGCGCTCGATAACCGGCGCCGCCATTGATAATCGCAAGAGTATCCTGATTGACGATGCCGTCGGACTTAAGCCCGTAATCGGCCTGCAGCTGCCGCACGGCGCCTGCGATCGCTGCCGTGTACTTTGACGACGGCTTCTGCTGACCCTGCTGCTTTGGAAGATTCAAATAACCGTTCGCGACCAATGCAGCGATGAGCTGAGGGATCCGGGGATCGCTCTGACCGGGCTTGATTGCCTTGCCGGAAGGAACTTGGGCGCTCCTGACGGCTGCTGCCTGTTTTAGGAACTGGACGTTGGCTTCGAGCAAGGCGCGATATTCGTCTGTCTGGGGTGGAAGGGAGGAGATCCAGCCCGCGAAGCCGCCTTGTTTAAGGGCCTGAGCGAGGCCAGCGACGACGTTCGGGCTCGGGCGCGGGACCGTGTAGATGCGGCCGAGCTTCGTCGGGTCGGCATAACCGCGCGCGAGAGCCGATGCGTATCGGATCGCGGCCTTGGTCAGCGCCGCTTCGCGCTGATTGGGATCGGTGGGCAACGGTTGCTGGATGAAAAGGTCGCTCCGCAGGCCGTGCATCGGCGCTTGCTCGAGGATATCAAGCAGTTGGCGTTCGGAATTCTGGTCCCATACGGGTTGCCACTGCCGCGTTTCATAAAAGGCACGGACTTGGGGGTCGGTTACCGCCGACTGGAGCGACGAGGCTTCCACCTGCTTGGGCTGAACGGAAGGCTTGGTATCGCAGCCCACCATGGCGATGCTGAACAGGGCAAGTACAACGGCCCTGCCGGACGAGTTACGCATTTTCACATGGGCTGTAACGTCAGGATCGGCAGAACCGATCCATCGCCGTCATTGCGGACTCAATCTTCCTGCATATTCGGGTCGCGGAGGCCCTCGCCGATCGCGGCGCGAGCACGGTCGGCTTCGCTGCTCGTCACTGGATAGGCGCAATAGTCGGCGGCATAAAAAGCGCTGGGTCGGTGGTTGCCCGACAGGCCGATGCCGCCGAAAGGCGCGTTGGACGGAGCTCCGTTCGTTGGCTTGTTCCAATTGATGACTCCGGCCCGAATGTTGGCCCAGAATTTGTCATACAGTTCCGGGTTTCCGCCGATAAGGCTCGCAGCCAGCCCGAACCGTGTGTTGTTCGCTTCGTCGATGGCCGCATCGAAATCCTTGACCCGGATCACTTGCAGCACAGGACCGAAAATCTCCTCGTCCGGCCGGTCCTTCGCATCGGTCACGTCGATTAATGCGGGGGTGAGATAGGGACGCTCCTCGAACGGGCGGTCGAGGCGCCGCAGCGGTTTGCCGCCCTTCATCATCAGGTCGAGCCATTGGTCCTGCACGTGGTCGGCGGCTTCGACGTCGATCACTGGGCCCATGAACGGCTGCGGATCGGCAAAAGGTTGATCGACGATCATCCGATCGATCATCGCCCCGAGCAATTCGAGCAGCTCGCCCTCTTTCCCGTCTTCCACGATCAGGCGCCGCGCGGCCGTGCAGCGCTGGCCAGCGGTGAGGTAAGCGGATTGCATCGCGATCATCGCCGCCGCCTCCACGTCTTTTTCGTTCCACACGACGAGCGGATTGTTGCCGCCGAGCTCGAGCGCGAGGATTTTCTGCGGAGTCTCGGCAAATTGTTTGTGAAGCGACATGCCTGCCCGGGCCGAGCCGGTGAACAGCAAGCCATCGATCCCATTCTGGCCGGCGAGCGCTTTGCCCTGTTCCGGGCCGCCAATCAGTAAGCGGATCACTCCTTCCGGAATTCCCGCTTCGTGGAAACACTGAACCAAAAAGGCTCCAGCCGCAGGCGTCTTTTCCGACGGCTTGAACACCACGGCATTGCCGGCAATCAGCGCCGGGACGATGTGGCCGTTGGGAAGGTGGGCGGGGAAATTGTAGGGCCCGAGCACTGCGAGCACGCCATGGGGCTTGTGGCGCACCGCGATCTTGTTGCTGAGCGCGGCCTCCATCCTGCGCTGCGGCGTGCGCTCGGCATAAGCATCGACCGAAATCTCGACCTTATTGACGATGGCGCCGACTTCGGTGCGGGCTTCCCAGAACGGCTTTCCCGTTTCCCGCGAGATCAGTTCGGCGAACTGCTCCTCGCGCTTGCGGACAACATTCGCGAAGCGTCGAACCGCCTCGATGCGATAGGCGTGCGAATGCGCCGCCCATGCCGGCCAGGCCGCACGTGCGGCGGCAACCTCCGCGGCGGCGTCCCCGATTGTGCCGGACCAGATCTGCTCGCCGGTAGCCGGGTCGGTCGAAACCAAAGTAGGGGCCGTCACCGGCCGGTCCATGACCTGCTCGTCTTCGTCAAATTACCGCATCCTGTTCAATTGCCGCGCCCATTCTGCGGACTGCCTTAACCTTGTCCTCGAATGGCTGCCAGTCATCCCGTTCGGCGATTGCCGACCAGATGGCTTCGACCTCCTCGATATGCATGGAGCAGGGGCCGGCATCGGACCAATATGCGTGTGTTGGCGATCGCGCTCGACCCTCGAGGGTTTTCGCTAGTTCGCGAAAAGGCTCCGACCCATAGCGCTTGGCGCCCGGGTCGCCGCCGCCGCGCCAGTCGAAGAAAATCCGGTCGATCGAATGCTCGCGGGTCGCGAGAGCCTTGATCAATGCGGCCGCGACGTCTCGATCATTCTCTCCCTTCGTGACCCCCAATCGGCTGAGCATTGCATCGACAAGCGCATTTTCGAATCGCGCGCTCCAACCTTCGAGCATCTTGGAAAGTGGGGGCGCTTCTGCCACCAGCGACATGCAGCCGGCGAATTGAGCAAGATCCCAGTCGATCGCTTCCGGCTGCCGGCCGAAGGCGTAGAGTCCGTAATGGTCGAAATAGGCCGCGGTGAACTCCGGCTCCCAATGCGGAGCGAAGCGCCACGGGCCGTAGTCGAAGCTTTCGCCCGTAATGTTGATATTATCGCTGTTGAGAACGCCGTGGACGAAGCCGGCCGCGAGATATGAAGCCGCGACCGCCGCCGTCGCCTGACCGACCAGGTCGAAAAACCTCAGCGCGTTTTCGCCGTCATCCGCCGCGGGCTGCTCGCCATAGAGATTCTGGAGGGAGTAGCGGATCAGCTTCTTGATATTCTCGAGCTCACCGAAAAACGCGAGCCGCTGAAAAGTGCCGATGCGGATATGTCCGTGGCTGAGCCGAGTGAGCACGGATGACCGCGTGGGCGATGGCTCGTCGCCGCGTTCGAGCTCCTCGCCGGTTTCGAACAGGGCGAATGTCTTTGACGTGTTGACGCCCAGCGCTTCCAGCATCTCGGTCGCGAGAATCTCGCGCACTCCGCCCTTCAATGTCAGTCGGCCGTCCGCATGGCGGCTGTAGGGCGTCTGCCCCGATCCCTTTGTGCCGAGGTCGAGCAGGCGATTTTGCTCGTCGCGGAGCTGCGCGAAGGTGAAGCCGCGGCCGTCGCCAATCTCCGGATTGTACACTCGGAACTGGTGGCCGTGATAACGCAGCGCCAGCGGTTCGGTGAGATTGTCGGGTAGCGGGTCGAAACGGCAGAAATGCGCTTCCCATTCCGCGCGATCCAGCTCCAGCCCAACGCGTTCCGCCCAGCGCTCGTTGATAAAGCGCGGGATCGCCTTCGGAAAACGCGCCGGCTCGACAGGATCGTAAAAATCCGGACCAAGGCTCAGGATCTGGGGGTCGGGCCGGTATCGAGCCATTGAACCTTCAAAGCTGTGATGTGGCGCCGCGGTTCCGCTGTTCCGCGGCCGCCTCGCCTAGCACTAGGCGATCAGCTGCTTCAATTTCTCGACTGCCGAGCTGTCCGGCTCGTCCGCCGCGATCGTTCCGCCGAACCTGCCGTCGCGACCGAACAGCAAGACGGTTGACGTGTGGGTCATCTGATAATCGTGACCGCCCGAATGCTGGGGCTCGGCGAAGATGCCATATTGCTTCTTCACCTGATCGATCTGCGCGCGCGTTCCGGTCAAACCGATGATCGGCGCTCCGAACAGGGTGGCGTACTGCCCAACATCCTTTGGTCCGTCGCGCTCCGGATCGATCGTGACGAACACGATGTTCATGGCCGCATCGTCGCCCGCTTCACGCCTCAGCTTGACCAGCCGCGACAGCGTGGTCGGGCACACGTCGCCGCAGCGCGTGAAGCCGAAGAACATCGCATAAGGCTTGTTCGCCAAAGCGGCGCTCGAAAACGGCTTGCCGTCCGCTCCGACGAGCGTGAACGGTCCGCCAAAATTCGCCTGCGCCAGGGTGGCGGAATCTTTGGGCGCTTGGCTAAGACCGCCTCGCACAAGCAGCAACGCGGCCACTCCAGCCAACGCCAAGCCGACAAGCATCCACAACCAGACTCGCGCCTGCTGAAGTTTCGGTCGGGTAGGGGGGCGTCGTCGGTCATCGTGCAGTGGAGGCGGCCACTCAGTAGTACAGAAGTCGCTGGCGTCAAATCTCTCCAATTCGGCACTAACGGATAGCTGACCAACTGCGGCAATTCTTAATTTCGCGACATCGCCACGCAGCGATGCCCACCATGTTTTCAGCGCCGAATCGATTCAGCCACACATGTCGTGGTGGAAGAAGAGAGGTTGGCGTGAATCCCAGATATAGGGACTCCATCTTGCGCGGATGTGCCGCGCTTTTCGCGGCTCTTGCGTGCACGCCTGCATCGGCGACCGATTCGCCGCCCTCAGAAACCGAGACGGCCGTCACC
>JBKPLG010000120.1:0-6476 GCA_046731515.1 Pseudomonadota bacterium | reverse complement strand
CCAGAGACTCGCAATGTCTCCGTCTGGGCAAGGTTTGCTCAGCCGTCGCGGCTGGTGTGGACGTCCAACCAGGAGGCGCGCACCAGGGCGATCGACGCGGTCAGCCGCGCTGCGCCAACTCTGCTTGCGGCCGCGGGTTTAAGATCGGGGGAGCCGCAGCGCGGCCTGTGGACGCGCGCGTTTGCGCTGACTTATTCGGCGGAGCTGCGAGCCGAGCGAACCGGCCGGGCATCGTCTGTGGTCGATCTCGATCCCGAACGATATGAGCGCTTCACCGAGCCCGCGCTCGACGCCGCCAAATCGTTCCCTAACGAAGGCGGCTGGCAGCGGCGAAGATTAGAGGGCAAGGCGCTGTCGGTTGCGCGCCTTATCAAAGCAAGTGCGACGTTCGCCGGTGGGGCGGAATACATTGCGTGGAAGATCAACCGGCATGCCGGCATGAACATCGTACTGAAGCCCTGGCAGCAGCGGCACCCTCTGCTTGCCGCGATTACGCTCTTGCCCCGCCTGCTGAGGTCCGGGGCGGTTCGGTAGTGCGGGCGAGGGCTGCGGAAACGGCACTGGCGAGCGCGCCCACGGTGAAGGGTTTGCGCAGCAGCTCGTAGCCCCGGAGGTCGTCGCTTTCCCCTTCACCGACATAGCCCGTGACGAACAGGACCGCGAAGTCGTGGGTCTGGGTCGACTTCAAATGGCGAATCAGCTCGGGTCCGGTCATTTCCGGCATGATCACATCCGTGATGACCAGGTCGAGCTCATGCGCCTTGAACAGCTCGATCGCCTCCGCGCCGCTCGAACAGGCGATTGGTTCGTAATCAAGATCCTCTAATGCATCCACCGTAGCTGTGCGGACGCGCGGGTCATCCTCTACCAACAGAATGCGCGCTCCCGGAACATGGATATCCGATTCCTTCCGTTGCTGGGCCGCGGGGTGGATTCGTACCGGAGCGGCCACTTCCGTCCGTGGCAGATATATCGACACGGTCGTTCCTTCGTCGACTTCACTCTCGATACCAACCTCTCCGCCCGATTGATGGGCGAAGCCGAAGATCTGGCTGAGGCCCAATCCCGTACCCTTGCCGACGGGCTTGGTCGTAAAGAAGGGCTCGAACGCCCGCTCTTTCACCTCGGGGGGCATTCCGCAGCCCGTGTCGTTGACGCTGATCTTAATATAATCGCCGGCGCGAATGTCGCCGACCTCATTGGCGGCGAGCTTCATATTCTCGGTCGTGATCCGCATCACGCCCTGGCCGTCCATCGCGTCGCGGGCGTTGACCGCCAGATTGACGATGGCGTTCTCGAGCTGATGCGGGTCGACGTAGGTGGGCCAGGTATCGGCTGCAAGACCGACTTCGATCTTGATGCGCTCGCCGAGCGTGCGATCGAGCAGGTCGGACATTCCGGAGGTCAAATCGCGGCTGTCGACACGCTCGGGCAGCAGCGGCTCGGACCGAGCGAAAGACAGGAGTCGGCGGGTCAGCGCGGCAGCTCGGGTCGCGCCCTCCATCGCATTCTGAAGGTGCAACAGCACTTCGCGCCGAGGTCCATTGAGCCGCCTTTGGGCAAGATCGATTCCGCCGACAACCACCGCCAGCATGTTGTTGAAGTCGTGCGCGATGCCGCCTGTGAGCTGGCCGACTGCTTCCATTTTCTGGACCTGGCGAAGTTGAGCCTCCGCGGCCTGCCGTTCCTCGGCCTCGGCCTTCAGCGCCTGGTTGGCTTCCCACAATTCATGCGTTCGCTCGCGCACCGCCTGTTCCAACGCTTCTGCCCGCTCCGCCTCAGTCTCGATCTGCTTGCGCGCGGCCGCATTTTGGCGAAGCGCCTGCACCGCGACTACGCCGAGGAAGACGGCCCCGAGGCCGACGACGAATCCCAGCCAGCTCAGATAGTCGGTGAAGCGGTCCGCCTCTGCGGAAAACAGCTGACTCTGCTGGATCCGTTCGCGCAGTGATGCCCGCTCACTGACGATGATCTCGTTGAGCTTCGCATCGACTAAATCCACCGTCTTCGATCGGCCGGCCTGGTAGAAATAGCTGATGCCGGCCTGGCCCTCCTGTTCCAAAGCGGCTCTAGCCGCCAGAGCCAGTTCTCCGCCGCGCGTGCGGTAGAGTTGCTGGAGTTCCTGAACACGCCTTTCCTGCTCCGGGTTCTGGCGGACGAGCTCCGCGAGCCGCTGGATCTGAAAGCCTGCAAGACTCCAGTTGCTTGAGTAGATGTTGCCACTGGTTTTCTTGTTTTCATCGAGAACGAACCGCGCCAGCGCGGCTTCGGAACGTGAAATGCTCGAGCTGACGTTGCGGACGACCAGGGCGACGTCATAGGCGTGACGTTCGGCTGTCAGCGCCTGCTCCCGGGCATCGTTGGCAATCTTGACCAGAAATACCATGCCCAGGAGAACAAGGGCCGCAAGAAGGCCGGCCGCCGCGGCACCGCCACGCCGCCAATCGAACCGGACGTCCTCCCCATCGCCGATCATGTCGTCAATGTAGCCGCGTTAACCAGTGGACGAAAGCCAAAGGTTCCTCGCATTTTCCTCAGCTTATGCAGCCCGTTGCACGGCCTGCCGCAGCAAACATGCCCAGAATCTCACCGACCTGCTCACTCGAATGCTCCGCGCACAGCGAACAACGGAGGAGTGTCATTCCCGCGGGCGTGGCCGGCGGACGGGCGAGGTTGACGTAGAGACCTTCTTTCAGGAGCGCCTCCCACATCGCAGCTCCAGTCTCGAGATCGGGCATAATCACGGCCACGATCGCCGATTGCGGTTCGTCGGTGCCGAGCGTGAAGCCAAGCTGCCTGAGGCCCGCGTGGAGGCGCTTGGAATTTTCCCACAGGTGGGCGCGCTTATGGGCTGCATTCATGAGCTTGCGGATCGAGGTCGCGGCCGTGGCGACGACGGATGGAGGAAGGGACGCGGTGAAGACGTAGGGGCGGCAGACGAGGCGCAGAATCTCGAACTTCGGGTGGTTGGAGACACAAAAGCCGCCGACCGTTCCGACCGACTTGGAGAAGGTGCCGACGATGAAGTCGACGTCGTCGATCACGCCTTGTGCCTCGGCGACCCCGCGGCCGTGCTCGCCGATGAAGCCCATCGCATGCGCTTCATCGACCAGCACCATCGCGCCGTGCTTCTTAGCGAGTGGAACCATTTGCTCGAGCGGACCGACGTCGCCGAGCATCGAATAGACGCCTTCAAGGACGACCAGCTTGGCGGCTTCTGGCGGAAGACGTTTGAGCCGTTTTTCGAGCGCGTCGATATCATTGTGGCGAAACGGCACGATCTGCGCGTTGCCCATCGCGCATCCGTCATAAAGCGAGGCGTGGCTGTCGATGTCGAGGAGGATGTAATCGTCCTTGCCCCCGAGAACGGACACCATCCCGAGCGTCGCCTGATAACCGGTCGAAAATACCATTGCGTGATCTTTGGCGTAAAAGTCCTTTAGCGCCTGCTCGAGTGCCTTGTGACCGACATAGGTGCCGTTGAGGACCCGGCTTCCGGTTGTGCCCGAGCCGAATTCGTCGAGCGCCTTATGGCCCGCCGCAATGACGTCCGGATCGAAGGTCATGCCCATGTAATTGTACGTACCGAGCAGGATCGTTCTGCGGCCGTTGCAGATGGCAACCGTGGGGCTTTCGACCTTCTCCATCACCAGGTTGAATGGGTCGGTGACTCCACTTTCGAGCAAGACTTCGCGTTGCTCGATCAGCGGGTCGAACTTTGAGAAAAGGTCGGTCATCGGCCGGCCTTCAGCCGCTCCAGCGCGTCCACCAGCTGACCGACGGTTTCGATTTCCGCCTGCATGTTCATCGAAATAATGACGTCGAATTCGTCTTCGATATTAGCGACGAAGTCGAGCACGGTGAGGCTATCCCACTCAAGGTCCTGAGCGAAACGCGTCGCTTCGGTGATTGCGACGCCTTTCTTGTTGAAAGGCTCGATCAGTTCGACGACTTTGGCGTAGGTTTGCTGACGGTCGGACATCCTGCGCTCGTTAGTGGCGAGCCTCGCGTTTCGCAACGCAATGGGGCGGCATTGGGGCGCGTCTGCGGCCTAAATCCCCGCACCCTTTAGGCCATTGGCGCCCGGCTAGAGCCAGCCTTTGTCGCGGTACCAGTCGGCTGTTTGCCGTAGACCGTCGGGAGTGGCGATTTCCGGCCGCCACAGGTCGGGCGGGCACGCGCGCTTCGGCTCGACCACCCAGTTGCGGTGCGAAAAATAAGCGGCGCGGTCGACCGTGAGCTTGGCGCGCGGACCTCGGAAGAGCTGGTCGGCGCGCGCCGCCACGCGCAGGAACAGCCCCGGAGCGGCGATGATTGCGGGGCTGGCGCCGACGGCTTGCCCGAGCGCTCGGCCGAACTCGCGGTGCGACCAGCCGTCCGTTTTGCCGTCATCCGCCTCGACGAGGACGTTTGACGGCGCATCCGGCACGGCGAGTACGATCAGCAGCCGCGCAAGATCGTCGACGTGGATCACGGACATATGGCCGCGCGGCGGCATGAGCATCACTCCAAGCTTGGCCATCCGAAACAATTCGAGCGTTTCCTTGTCGCCAGGGCCGTAGACCGCGGGCGGGCGGACGATCGCCCAGTCTAAACCTGAGCCGTGGACCAGTTCCTCAGCGCGCGCCTTGGACGCGCCATATTGCGAGAGCTTCGGTTCGCGCGCCGCGAGCGAGGAGACGTGCACGAAGCGCCGGACTCCTCCGGCCGTCGCCGCAGCGAGCATCGCCAAAGTACCCGCGACATTCCCTTTCTCGAAGTCCACGGCGTTGGCGTTGATCACGCCGGCGACGTGGATCACCGCGTCGGCTTCATCGACCAACTGCTCGAGCGCTGCCGTGTCCTCGAGGCTGCCGCCAATCCATGACAGGCGAGCACGGTCAGCTTGCTCGCGTCGGGTAAGCGCGACGACTTCATGGCCATCGGAAAGCGCAACGTCGATCAAGCGCGAACCGACGAAGCCGGTACCGCCGGTGACCGCCAGTTTCATAGCGGCGACCAGGGGCGCCCCGTTTCCGCTTCCTCGCGTTCTTCCTCTTGCGAGATGCTGAGGTCGCGGATGATTTCGTCGAGCAGCGGCTCGATGCCCTCATCGAGAGGGGCCGAGATGGGGAAGGGTCTCGAACCGGCCGCGTCCTCAACCGCGCGGCTCACTTCGAATAGTGGTCGTTTGTCGAGCAAATCCGCTTTGGTAAGTGCGACGATTTCCGGCTTGAGCTCAAGACCAGCTCCGTAAGCGGCAAGCTCGCCGCGGACGATGCGGTAGGTTTCGGCGGGATCGTCGCTGGATGCATCGACAAGGTGGAGGAGGAGGCGCGTTCGCTCCACATGGCCGAGGAAGCGGTCGCCGATACCTGCGCCTTCCGCCGCGCCCTCGATCAGCCCGGGAATGTCGGCGAGCACGAACTCGCCGCCCTTGTGGCGGACGACTCCGAGCTGCGGGCGCAGGGTTGTGAAAGGATAGTCGCCGATCTTTGCAGTCGCGTTGGTCACAGAGTTAAGGAAAGTTGATTTGCCGGCGTTGGGAAGACCAACGAGGCCGACGTCCGCGATCAGCTTAAGGCGCAGCCAAACCCACATTTCTTCGCCCGGCTCGCCTGTCTGGTGCTGCCGCGGAGCGCGATTGGTCGAGCTCTTGTAGCTCGCGTTGCCTCGGCCCCCCATGCCGCCGCTGAGCAAAGTCACGCTTTGACCGGCCGTGGTCAGATCGGCGAGCAGGTCGCGATCTTCATTGTCAGCGAGGATCTGCGTGCCGATTGGAACCCTGATGACCAGGTTCTCACCGCCGGCCCCAGTTTTATTCTGGCCTGCGCCGCTCTTGCCGCGCGGCGCTCGGAAATGCTGCGTGTAGCGGAAGTCGATCAACGTATTGAGCCCAGGCACCGCCTCAAAGACAATGTCGCCACCCTTGCCGCCATCGCCGCCGTCGGGCCCACCAAACTCGATGAACTTCTCGCGACGGAACGACACCGCGCCCGGGCCGCCAGCGCCGGAGCGAACGAAGATCTTCGCCTGGTCGATAAAATGCATCGCGGCGAGGGTTAGGCGGCCAGCGACGCCATTGCCAGTCCCGAGGAATTTCGTCGAACTGTCGCTCCTTGCCAACGTTCAGCCGCAAACTGTTCATAACGCGGATCAATTTCCTCCTTTTGTGACTTACTCTTCCTGGTTGAAGACGAGTCGGGCGGGGAGATGCAGATACAAAGCCCAGCACGGACGCGAGAGGAGAGGCCCGTAGTCAGCAGCGGCGAGCTCGCTGAGGGGTTAATGCTCGTACGCGCAAGCACGCTCAAAATAATCCGCCTGCAGCTGGCCATGGAACGGCGCGACCGGCGTGTCGCTCTAGAGGAGGTGGATGACCTGCTCGCGATCGACCGGCGCCTTCAAGACTATCTGGGCGATTTTGAGCCGAGTCCGTTCTTTCGCGAACTCGAAGACGAGCGGGCTGCACTGAATCGCGAGAAACTGACCTTGGC
>JBKPLG010000119.1:0-5945 GCA_046731515.1 Pseudomonadota bacterium | reverse complement strand
GGTTCATGGTCCAGGCCAGCGCAACCGTGGCGAGAGCCGTGGCGGTTTCAGCCGCGATTTCGTCGAGCGCCTCGAGCACGCGCATGCCCCTCCCTTCCAGATAGGCAATGTTGCGCAGTCCGCGCTGACTTTTTTCCAGGTCCTCCTTGCCGCGGTACTTGCCGGTGAGGAAACCGTTGGCGAGGCTGTAGAACGGGAAGATGCCGAGCCCGTGCGCGAGCGCCGTATCGCGCAAATCTCCTTCCAATTTCTCGCGTTCGACCAGATTGTACCAGGTCTGCAGACAGCACGGCTTTTCGAGCCGGCTGGCAACCGCCGTTTCCAGGGCTTCCTGAAGGCGTGGCGCGGTGAATTGTGACAGCCCGATCGCGCGGATCTTCCCCGCTTTTACCAGCTGGTCAAACGCGCCGAGACTATCGGCGAGCGGGACCTTCTCATCATCCTTGTGTTGATAATAAAGATCGATCGTCTCGACCCCCAGACGTTCAAGTGAGGCCTCGCAAGCCGACGCGATGGCTTCGGGCGCCAGCCCTGTCATGAAACCTGCCTTGGTCGCGATCACGACCTTGTTGCGCTTAGAAGGATCGCGCTTTAGCCAGCGACCGATCACGGTTTCGCTCTCGCCGCCCCGATGGCCGGGCACCCACGCCGTATAGACGTCGGCGGTGTCGATCATCGTTCCGCCGGCATCGACGAAGGCATCGAGAATGGCGAAACTCGTTTGCTCGTCAGCGGTCCAGCCGAAGACGTTGCCGCCAAGTGCCAGCGGCGCAATCGCAATTTCGCTGTCGCCGATCGGGCGCATTTCCATAATCGGTTCCTCCTGACGAGCTCGGTAGCGCAGCTGCGCTTTGGCCGCGAATTGCGCAAGCGTTCACCACTTGTTTGTAAAATTTAGCGACACCCACACACATGTCGGTGGATTTGACACTGGTGCACCCATGGGCGGTCTGATCGCCTTCTGGAGCTATGCGCTGGCGGCGTGCCTGTTCGCGTCGGTCATTCTGTGGCGTCTGCGCAGCCGCATTGAAGGCCCGGCGCGCTTGCTGATCGGCGCATGTTTCGCAACGGCCGTGTGGGCGTCGATCAGTGCGATCCGCGGCCCGATCGATCCTGTCACCGTGCCGACCGAAACCATCCGGAATCTATCCTGGATTGTCCTCCTTCATGCCATGTCCGGCGAGCTAAAGAGGGGCGCCCACCGCGCCATAAGATTGGTGTTCGGCGCCGTCGCGCTGGTGATTGGTGTCCAGCTCGTGATCAATGTGCTGATGCTCGCCGCGCCGCTTTCATCCGGCACGGCGGCAGACATGCTTGCCAGCGAACAGCTGCTTCGAATCACGATGGCGGCGGGCGCACTCGTCCTCGTTCATAACATCTACGGGCAGGCCGCGCCCGAAAGTCGACCCGGAATCCGCCTTGCGATGCTGGGCCTTACATTGATGTGGGGTTACGACCTTAACCTTTACACTATGGCTTACCTCGGTGGCGCCGGCGAAGGCGCGCTGTTCGACTGGCGAGGCTTCTTCCTGACAGCTGTCGCACCGCTATTCGCAGTCGGAACAACGGGCAGCAGATCGCTCAAGATTCGTCTGTCGCGTGCCGCCACATTCCAGTCACTCTCGTTGCTAGGGATCTGCGGTTATTTCGTCGTAATGGCGGTGCTCGCGACGGCTCTGAGGCGCAGCCATTGGGACTGGTCGAGCGCGTCAACGGCGATCGTCCTCGCGGTCATGATGATATCGACTGCGGCCTTGGTCCTGTCGGAACGCACTCACGGGTGGATGAAGGTCAAGCTCTCCAAGCATCTCTTCGAACATCGTTACGACTATCGCGCCGAATGGCAGCGATTCACGGAAACGCTTGGCCGTGCCGGAGCGGATGCACCTCCCCTTTCCGAGCGCATCATCAAGGCCTTTGCCGACATCGTCGATACGCCGGGCGGAACCCTGCTCATCAATGACAGCCGTGCGGTCGTCGCGACAGCGTCGTGGAAATGGCCGGGGAGTCATCCGGCTACCGAGGCGCTAAACGATGACGCCGGCTGGTGGATGCAGACCGAGAACCTGGCGCGGATCATCGAATTCGAGGGCCTGCGTCGTGGCTGGGCGAGCCCGAAGGATCAGTCGCTTCGTCTGCCTTCAGCAATGATCGAGGATGAGCGGATGTGGGTGGGCATTCCGCTGATCCATCATGATCGACTGATCGGTGTCGTCGTGCTGACCCGACCGGATTACAAACGTCCGCTTGACTGGGAGGACTTCGACCTTCTGCGCGCTGCCGGACGCCATGCCGCGAGCGCGCTGGCCGAGGCGCACGTCCAACAGGCGCTGTCGCAAGCGCAACGATTCGAGGAATTCAACCGCCGGTTTGCCTTCATCCTCCATGACGTGAAGAATCTGGTCAGCCAGCTCTCGCTTCTCGCGAGAAATGCCGAGCGTCACGCCGACAATCCCGAGTTCCGTGCTGACATGGTGACGACTCTTAAGGGCTCCGTGGGCAAGATGAATGAGTTGCTCGCTCGCCTCTCGCCGCGTTCCTCGGCTCGGGTCCAGCGCGTCGAGGCACAATCGCTTCGACCGTCTCTGACGGCAGCTATCGCAGCCAAACGAGGCGACCATCATGTTCGGTTGCTTGGCGATACCAATCTCTGGGCCATGTTTGACGGCGCAGCGCTTGAGCAGGCGCTTGGTCATTTGATTCAGAATGCCGTTGAAGCCTGCTCATCGACAGTTCCGATCACTGTCCGCGTTGAATCTAGCGACGCGACCGTTTGCATCCTCATCTCCGACAGCGGCGTCGGAATGGATTCGGATTTCGTTCGTGATCGCCTGTTCCAGCCTTTTTCATCGAGCAAGCCGGACGGTTTTGGAATTGGTGCGTTCGAAGCGCGCTCGCTGATCGCAGCGATGGGCGGGCGAATTGATGTTCAAAGCCGGCCCGGCCAGGGCACTACCTTCATCATCAACCTGCCGGCCGCCGAGCCGGTCAATGAGTCCGAACGGAAACGCGCATGAGCGAGACAGAAAATCTCCCGATCCTTTTGGTCGTCGAAGACGACGAAGGTCTGCAGCGACAGCTGAAATGGGCGTACGAAGGTTATCGCGTTGTATGCGCCGGCGACCGGTCAAGTGCCGTCGAGGCGCTGCGAGCGCACGAACCTGCGGTTGTCACGCTGGATCTCGGGCTTCCGCCCGATCCGGACGGGACGGATGAGGGCTTCGCTGTCTTGGAAGAGATCCTGCGTCTGAAGCCCGACACCAAAGTGGTCGTCGCGACCGGTCACGGCGCGCGCGAAAGCGCGCTCAAAGCGATCGGCATGGGCGCATATGACTTCTACAAGAAACCCGTCGACATCGACGAACTCGGCCTCATCGTCGCGCGCGCGTTCCACTTGCACGAAATCGAGGATGAGAACCGGCGCCTGGAAGCGGGCGGAACGACGGCGCTCGGATCGATCATCAGCGCCGCCCCTGAGATGCACAAGGTCGCCAAAACGATCGAGCGAGTGGCGAGCGCGGACGTATCGGTGATGCTTTTGGGCGCCAGTGGCACCGGCAAGGAGCTCCTCGCCCGAGCAGTGCACGAGAAGAGCGGTCGCAAGGGTGAATTCATTCCGATTAATTGCGCCGCAATTCCGGAAAACCTGCTCGAAGCGGAATTGTTCGGCTACGAGCGCGGCGCGTTCACTGGCGCGGTCAAATCGAACGTTGGCAAGATCGAGCTGGCCGAGGGCGGCACCTTGTTCCTCGATGAGGTGGGCGACATCCCGCTTCCGCTTCAGGTCAAGCTGTTGCGCTTCCTGCAGGAGCGCGTGATCGAGCGCATCGGCGGACGCCAGCCGATTGCGGTCGACACTCGAATCGTGTGCGCGACCCATCAGGACCTGGAAGCGATGATCGGCGAAAGCCGATTCCGTGAGGACCTTTATTACCGGCTCGCCGAGATTGTGGTGAAAATCCCTTCGCTTGGCGAACGTCCGGGCGACGCAGCCCTGCTCGCCCGGCATTTCGTCAACAGCTTCGGGCGTGAGCTCAATTCCAAGGTGCAGTCGCTCTCGGCCGACGCGCTCGCCGCGATCGACGCATACGCATGGCCGGGCAACGTCCGAGAGCTCGAGAACCGAATTAAGCGGGCGATCATCATGGCCGAAGGTCGCACAGTAACCGCGGATGACCTCGATCTTCCCGTGGTCGCCAAGGACGCGCACGATCCCATCAATCTCCGGGCGGTGCGCGAGATCGCCGATCGCAAGGCGATCCGGCAAGCGATGAGCCGAACCGAGAACAATATTTCAGGAGCGGCGAAACTCCTCGGGATCAGTCGCCCAACGCTCTACGACCTGCTGAAACAATATCGTCTGCAAGCGTAGCCATCCGTTCGACGAGCGGATTTGCCCGCTGCGGCTCGGCCGCTATCGTCCCCCCGACTGAAAAGATCGGAGGGATGACATGGATCGCCGCGAATTTCTCTGGACCGGAGGTGCCGTCGCCCTCTCGCTACCCTTCCTGTCGGAAGCGGCGATTGCGCAGAGCGCAACTGCCGCGGCGACGTCCGGCGATGCCGCTCTCAACGCCTTGTTTGACGCGATCTTCCAGGAACAAGTCCGTTCGGCACCGACTTTTGCGACGCAGCTCGGCCTCGACAAGGGCGAGCTTGCCTACCTCAAGTCGAAGCTCGATACCCGGCCCTATCAACAGGCTCGGGCAGAGGAGCTCGCCCGCAACAAGAAGTTCCTTGCGCAGCTCAATGCGGTGAACCTCGCGAACCTTTCGCAAGCCGGCGCCCTCAACCGCGAGATCGTCATCTACGATATCGGCACCAACATCACGGCGCCGGAGCGGTTCGACCTCGACTCCGTTCAGAGTCCGTACCTCATCAGCCAGCAGGACGGCGTCTATTTCTCGATCCCCGACTTCCTCAATACGGCGCACACGATCGAGACCGCTGCCGATGCCGAGGCCTATCTTTCACGCCTCCAGCAGTTCGCGACATTGCTCGACAATGAGACTTCCGAACAGCGGCGTCAGGCCGGACGCGGCTACGTCGCTCCAGCCTGGTCGCTGGACCTTGCGCTTGGCCAGCTGCGCGAGTTGCGCAAGCCAGCGCCGGAGAAAAGTACGATGGTCGATTCAATCGTGTCGCGCGCGGCTGCGAAGGGGATCTCCGGCGACTGGCAGAAGCGCGCGACGGCGATCGTGGCCAAGGATGTTTATCCGGCGCTCGATCGTCAGATCGCGGTTGTCGAGCAGCTGCGCGCAACGACACCAGCCGGCGATGGCGCGTGGCGAATTCCTCGCGGCGACGAAATTTATGCCGCGGCCCTCGCGCAGGCGACCACCACCAACTTCACACCGGACCAGGTGCATGAGATCGGGCTTCAACAGGTTGCAGAGCTCACGGCGCAGCTGAATTCCCTGCTCGCGACGGCCGGCTACACCAAGGGTACCGTCGGCGAGCGGCTTCAGGCCCTCAACAACGACCCTTCGCAACTGTACCCGAACACCGATCCGGGCCGGGTTGAGTTGATCAAGTCGCTCAACGCAGGGGTTGCCGGGATGACTGCCAAGTTGCCGCAGGCGTTCGCAACCCTGCCGTCGCAACCGCTCGAAATCCGCCGAGTGCCGCCTGAAATTCAGGACGGCGCATCGAATGGCTATTACCGGCGCGCGTCGCTCGACGGTTCACGGCCGGCGATCTATTTCATCAATCTCAAGTCTACCGGCGACTGGCCCAAATATTCATTGCCATCGCTGACTTACCACGAAGGCGTGCCCGGCCATCATTTGCAGATCAGCATCGCCCAAAAGTCGGGCGATCTGCCGATGATCCGCAAGATCAGCTTCTATTCGGCCTATGGCGAAGGCTGGGCGCTCTACGCGGAGCAGCTCGCCGACGAACTTGGCGGCTATACCGGCATCGAGCGGGCCGGCTACCTTCAGTCC
>JBKPLG010000118.1:0-7599 GCA_046731515.1 Pseudomonadota bacterium | reverse complement strand
AGTCCGGAGCGGCGCGAGCAGTGCAATGAGGGCGTCCGCAAGCGCTGGCTTGAACACTCCGAAGCCCTCGCCGGCGAAGCGCTGTAACACTCGCTCGATCGGCTCTCCCGTCACGGTCGCATAGATGCCGACGAGGTTCTTAGCTTCAGGACGACCCTCGAGATCGGCAGGATCCGCGGGCAGAGGCTCTGGGTCGGTCTTTGCCTTGCGGATTTTCTGCGCGATGAGGTCGTCGCTATCCGTCAAGTTGATCCGGCTCATGTCGGACGGATCCGACTTGGACATCTTGGCCGTACCGTCACGAAGGCTCATGACCCGGGCCGCAGCGCCGCCCCCGATGATTGCTTCTGGGGGAACAAACAGATCCACGTCGAAATCTGTGTTGAATTTGATCGCAATATCCCGCGCCAATTCGATATGCTGCTTCTGGTCCTCACCGACGGGAACGTGCGTCGCCTTATAAACGAGAACATCGGCAGCCTGCAGAACCGGGTAGGTGTAAAGACCAACGCTCGCGCCCTCCCGGCTCTTGCCGGACTTTTCCTTGAACTGAGTCATGCGGTTAAGCCAACCGACCCGCGCGGTGCACTGCAGGATCCAGGCGAGCTCCGAATGCGCCGGGACAGCGCTTTGCACAAATAGGATCGACTTGGCGGGATCGATTCCACTCGCGATCAAGCCTGCAGCCATTTCAGTGGTGTTCGACCGCAGTTGCCGCGGATCGACGTCGACCGTGATTGCGTGAAGATCGACCAGGAAGAACAGGCATTCGGCTTCGTCCTGGATGCGTACCCACCGCAGGATCGCGCCCAGCAGGTTGCCGAGGTGCAGGCCGCCGGTCGGCTGGATTCCTGATGCTACTCGCATCGACTGTGCATCAGCCGGCATCGGTGTAGGGCCTCCTCCTGCGGAACAGATTCTTGAGTTCTTCCTTATCGGTACCGCCGAGCAGCCACACGAGCGGGAAATAGACCGCCATTCCGCCGCCGACGAGCGCTGCGACCCCAACGATCCGATGGCCCGCCGATCCGCTGAACCAGCCGGGCAGAAGCGTTCGAACTCCGTAAAGAGCGGCCGCCATGCCGACGCAGGCGATCAACTGTCGGAACACACGATTAGCGAGCCAGCCTTCAATGCGGAAATGTCCGCGCCGGTGCAGAACGACATAAAGCATGAGGCAGTTAAGCCATGAGCAGATCGCAATTGCCGAGGCGAGGCCGGCGATCCCGAACGGCGGGATGAGAAGGAAATTGAGCACGATTGTCGCCACCAGCACAAGCGCGGCAATCTTTACCGGAGTCGCCGTGTCCTGCCGCGAATAGAAACCAGGGGTCAGTACCTTGACGAGGACATAGGCCGGAAGGCCGAGCACTACGATGGAGAGAGTGAGGGCGGTCAGGCGAGCATCCTCGGGAGTGAAGCGACCGCCCTGGAACAAGGCGGACACCAGCGGCAGTGCGCTGACCGCAAGCGCGAGCGCCGCGGGCAGGCAAAGTAACATCGCGAGCTCCGCGGCCTGTCCCTGGACGTGCGCTGCCTTCTCCGGTTCTCCGGCACCGACGTGCCGGCTGACTTGGGGAAGGATCGCCGTACCGAGGGCCGCACCGATAACCCCAAGCGGCAGCTGATTGAGGCGATCGGCATAGTTGAAATAGCTCATTGAGCCGGTGCCGATGCGAGTGAGGAAGAATGTGTCGATAAAAGCGCTGATCTGATAGACGCCCGCACCCAAGGTTGCAGGCACCACCACCCGGATGAACTGCCGTACGCCGGTGGTCATTTGCGGCTTCCTGAGCTTCAGCACCACGCCGGCTCGCTTGCAGGCGGCGAGAAGCAGACCAAGCTGAAGCACTCCGCCGATCGTTACGCCGATGGCGAGCGCATAAGCGGTGACCGTCCCGCCAACGGGCACGAAGATCAGCGCGCAAAGCATTGCGAGATTGAGCAGGGCAGGAGCGAAAGCGGCAGCGGTGAACCGCGCCAGGCTGTTCAGGATGCCCGAGAAGAGCGAGACCAAACTGATGAGCAGCAGGTAAGGGAAGGTGATCCGAGTGAGGAAGGTCGCCAGCGCGAGCTTCTCGTCGTGATAGCCCGAGATCAGGAAGACGAACGGCCCCATGATGATTTCGAAAATCACCGTGAACAGCACCAATGTCGGAACGAAAACGGCGAGCACCTCTTCGGAAAAACTCTTGGCCGCGGCATCGCCATCCGGTCCCTGGAGCCGCTGAGCGTAAAGCGGGACGAACCCCGCCGAGAAGGCGCCTTCGCCGAACAACCGGCGAAAGGTGTTGGGAAGCCGGAACGCGACGAAGAAGGCATCAGCCTGCCAGCTCGCGCCCATAACGCGCGACATCAGCATTTCGCGTACGAAGCCCGCTATGCGGCTGACTAGGGTCAGTCCGCCAATCGTGCCGGTTGCCTTATGCAGGTTCATCCGAACCTCGCCTCGCGAGGGATCACGCTTGCGGTGGAATTTCAGTCGGCTTTTGCTCTTCCCCGCTACTACCTTCCTGACCCTGCTGCGCCTGGAGTTGCGCGACATAAGCCGCCGCGAAGTCGATCGGATCGAGCAGCAGCGGGGGAAATCCGGTATTGGTCACCGCGTCGGCCACGATCTGGCGAGCGAACGGGAAGAGCAGCCGCGGCGCCTCGATCAGCAGCAGCGGTGCCAGCGCTTCCTCGGGGATCCCGCGAACACCGAAAAGCCCAGCGTAACTCAGGTCGACGACAAAATGGACGCCATTGTCCGAACGCGCGGTCGCTTCGATCTTGAGACTGACCTCATGAACGTCATCGGCCGCCTTGTTCGCATTGAGGGCAAACTGCACGTCGAGACTGGGCTGCACCTGCCATTGGAAGACCTGCGGAGCGCTGGGACTCTCGACTGACAAATCCTTGATATATTGGGCGAGCACCGAAACCTGGGCTTCATCCCCCGGTTCGCCTGAGCCGTTACCTTGGTTGGGCAAATCCTGGTCCGCCATTGACGCCGTCCTTGTGAAAAGCTTGTGAGTGTCGGGAGCCGCCGAAAGCGCGGCGCGTTTGCGGTTTGCGCGCTAGCAGCCGCACAAATGAGGCGCAATGCCAGCCTCGTGCGTTGGCGGTGTTGGAATGTTAAGCTGGTGCGCACTATGTTGGGGGCAGAAAACTGAAGACTGGACCTGAAGCTTGACCGTTATCGTGATCCTGGCCCTGGTTGCCCTCTTCATCGGGCTTCGCCTTTATAGCGTGCTCGGAGAGCGGACCGGCCACGAGCAGCAGCCGATTCTCAAGCCGGCCGAGTCGGACGCACGGGTGGAACCGCGCCCGGCAGCGCCGTCAGCGGCGCCGCAAGCCGCACAGGATCCAGGCGACATGGCCTTCCTGCCGATGGCCGGTCCTGGCATTCGGGCCATTCTCGCGGCGGATCCGACATTCGACGTGGCTCGCTTTTTGGAGGGCGCGAAAGCTGCCTATCGTGTCGTCCTCGAGGGCTTCTGGAAATCCGACTTGGCGACCATTCGCCCGCACGTCGACGACCATGTCTATGAGACGTTCTCGTCGGCGATCGAACAACGTCGCGAGCAGGAATTGACGCTCGACAATCGGCTGGTCATGATCGATCAAGCGGTCATCTCCGAAGCGGCAATCGAGCGCAACGTGGCCGTTGTGACGGTCAGGTTCGAGGCCGACATCGCGGCGGTGACCCGCAATGCCCAAGGCGAAGTCGTCGCTGGTTCGCTGAGCGACGCCGTGCAGACTCGCGACCTATGGACGTTCCGGCGTGACATTCAGTCGCGCGATCCCAACTGGCTGCTGATCGAAACCGACGAGGACGAGTGAATTTCGTCACTCGAGCCGCTGCGCTCGCTTCGCTTGCGCTCGTCGCAGCCTGCGCGACCAAGCCCGTTCCCTCGCCGGAAGCCCCGGCATTCCCGCGGCCACAAGCGCCCGCGCCGGTCCCGGCACCCCCAACGCCTGTAACCGCCCCGAACGCAAGGGCCGCAGGCGTCTCGCTTGATACCCCCAAAGTCCTCCGACCCGAGGAGGCCGAGCGGGGGCTGCAGGCTTTTCGGGCGACCTGCCCCGCGCTCGTTACGCGCCGCGATCAGTCTGAATTGACCCAGCCCGGTGATTGGGCTTCGCTCTGTAACGAAGCGGCTGCGCTGCCTCCCGATTACGCGTCAGGATTCTTCTACTATCGCTTCGATTGGGCGCGGGTCGCGGACGGCAAGGCCTTCGCTACGGGCTATTACGAGCCGGAGATCGAAGGTTCGCGAGTGCCGCTGCCCGGCTACGTTCCGATCTATCGGGTGCCGCCGGACCTCGTTCGATGCACGAAGGCGGACGGCACCAGCGGTCGGGGGCGCTTCGACCAAACCGGCGCATGCGTGCTCTATTACACGCGGGCCGAAATTGATGACGGCGCGCTTAGCGGAGAAGGCCTCGAGCTCGCCTGGGCTAAAGACCCTGTAGATCTGTTTTTCCTCGAAATTCAGGGTTCCGGGCGGATCCGTATGCCCGATGGCAGCGTGATGCGAGTCGGCTACGCCGGTCAGAACGGCCGCGATTATGTCGCAATCGGGCGTCTGCTGCGCGATCGCGGCATACTCCCGCCGGGCGGCGCGAACATGCAGGCGATCAGAGACTGGATTCGAGCGAATCCCGACCAAGGACGGGAGCTAATGCGTGAGAATTTGTCCTATATTTTCTTCAAGGAACTGACCGGGCCAGGCCCGCTCGGTGCGCTGAACGTCGCAGTCGCGCCGCATGCCTCCGTTGCAGCAGACCCGAACTTCGTTCCGCTCGGTGCGCCCGTTTTTCTTAAGCTGGATCGGCCGGAAGCGAGCGGAATATGGATCGCCCAGGACACCGGCGGGGCAATCAAGGGCCCGAACCGGTTCGATACCTTCTGGGGTGCGGGGCCGGAGGCGGTGATGATGGCCGGTGGAATGTCGGCAAGCGGTGAAGCGTTGATCCTGCTTCCCAAGGGTACGACCGCTCGTGCGTTCGCTCAGCCCTGAGGAGGCGGAGCTCTGGTCCAAGGTCGCAGCAACTATCCGGCCGTTATCACGTGAGAAGAAACAACAGCAATCGTCTGAGATTGAACATAAAAATCCTGTTAGACGCTCGCAAGTTCCGACTTCTGGAACACCGCCAGTCGTGAATAAGGCCCGACCTCAGCTCGGAAGGACGCTTGATGGAAGCTGGGATCGACGGCTCCGCTCTGGCGATCTCGAGCCCGATCGGGTGATCGACCTGCATGGGATGAATCTCGATATGGCCTGGCGGGCGATCGATCGAGACCTGGAACGAGCGATCGGGACTGGCGAGCGACTCGTTCTGCTCATCACCGGTCATCACCGTCCCGGCGACCCTCCAGTCGAACGCGGTCGGATTCGAGCGGCGGTCCACGACTGGCTTGCCGCGTCTCGCCATGCATCTCGGATCGCGGCCGTTCGCGGGGCGCATCGGAGACATGGAGGCGGTGGAAGCTTGTACCTCGTGTTGAGGCGCCGCTGACTCTTTTTTAATAACTCACATTTAACGCCGGTGAATTAGGCGGTCAGTGCCGTCGCGCGAGGCGCAAGAACCGATGAAGGCTGGCGTAGCCCAGAAGATCAGCAACGCGATCCTTTCGTGTACCGCTGGCTTCGCCTCCTTTCTATTTTCGCTGACGGCCCTTCTCTATCTGACAGAGCTCGACGAAAAGATTCTGGCCGCGCTGGCTGCGGGCGTTTTCTGCCTTCTCGTGAGCTATGTCGCTTCGGAGCGGCCCAACAGCGAAAGCGCCCGCGCTCTCAACGCTCTCCGTGACCGACTGCTAGCGGTGGAGGAGGGCGATCTCGTCTCACCCGCGCCGGCCGCAGTGCATCGGAACATGCCCAAGCTGGCCACGGCGGTAGACACTCTTTTCGCCGAAGTGCGTGCTTCGATCGAAAATGCGCACGCGCTCGGCATGTACGACCCGGTGACATCGCTTCCCAACCGGCTGCATTTTCGATCGGAGGCGGACAAGCTGCTGAACGGGTCAAAGGCAAGCCAATCAGCGATGTTGTTCGTCGACCTTGATCGCTTCAAGATGGTCAACGACAGCCTCGGCCACGCCCGGGGTGACCAGCTTCTGATCATGGTCGCGAACCGCTTGCGGGTCGTGGTGAATGCCGAATTCACGGGCAATAGCCGGACACGACCGCTGCTCGCCCGGCTCGCGGGCGACGAGTTCACGATGTTCTTTCCGCAGATTGAATCGGTCGCCGAAATCGAGCGAGTCGCGCGCCGCGTCGTGCTCGCCATTTCGGAGCCTTTTGAGCTGTCTTCGCACAGCGTTGATATCGGCGCTTCTATCGGGGTGGCGATTTCACCCGATCACGGCACGACCATCGAGTCGCTGATGCGTGCGGCCGACATCGCAATGTACCGTGCAAAGTCGATCGGCGGAGGCCAGCATTGCCTGTTCAATGCCGATCTCGCGGCGGACCACCAGCAAAAGGTGGAAACGGAAAAGGCGCTGACTGAGGCCGTAGAACGAGGTGAATTTCGACTAACCTTTCAGCCGATGATGAGCCTCGTCACCGGCGAGGTCACGGGAGCTGAGGCACTGCTGCGTTGGAATCATCCGCGCGACGGTCTTCGAATGCCAAACACTTTTATCCCAATCGCGGAAAAAACGGGGGTGATCTCCGAGATCGGCGAGTGGGTCATACAGGAGGTCGCGAGCCTGCTCGGCAGCTGGCAGCGCGATGGCTTCGACGTCCGGCTGTCGTTCAACATCAACCCCCGCCAGGTGGACCGAGCTGACTTTTTCGCCAAGCTTCGTCAGGCGTTCCTGGATGCCGAAGCACCCCTCTCCAGCGTCGAGCTGGAATTTTCCGAGAGCGCGGCCATGGAAGCTGGAGACGTTGTCCTGGAAGACATCGCCGCTCTTCGCGCCGACGGTGCGACCATCGCGATCGACGATTTCGGAACGGGCTATTCCAATCTCGCTAGGCTGCGCTCGATGCCGCTCGACAGAGTCAAGCTCGATCCCTCTCTCATCGCGGATATCGAAACCGACGAAAAGGCCCGCGTCATTGTTCAGGCAGTCATACACCTGATTAAAGGAGTGGGCTGCGGAATCGTCGCAGAAGCGGTTGAAACAGTTGCCCAAGCAGATATCCTTCGCGCGATGGGCTGCGACGCCGTTCAGGGGTACGTCTTTGCCGAGCCCATGTATGAAGACGACTTTCTAGGCTGGCTTCGGAGCGCTCGCGGGGGGGCCAAATCCGTCGCTTAAGCGACAACTTTTCGAACGATCCGCTCGTAGATTCGGGACAGAGCGTGGATGTCCTCAACCGCGGCGCACTCACCGACCTTGTGCATCGTTGCATTAGGCAGTCCGAAGTCTACGACCGGGCAAAGCTGAATGAGGAAACGGCCATCTGAAGTGCCGCCGCTGGTCGACAAATCGGGCTCGATACCAGTTTCCTCTTTGATCGCTTCGACCACGACATCGTAAAGCTGGCCCGGCGGGGTGAGGAAAGCTTCGCCGGATATGCGCGCTGTTACTTTCGCATCGTCCGCTTCCCGAGTCGCAATGTCCTCCACCATCCTAACGAGGTCGGCGCCGCGTTGCAG
>JBKPLG010000117.1:0-15670 GCA_046731515.1 Pseudomonadota bacterium | reverse complement strand
GTGGGCGTGTAGCTCAGTGGTAGAGCACTGTGTTGACATCGCAGGGGTCGCAAGTTCAATCCTTGCCACGCCCACCATTTCCTCTTTCGACCAATGATTTAGCGCTGGCGAAGGGTCGCACGACCCGCTGAGGTGGGCTGCGTAAGCGCCTAGGCACGAAGGGAACGGCCTGCGCTTGCCAATCGTTCGCTGGCCAGCGGCGAACGACAATCGGGAGTGGAGCAATGAGCGCGAGCGGCCTCGACGTATTCGATAGATCCCTGGAAACCACCCACATCTGGCTGAACGAGATCTGCAACGATATTGGACCTGACAAGCAGGTCGCCTGGAAAGTCCTGTCGACAGTCCTGCACAAGCTGCGGGACCGGTTGACAATCAACCTGGCGGCCCATCTCGGCGCGCAGCTCCCGCTTCTCATCCGGGGCGTCTATTACGACCAGTTCGAGCCGGGGAAGATGCCGAGCGAGTTCCGTTCCCGCGACGAGTTCGTCACCGAAGTCGCCGAGTGGCTGAGCGACACGCGACCGGTCGATCCGGATGAGGCGATCCGATCAGTGTTCCGAGTGCTGTCGCGGCATATTTCGGAAGGGCAGGTCAGCAAGGTGCGCGACGCGCTTCCAAAGAGCTTGAGGCAGATGTGGGAATCCGCGGAAGATCCAACGATTATCGCGCGGGAGACATGGGTCCTAACCGAGACTCACGAGGTTTGAACAAGGGACGTTATTTAGAGGGCTTGACGAATTTGAGGGTCATTCGGTCGCTCTCACCGATGGCGAGATAGCGATCGCGATCCTTGTCTTTCAGCCGTAGTGTGGGAGGAAGGGTCCACACGCCTTCAGGCCAGTCAGCCGTGTCCTTCGGATTAGCGTTGATTTCCGAAGAGCCGGCAAACCGGAAACCGGCCGCCTCGGCAAGGCGGCGAACCGTTGAGACCTTGATGTATCCGCTATTCCGCTCGCGTTCTGCGCTGGCCCCCTCAGGTAACCGATGGTCGGCGATCCCCAGGACGCCGCCAGGCTTCAGCATTGCATAGATCTGACGGAACGCTGCGGCACTGTAATCCTGCTTGTCGTCGCGGCGGTAGCCCATCCGCCAGTTGTGAACGTTGCGGAAAGTGAGCACGGCGTCGGCGCTTCGGTCTGGGACACGCTTCGCGCTTGCATCGAATGCAGGGAAATCGGCCGTCGCGATCGATCCGTAAAGCGCCGGATTGGCTTCCTGGAGCTTCTTGAGGCCACCCATTCCCCATTCCGGAGCGGCCCACAGCAGCTTGCCTCCGCCCGAACGAAGATAAGGCGCCAGAATCTCCGTGTACCAGCCTCCGCCGGGCCAGATTTCCACGACAGTGTCGTTCGGCTCGACGCCGAAAAAAGTCAGCGTTTCGATCGGATGGCGATAGCGGTCGCGAGCCCGGTTGGCCTCTGTCCGGGTGGGTGCGGCCACGGCCGCGGCGAGAGTATCTGCGGATTTTGACGCGGCTGCTTTCTTGCTGATCGCAGGAGGAGCCGCAGCGATAAGATTCGTCGCGCCGATACATGCGATCAATACAGCGATCCGTCGCACCACGTTCGTACCTCCCACTCGATGACCTTCGGCCGCTTAATGGCGGGGCCGGAGGCGGGGAGCAACAGATTCGCTTAGAGGCAGGCCTCGAGATAGGGCTGGTCGAAGCCGAACTGCTTGGCCTTGTCGAGCGTGTAGGGCCTCAGGCCCATCGAGCGGAACTCGCCGATGATCTTTCCGTCGGGAGTTTCGTCCATATACTCGAACTTGAACAGCTCCTGGGTGACGATCACGTCGCCTTCCATCCCGATCACTTCGGTGATGTTGGTGGTGCGGCGTGAACCGTCGCGGAGGCGCTTCACCTGGACGATGAGATCGACCGAATCCGCGATCTGACGCGAGATGGCTTCCTTCGGAATCTTGATGTCCGACATCATCACCATGTTCTCCATACGCGCGAGGCATTCGCGCGGGGAGTTGGAGTGAAGCGTCGCCATCGACCCGTCGTGACCGGTGTTCATGGCGGCGAGAAGGTCGAAACATTCGGCGCCGCGAATTTCGCCGAGGATGATGCGGTCGGGACGCATACGCAAAGCGTTGATGACGAGATCGCGGATGCTGATCTGCCCCTGACCCTCCAGGTTGGCCGGGCGGGTTTCCAGTGGCAGCCAGTGCGGCTGCTGCAGACGAAGTTCGGCCGCGTCTTCGATCGTGATCACACGCTCGCCGGGATCGATCATCTTCGACAAGGCGTTGAGCATGGTCGTTTTACCGGAACCCGTACCCCCCGAGATGATCACGTTCATGCGGCTGGCGCCGGCGATCTTCAGCACCGTCGCCATCTTTTCCGACATGGAGCCGAAGCCCTTCATCATGTCGAGCGTGATCGGCTTCTCGGAGAATTTACGGATCGAGATGGCCGTCCCACGAAGTGAGAGCGGCGGAATGATTACGTTAACGCGGCTGCCGTCCTGAAGACGTGCGTCGCAGAGCGGAGTGGTCTGATCGATACGCCGGCCGACCTTGTTGACGATGCGCTGAGCAATCTGGAACAGATGCTCCTCGTCGCGAAACTGGATCTGCGCGATCTCGAGCTTGCCCTTCCGCTCGACGTAGGTCTGATCCGGCCCGTTGACCATGATATCGCTGATCGCCGGATCAGCGATAAGCTCCTCCAGCGGCCCGAGGCCGAGGAGTTCGTCGACCAGCACCTTCTCGAGCGCGAACTGCTCGCGGCGATTGAGAGTGATCTTCAGCTCGGCAAGCACCTCACTGATGATCGGACGGAATTCTTCGGCGAGCTCATCCTTGCTGAGCGTTGCGGCAGCCTCGGGGTCAACTCGCTCAAGCAGGCGCGGAAGGACCTGTTCCTTGATCCGGTGGACCGACGCTTCGAAGCCTTCGGATTTGCTGCTCGCCTGCTCGCCGCTGCCATTCTGTCGCGCCGTCAGGCGATCCATTGCGCCGCCGTTTGCTCCCGGCTCGGAGATTGGCGTATCGACCGAAGGAGTGAGCTCTTCGAGGGGCGGGAATTGTTCACCACCCTCGGGAATTGCCGGAGCCGAGGCCGAACCGGACCCCGAGCCGCCCTTCATCGGCTTGGCGACGCCGAAGTTCGGGCGCCCGCCACTGATTCCACCACGCTTTCCGAATGCGCTCATGCCATCCCGTCCAATGCGGTCTCCGCCTAGTCGGGTGGTGAATAGGACCGAAACTTTTAGAAAAGACTAATTGCGTTAATCGCGAGCTCAATGAGAGCGGTTACTCGCCGGCGCTCTCCGCGAGCACCGTCAGCCCCTTGTCGCTCACCTCTGCAAAGCCTCCGGTGACGGAGATTCGTTCGGGTTGACCACCGGCCGCGCGATAAACGGCGATCTCGCCGTTCTTCAATACCGTCATGTACGGCGCGTGGCCCCCCATGACGCCTGATTCGCCCTCGGTTCCCGGGATGACGACCATGTATACGTCGTCGGACATCACCAGGCGGTCGGGGGTGACCAGTTCGAAATGCAGATCGGCCATTATTCCTTGCTTTCAATCTTAGTGTCGAATGCGCGGGTCGCCGCCTCGAACTTGTCGCGGCAGCCGGTATTGCAGAAACCGACGACTTTCCCGCGGTAGCGGGTCAGGCTGTCAGGCCTGACCGGATCACCTGACCAGGGGCAGCGTTCATTGACGCAATCTTCAAGCCGCAGGTCGTCAGCCATAGTTAGGCCTCCTGCGCTAGCTTCTCGGCCTTGGCGACCGCTTCGTCGATGCCGCCGACCATGTAGAAGGCGGCTTCGGGGAGATCGTCATACTCGCCGCTCACCACCGCCTTGAACGAGCGCACGGTGTCTTCCACCTGCACGAACTTACCGGGGATGCCGGTGAACACTTCGGCGACGTGGAACGGCTGCGAGAGGAAGCGCTGGATCTTGCGTGCGCGGCTGACGGTCAGCTTATCCTCTTCGGAGAGCTCGTCCATGCCAAGGATGGCGATAATGTCCTGTAGCGACTTGTACTTCTGGAGCGTTTCCTGGACAGCGCGGGCGGTTTCATAATGCTCCTGGCCGACGATCGCTGCCGTCAGCACTCGGCTGGTCGAGTCGAGCGGGTCGACCGCCGGATAGATGCCGAGCTCGGAGATGGCGCGGCTCAGCGTCGTCGTCGCGTCCAAGTGCGCGAAAGAGGTCGCCGGCGCCGGGTCGGTCAAGTCGTCTGCGGGCACGTAAATCGCCTGCACCGAGGTGATCGACCCCTTGTTGGTCGAGGTAATGCGCTCCTGCAATGTGCCCATGTCGGTCGCGAGCGTCGGCTGATAGCCGACGGCCGACGGGATGCGGCCAAGAAGGGCCGACACTTCCGACCCAGCCTGGGTGAAGCGAAAGATGTTGTCGATGAAGAAGAGCACGTCCTGACCTTCGACGTCGCGGAAATATTCCGCCTGGGTGAGGCCGGACAGAGCAACGCGAGCGCGCGCTCCCGGCGGCTCGTTCATCTGGCCGAATACCAGCGCCACCTTGGAGCCTTCCGGCGTCGGATTGCCGTCCTTGTCCTTGGCGATGACGCCCGCTTCCAGGAATTCGTGATAGAGGTCGTTGCCCTCACGCGTGCGCTCGCCGACGCCGGCGAACACGGAGACGCCGCCGTGACCCTTGGCAATGTTATTGATCAGCTCCTGAATGAGCACGGTCTTGCCGACGCCGGCGCCGCCGAACAGGCCGATCTTGCCGCCCCTAGCGTACGGCGCGAGCAGGTCGATGACCTTGATGCCGGTGACCAGGATCGACGCTTCGGTTGACTGGTCGACGAAGGCCGGAGCTTCCGCGTGGATTGGAGCCGTGATGTCGCCGCCGATCGGTCCGCGCTCGTCGATCGGCTCGCCGATTACGTTCATGATGCGGCCAAGCGTCATGGGGCCAACGGGGACGCGGATCTCCGATCCGGTGGCGTTAACAGTCTGACCTCGGGTCAAACCGTCCGTCGAGTCCATGGCGATGGTGCGCACGATGCCTTCGCCCAAATGCTGTGCCACCTCGAGCACCAGCCGGTTGCCGCCGTTGTCCGTTTCAAGTGCCGAGAGGATCGGCGGAAGATCGCCCTCGAACGCGACGTCGACGACAGCGCCGATAACCTGGCTAACGCGGCCGACCAGGTTGCTGACGTGTGCCGACGCCATGGGCGTACCGGCAGCAGCCGCCTTGGGCGCGGCTTTCTTGGCTTTTGGCTTGGTGTCGGCGGCGGTGGCCATGTTCAGTCTTCCTTGCATTCGTGTCTGTTAGAGCGCTTCGGCGCCCGAGATGATTTCAATAAGCTCGGTCGTGATGACAGCCTGGCGCGTCCGGTTATACTGGATCGACAGGCGGTTGATCATGTCGCCGGCATTGCGGGTCGCATTGTCCATCGCGGTCATCTGCGCCCCATAGAATCCGGCCTGATTCTCGAGCAGTGCCCGATACAGCTGAACGGCAATGTTGCGCGGCAGCAGGTCCGCCAGGATCTCGTCCTCATCCGGCTCATACTCGACAGCCGCAGGCGGTCCGCTCTTCGTCGGTTGCACGGCTTCGGCCTGCGCTACTGCAACAGGGATGATCTGATCGACCGTCGGTTCCTGAACCAAGGTGGAACGGAAGTTCGCATAAGCGAGGTGTACGACGTCGATCTCGTCAGTCGTGAACCGGTCGATGATGTCCTTCGCAATTCGCTGCGCGTCGGAGTAGGCCGGCGCCTTCATCTCGCTCGTGTCATACTGTGCAATGATGCCCTTGGGATAGATCCGCTGGATCACCGGGCGGCCCTTGCGGCCCACGATATAAAAGAAGACGGTCTTGCCCTGGGCGATCAGCTCGTCAGCCTTGCGGCGCGCCGCACGAACAATGTTGCTGTTGAACGCACCAGCGAGACCGCGATCGCCGGTCACGACGATGATCAGGTGGGTGTCGTCCTTTCCCGTGCCTGCAAGCAGGCGTGGACTTTGCGGTCCCGGCGTAATCCGGGAGGCGAGTGAGGCGACGACGTCCGCCATCCGCTCAGAGTAGGGCCTTCCGGCCATCGCGCTTTGCTGGGCACGGCGAAGCTTCGACGCCGCCACCATGTTCAGCGCCTTGGTGATCTTCTGCGTCGACTTCACCGAGCCGATGCGGATCTTGAGGGCTTTGAGGCTCGCCATTTAGGCGAATTGCTTCCCGAACTCGCCGAGCGCGTCCTTAAGCGCGGCCGCGGTATCGTCATCGAGCGCCTTGGTATCGCGGATTTTGGCTAGTATGTCCGGCTTCTCCGAGCGGAGGAAGCTCAGCATCGCCGCTTCATAACGGACCACGTCCTTGACATCGACATGGTCGAGGACGCCCTGCGTGCCCGCGAAGATGGAGGCGACCTGCTCTTCGACGGGCATCGGGTTGAACTGCGGCTGCTTCAGCAGCTCAGTCAGGCGAGCGCCGCGAGCGAGCAACTTCTGTGTCGAAGCGTCGAGGTCCGATCCGAACTGCGCAAACGCCGCCATTTCGCGATACTGCGCGAGCTCAAGCTTGATCGAGCCGGCGACCTTCTTCATTGCCTTGGTCTGCGCAGCCGAACCGACGCGGCTGACGGAGAGGCCGACGTTAATCGCCGGTCGGACACCCTGGTAGAAGAGGTCGGTCTCCAGGAAGATCTGGCCGTCGGTGATCGAGATCACGTTGGTCGGGATGTAGGCCGACACGTCGCCGGCCTGCGTCTCGATGATCGGCAGCGCGGTCAACGAGCCGCTGCCATTGTCCTCGTTCATCTTCGCGGCGCGCTCCAGAAGCCGGCTGTGGAGATAGAAGACGTCGCCCGGATAGGCTTCGCGGCCCGGCGGACGACGCAGCAGGAGTGACATTTGGCGATAGGCGACAGCCTGCTTCGACAGATCGTCATAGACGATGACGGCGTGCATCCCGTTGTCACGGAAATACTCGCCCATCGCGACGCCAGCATAGGGGGCCAGATACTGGAGTGGCGCCGGCTCGGAAGCGGTTGCGGCGACGACGATGGAATATTCCATCGCGCCGTTCTCTTCGAGCGCGCGGACGATTTGCGCGACAGTCGAGCGCTTCTGGCCGATGGCGACATAGATGCAGTACAGCTTCTGGCTCTCATCGCCCGACTTGTTGATCTCCTTCTGGTTGATGAAGGTATCGATCGCGACGGCCGTTTTTCCGGTCTGGCGGTCGCCGATGATCAGCTCGCGCTGTCCACGCCCGATTGGCACCAGCGCATCGAGCGCCTTGAGACCCGTCTGCACCGGCTCGTGCACTGATTTACGCGGAATGATGCCCGGCGCTTTCACTTCGACGCGGCGGCGCTCGGTGTACTCGATCGGGCCCTTGCCATCGATCGGGTTGCCGAGAGCGTCGACCACGCGGCCGAGCAGACCCTTGCCGATTGGAACGTCGACGATCGCGCCCGTCCGCTTGACGTTGGAGCCTTCCTCGATCTCGGCATCCGAGCCGAAGATCACGACACCGACATTATCGGCTTCGAGGTTGAGTGCCATGCCCTTGGTGCCATTCTCGAACTCGACCATCTCGCCCGCCTGGACGTTGTCGAGACCGTAGATGCGGGCGATGCCATCGCCGACCGACAGCACGGTGCCGACTTCGGAGACTTCTGCGTCGGCGGCGAAATTCGCGATCTGGTCGCGAATGACGCGGGAGATTTCAGCGGCGCGAATGTCCATGAGTGTGTTTAGCCTTTCATCGCCTGAGCGAGTCGGTTGAGTTTGGTGCGGATTGAGGCGTCGATCATCTGGCTACCCAGCTTGACGACGATCCCCCCGAGGATGTCGGGATTGACTTGAGCTTCGATATTGACGTCGCGGCCTGCCCGAGAGCGGAGCTGCTGTTTCAACGCCGAAACCTGATCGTCATTGAGCGGACGTGCGGTGACGACCTCTGCGGTCGTCTCACCGCGATGCTCGGCCGCAAGGCGGCGAAAGGCGCGAATGATCGCCCGCAGCTCGTTCTTCCGGCCGTTGCGGGCCAGGACGCCGAGGAAGTTCATAGTGATGGGGTCCGTGTTCAGCTGTGGCGCGAGCGCGGCGAACGCCTTGCCAGCTTCCCCGCGCGAAACGAGCGGACTCGATACAAGCTCGGCAAATTCCTTTGAATCCAGCAATGCTTGGCTCAATGCGTCTAGACTGCGGCCGACTGCGTCAATCTGCCGCTGGTCGCGAGCAAGGTCGAACAGCGCGGATGCATACCGCCCCGCTAAGCTGGCCCGAATGCCGCCGGATGTCTCCACGCGCGAAAAGCTCCAGAAACGGAATTTGCCCCATCAAAAAACAGGGCGCAGTCGGGGTTAACCCGCACGCCCCTATGGGTTGGCGCGGCCCCTAGCAAGGGGTGCGCGGGGATGCAACCGCCAGCTTAGGTCGCCTAAAGCACTTGGACCCTGAAACGAGTTCAGGGCGACATCCTGACGAGGATATCGGTTTGAACGCAAGGCTGAGGACGCGTGAAATGTTGGCGACCCGTAAACCCGCTGCATGACCTACCGAATCACAGGATTGGACCCCGCTCCATATCGCCCGCTCTTCGGCCTTTCGGACGAGGAGCTTTCGAAACGTGGCATCGTCCGCATGACGGTCGACTGCCCGACCTTTCCCTGCCGGGTAAGCCTGACCGATCGCGCCATCGGCGAGAGCGTGCTTTTGCTGAATCACGTCAGCCACGATGTCGCGAACCCGTATCGCGCGAGCCATGCGATCTTCGTCACCGAAGGCGAGGAGAAAGCGGCTGAATATGTCGATGAGGAACCACCGGTGTTCAAAACCCGGATCCTGTCCCTGCGCGGGTTTAATAAGGACGGGATGATGGCCGAGGCGCTGCTCACCCAGCCGGGCGAGGCCGACGCCGGAATCCGCAAGTTATTAGACAATCCCGAGATCGAGACGATCCACGCGCATAACGCGACGCGCGGCTGCTTCTCGGCGAAAATTGAGAGGGCATAACCGTGGCGACGCTTGCACAGACGATTGAGCCGCCTAGATCAGCGAGTGTGGACAATTTGACTCGTCTTGATCCGGAGACGGCATGGGCGGCGTTCATGCGCCGCGACCGGAGCTGGGACGGGCGGGTGATTGGCGCCGTCAGCACCACCGGCATCTATTGCAAGCCGAGCTGTCCGGCGAAGCGGCCGAAGCGCGAGCACGTGACATTCTTCGCGACCTCGGAAGAGGCGCGCGCGGGCGGCTTCCGCGCATGCCTGCGGTGCAAGCCCGACGAGGTCGGCCGCGATCGAGAGGCGGTTGCTGCGGCGGTCAAGATCATCCAGCAGGCCGAAGAGGCGCCGAGCCTTGCGGACTTGGCAGCGGCCGTCGGCTACGCACCGCATCACTTCCAGCGCATCTTCAAACGCGATCTCGGTATCTCGCCGGCCGAATATTCCCGCGGGCTGCGCAACGAGCGAGCGCAAATGGCGCTCAAGCAAAACGGCCGCGTGACGGATGCGATCTACGATGCCGGCTATTCGGCCCCGAGCGGCTTCTACAGCGATGCGAAGGAGAGGCTAGGAATGACGCCATCGGCCTGGCGTGACGGTGGTCGGGGAGAGACGATCCGCTGGACGACATTCGACAGTCCGCTCGGAAGCATGCTGATCGCTGCAACATCGAAGGGGATTTGCCGCCTGACGTTTGACGACAGCGAGGCGTCGCTGAAGCAGCTGTTCCCGAACGCCACGATCCGAAAGGACGATGGCGGCCTCAGGGAGTTGGTCGAAGGCGCGCTGACGGCGATCGAGCGGCCGGCGGCGGCGCCCGAACTTCCGATCGATGTCGCAGGCACGGCCTTTCAGGAGGCGGTGTGGCGTGAGCTTCGCAAGATTCCGCTCGGCGAGACGCGCAGCTACGCGGAGATTGCTGCCGCCATCGGCGCTCCGAGGGCCGTCCGAGCGGTCGGGACGGCCAATGGCGATAACCACGTCGCGGTGTTGATCCCGTGCCATCGCGTGATCCGCAGCGACGGGACGCTCGGCGGCTATGGCGGCGGCCTCGATCGCAAGGTCAAGCTGCTCGAGGCCGAGAAAGCGGTGACCCAGGAGAGCCTTCCGCTCTAACCGGCCGGCGCTGACCTCTGCTTGTCGAGTTCGGCGCGGAGTTGGGCCATTCGCTCGCGCGCCGCCTGACGCAGCGGCGATTCATGCGTGTCGTTCGCAATCGGCGCGAGTGCTCGCATCGCATCCGCCCATCGCCGTTCCGCCGCATATTCGTCGACCAGCATCTGCCGGACGCCGGTGTTCCCGGGGAGGGTTGCGACCGCAGCCTCAAGCCCCTGGAGAGCGTTTGTGGGCACAGCCGCCCCAGCGCTGCGATAGCTCTGATAGAATGCGACAAAGGCCATGGCCTCGTTCGGGTCGGCCTTGTTGGCCGCGACCGCCAACTGCCGCGCCTGGGCCGCCATCTGCTGCCGTGCAGGTCCGCTGAGCTTGGCCGCGCTTTGGGATAGGAGCAGCGACTTGCGCACCATTCCGCGCACATTACGAGGCTGAACAGCGAGAAGCCGGTCCACCGCCGTCTCCGCTGCTGCCGTATTTCCGGAGGCGTTCTGTGTCTCCGCCAGGAGATAGAGCGCAAAGGGATCGTTGGGATATCGCGCGACCTCGCTCTGAATATGCGCCAGGACGCGTGCACGTCGACTGCGCTCCTTCTCGCGATCCGAGTCCTTGCGATAATATGCGAGATCGTCGTCGTTGAACGCGATCGTATCCGGAATCAGCGCCGCTTCGGCGGGGCTGACGGCATCGACGCGCTCGATCACCGGCTTGCGAATTGGGATCTCGACCGGTTTGTAATCGAACTGACCGCGCGACACATAAGCGTGAGCCTCGCGATTGAGCTGGTCGAGATCGCCGAATGCCGTGACGGCCTCTTGCGAACTTTTGCCGGCGGTGAGCATCGCCAGGTACTGCCTCAGCTGCTGGGAGCGGCCTTTGCCGAAGGTCAGATAATGCGTTAGCGCCCACCCTTGGCCGTACCAGTCCATTTGAAGTTTTTCGGGCGGCTTGAGAAGCACGTCCCTGACCGGCACCCAGCCGAAGGCGATGCTGTCGCCGCGGTGCTTCGCCGGCCAGCCATAGGCGACCTTTCCGTCCGGAAGGATTTTACTCGATCCGATGAGCTCCGCGAAGCCTTCCACATACCAGCTGGGGTAGGTCGCCGGGAAATACTGGAACATGAAATGATGCGCATATTCGTGGTGCAGCACCAGTTCGCGGGTGAACTTTCCATCTGAAGCCGAATAGGACTTGCGGATCGTGACTGCGAAGGGCCCGAGACTGTTGCTGTTGTAGAACCCGGCCACGCCGCTGTTCGCTTCGCCGATTGCAGCCTCGATTGCGCCTTCGTCGCGCATCTCATAGATCCGGACTTTCACCGGCTCGACTTCGGCGGAAAGGCCGGTCGCCGTGCGCATCAGCCCGTCGATGCTTTCAAGCCCTGTCGCGAGTTCGTTGACCCGGCTCTCGTCGCTTTCGCTGTAGATCACGAAATGCGCGGTTTCGAACCGACGCCATTCCGCCTGGGCCGCGGTTCCAACGCTGAGCAAGCATGCGCTCAGCACTAGCTTGACTATACGCACCGAACCTCCCTTCCCGGCTCTGTCAAGCTAACGTGCGTTCTGGATGGTGCAAGCCATTTGCAACACAGTGGGATCGCGATGCACCGGCGGACCTGCCGCTCCTCGAATAGACGCTTGCTCCCGCCTGTCTCTTCCGCTCCAAGAAGACGGAAGGGGGACCAATGAACCAAGGTTATGTGACGGCCGTCGAGCGGCCCTTGTGGCGGCGGATCGTTGATTTCCCGCTTGTCGCCATGGTCATTGCGATCGTGCTTTACGCCATCGCGTCCGTCCTCGCTTATGGTCTCGGGCAGTTGGTCCCGCCGATCGGCAAGAACGGAACGACTGCCGTCCATTCACTCATCGCCCTCGCGCTGATGTTCGCGACGTATAAGCTCGCCATCGTCAACCTCGGCGAACACCCCCGGGACGATCTGCCGGCGCGGGGCGCCGTCCGGAACCTCGGATTGGGACTTGGAGCGGGCTTTGTGATCTTCAGTGCGGTTGTCGGCATTGCTGCTGTGGCCGATGTCTACAACGTGTACGGCTGCTGCAGCACGCGCGAACTGTTGATGGATCTGATCGTAATCGCGATCATGCCCGCCTTCATGGAGGAACTGCTGTTCCGCGGAATCCTGTTCCGCTGGATCGAAGAATTCGGCGGCAGCTGGTCGGCGATGATCGTGACGTCGGCCTTGTTCGGCTTGGCGCACATCATGAACCCAAACGCCACGTGGTTTTCCTCCTTCGCCATTGCCGTCGAGGCGGGGCTGCTGCTCGGCGCGGCCTATATGCTTACGCGCAGTCTGTGGATGCCGATGGGCCTGCATGCGGCGTGGAACTTTACGCAGGGGTTCATTTTTGACGTGCCTGTTTCGGGGATGGACCAGCAGGGTCTGGTCGAGGCGAAACTGTCTGGACCGGAGCTGCTATCTGGCGGAACCTTCGGGCTGGAGGCCTCCGTCATCGCCCTCGCGGTCGCAACCGCCGCGGGCGTCTGGCTGATCGTTCTCGCAGTCAGGAGCGGACAGGTGGTCAAGCCATGGTGGGTCAGGCGGCGGCTGGAACGCGCCGTTGCCTAAAGGAAACTGTACGGGTCCACGTCAACGCTGACTCGGACCTTGGGGCTCCAATCGATCTCGGCGAGCCAGTCGCGGATCACGTCCTGCACGTCGAGACTCCTGCGGGAGTGCACCAATAGTCGCTGGCGATGGCGGCCGCGGAGCATCGCCAGCGGAGCGGGCGCGGGGCCGAACACCGCCATTCCCTCGACCATCGGCGCGGCGGCACCGATGCGCCGGGCAACGCCTTCGGCTTCGCTGGCGTCCTCCGCTGAGACGACTATCGCGGCGAGGCGGCCAAAGGGCGGCATCGCGGCTTCGCGTCGCGCCTCGGTTTCGGCTGCGTAGAAACCGGGCGCATCGCCCGACACGAGCGCCGCTATCACCGGCGCCTCGGGGTCATGAGTCTGGACGAAGACCCGGCCTGCCTTGTCGCCGCGGCCGGCGCGACCTGCGACTTGCTGGATCTGCTGAAAGCTGCGCTCAGCCGCGCGCAGGTCGCCGCCCGCAAGCCCCAAATCGGCATCGACGACGCCAACCAAAGTAAGATTCGGAAAGTGATAACCCTTCGTGACGAGCTGCGTGCCGATAATGATGTCGACTTCCCCTACGACCACTGCCGCGACGAACTCCGCCGCGCGCTGGGGCGACCAGATGGTGTCGGATGTGACGATCGCGGTGCGGGCATCCGGGAACAGCTCGGCGACTTCGTCGGCAATGCGTTCGACGCCCGGACCGCAGGGCACCAGCGTCCCTTCCTCCCCGCATTCGGGACATGCCTTCGGCGGCGGCATGACGTGACCGCAATGATGGCAGGCGAGACGATGCATGAGCCGATGCTCGACCATCCAGGCGGTGCAGTTCGGGCATTGGAACCGGTGGCCGCAGTTGCGGCACAAGGTCAGCGGCGCAAAGCCGCGACGGTTGAGAAAGAGCAAAGCCTGTTCGCCGCGCCCCAGATTGGCCTCGATTTCGCTGACGAGCTTCGGCGCGAGCCAGCGGCCGCGAGGCGGCGGATCCTTTGTGAGGTCGATAGCGCGCATGTCGGGTAGGCTCGCGCCCGCGAAGCGGTGTGCAAGGTTGACCTCGCGGTAGCGGCCGAGCTCGACCATGTGGCGGCTCTCGATCGCCGGAGTGGCAGAGGAAAGGATTACGGGGATGTTCTCGAATTTCGCTCGCATCACCGCGGTGTCGCGGGCGTGATATTGAACGCCGTCCTCCTGCTTGAAGGAGGGCTCGTGAGCCTCATCGACCACTATGAGGCCGAGACTGGGGTAGGGAAGGAACAACGCGGAGCGGGCACCGACAGTGACCTTCGCCTCGCCGGATGCGATGCCCCGCCAGTTCCGTCGCCGCTCTGAGGAGCGTAGACCCGAATGCCAGGCGACGGGCTCACAGCCGAAACGTGCCTCGAAGCGATTGAGGAAGGGCTCCGTGAGCGCGATTTCGGGCAAGAGAACCATTGCTTGTTTCCCCTGCCGCAGACACTCCGCAATCGCCTCAAAATAGACTTCCGTCTTGCCGGATCCGGTAACGCCGTCGAGAAGCACCGGGTCGAAACCCTGGCCGATGGCGGCAATCAGGCTCCGAGCGGCAGTGCGCTGGTCCTCGTTGAGATCGGGCGGCGCATAGTCTGGATCTGGAGAGCGCAGTGGACGGTCCGCATCAACCGCGACTGCTTCCAGCGCTCCCGCCTTGACGAGTCCGCGAACGACGCCCTCGTTAACGCCCGCATGATCGGCAAGTTCGCGGATCGTGCCCTGTCGGCCTTCAAGTGCCTCCAGCGCTTTCTCGCGCTGCGGAGTCAGCCGGTCTGGAGGAAGGCCGGTTAGTCGATACTCGATTATCTGGCGCGGGCCGTCGAGCGCGGCGGATGAGGGGAGCACCATCCGCAGGACTGACGCGAGCGGCGCGAGATAATAATCGGCGGTCCATTCGCACAGACGTCGAAGAGGCGCGGCGATCGGCGGCACGTCCACGATCCCAATCAAAGGGCGGAGGCGGTTGTCTGTGACTTCGTTGGTCGCGAGCCGCTCCGGCTCCCAGGCGACCCCGAGCAGTTGCCGCGGACCGAGAGGCGCGATGACGACCGCACCGGCGGCAACTGCCATTTCCTTGGGAACGCGATAGTCAAGCGGTCCCAAAGCGGCATTCAATGTCACGACACGGGAGCGCTTCATCGTTATGGCTGAACTGGGCCGTAGCGCGGCGTCAGGCAAGGGGGCGTTTTAATGATCGCAAGACGATGGCACGGGCGAGTGCCGGCTGACAAAGCGGAAGAATATTTGCGGCTCACTAAGGAGGTGGGCCTGGCTGACTACCGCCGTACCCCTGGGCACATCAAGAGTTGGTGCTTGCATCGGCCCGAAGGCAACATCGTCCACGTCGAAACACTAAGCTTGTGGGAAAGTCTCGATGCAATCCGCGGCTTTGCGGGCGAGGAGCTGACCAAGGCCAAATATTATGACTTTGACCCCGACTTCCTGCTCGAGATGGAGCCCGAGGTCCTGCACTTCGAGGTGATTGAGTAAGACCAGCAGCTGCTAATCGTGCCGGCGGTTATCGGCCTCGCTTCTTGCGATGCTGGTCGAAATCGAGGACGGCAGATTCGTCTTCCGGCTGAAGCAGGCCCAGTCGCCGCGCCACTTCCTGATATGCCTCCTCGACTCCGCCAAGGTCTTGGCGGAAGCGGTCCTTGTCGAGCTTTTGACCCGACTTGATGTCCCACAATCGGCATCCGTCTGGACTGATCTCGTCGGCGAGGATGACGCGTGCATATTCCCCATCCCATACGCGGCCGAACTCGAGCTTGAAATCGATGAGCCGGATCCCAATCGCCGCGAACATGCCCGAAAGGAAGTCGTTCACGCGGATCGCCATGTCGGCGATGTCGTTCATCTCATCCTGGCTCGCCCAGCCGAAGCAGGCGATATGCTCGTCGGCGATCATCGGGTCGCCGAGCGCGTCGTCCTTGTAATAATATTCGATGATCGTGCGGGGCAGCTGCGTGCCTTCTTCGATCCCCAACCGCTTCGACAGAGATCCGGC
>JBKPLG010000116.1:0-12105 GCA_046731515.1 Pseudomonadota bacterium | reverse complement strand
CTGCAATGGCTCGAAATGAAGGTAGCGCTCCAGCGTCTCGAACCATTCCGTCGAGTTGCGCGCGCTGTTTTGGAGCTTGAGCACCTCCAGGTTCCGTTCCGCCTGATATTCGTCGAGGGCGGCTTCGAGGCTAAGGCCAGGCCGATTGAACACGTCGGCGAGCTTGATCGCGTCTTCGAGCGCAAGCTTGGTCCCCGAACCGATCGAGAAATGCGCAGTGTGCGCGGCATCGCCGAGCAGGATCACGTTTCCGCTCGCCCATCGCTCGCATTTGATTCGACGAAAATTGAGCCACGCGGCCGAACCGACGAGGTGGGACGCATTCGACTCCAACCGGTGCCCGTCGAGATATTCGGCGAAGAGCTTTTCGCAGGCTGCGATGCTCTCGTCTTGATTCATCCGCTCGAAGCCAAACGCACGCCAGACGTCTTCGGCACATTCAACGATGAACGTCGAGCAGTCCGGCGCGAAGCGATAGGCGTGCGCCCAAATCCAGCCGTGCTCGGTCTCCTCGAAGGCGAAGGTGAAGGCTTCGAAGACTTTCGACGTGCCAAGCCAGACGAACTTATTAGCGCGAATGTCGACGTCGACACCAAACGCTTGGGGCTCAGCATCGCGGAAGCGTGAGTTGGCGCCGTCCGAGGCGATGACGAGATCGTAATCTTTCCACATCGGATCGGCCGGATCGCACTCGGCATTGAAGTGAAGCGCAACCCCGAGCTCGCGCCGGCGCTCCTGCAATATTTCGAGCAGCCTCTTGCGGCCGATGCCGATGAAACCGTGCCCGCCCGAGGTGATCGTCTCGCCCCGATAGTGGACATCGATGTCGTCCCAGTGCGCGAACTCGCCGGTGATCGTCGCGGCCGATACGGGATCGTTTCTGGTGATGTTGTCGACGGTGAGGTCGGAGAAGACCACGCCCCAGCCGAAGGTCACTCCCGGCGCATTTCGCTCAAACACTTCGATGTCGTGCGAAGGATCGCGCAGCTTCATCGAAATCGCGAAATAGAGCCCGGCCGGCCCGCCGCCGATGCAGGCGATCTTCATGATCGCGAATCGACCCCACGGATGAACGCCCTGACGAGGGTGTTGAACTCATCAGCCTTCTCGAGGTTGGACAGGTGGCCGGCATGCTCGATTGTTTCGTGCTGGGCCCCTGGGATGAGCTTCGTGAGCGCAAGGGCAAGGGCGGGCGGCGCGATTTTATCTTCCGCCCCGCAGAGCACGAGCGTCGGCGCGCGGATCGCTTCGGCCCGATCGCGCTGGTCGGCGAGCCAAACGGCTTCGGCGCCGATCAGATAAGCCGCGGGGTCAATGCGCGCCATCGTTTCGACGACTTCACTGCGCAGAGCGGGGTCGGCAGGCTGCGCGAGCAAGACATCGACGCGCCCGTCGGCCATCTGCCGCAGATTTGTCATTTCCAACCCCGCGCGGGATCTTTCGAGGATCGCCGACCCGTCCGGATGCTCGGCGAATGTATCGGCGAGGATCAGGGAGGCGCAGCGCTCGGGCGCCTGCGCGTTCAGAGAGATTGCGACGACTCCGCCTAGCGAGAGTCCGCAGATGTGCGCACGTTCGACGCCGAGCTCACGCATTGCGGAGAGTATGGTGGCCGCATAGTCGTCGCGACTCGTTCCCTCTGGTGCCGGGTCGCTGTCACCATAACCCGGATAATCGAAGGCGATCGCGCGCCGCTCGCGCCCGAAGTATTCGAGCTGCGGGCGCCAGGCGGATTTGTCCGAGCCAACGCCGTGGAGAAAAACGATCGGAGTCTCGTCGCCAATGCCCGATTCTTCAAAGCCGATTGCCTGGCCGCTCTCTGTGGTCACCCGTCCCATGCGGCCTATCTTGGCAGCGCGGCTCTACCCGCGCTAGCCTCTCGATCATGACTCGCATGACGGTCAACGGGGAGGCGATCCATTACAGGCTCGATCCCGAAACTCCTCTGCTCTGGGCGCTGCGTGACGCATCCAACCTGACCGGAACGAAATATGGTTGTGACAGCCAGGATTGCGGAGCATGCACCGTGATCGTCGACGGCGGCGCGGTGCGGAGCTGCAGCGTGACCATTGGCTCCCTCGAAGGCGCCGAGATCATCACGATCGAAGGCTTGTCCTCGGCCGCCTTGGACCCGGTGCAACAGGCCTGGCTCGCCGAGCAGGCGACGATGTGCGGATATTGCGAGCCGGGTTTCATCATGGCCATCGCGGCCCTGCTTCGGTCCAATCCAACGCCGACTGACGATCAAATCGCGGCGATCCCGAATATCTGCCGCTGTGGTGCCTACCCCCGAATTCGCAGCGCCATCCTGAAGGCAGCGAAGTCCGCGGTCCAGGGGACTGCCGCGCCAGTTGCAAAGCTGAATATACGGCTCCGAAACGGTTAAGCGCCGGCTCATCTCAAAAGTCGCAAAAACCCGTTGCAATGAACTGCAAAGGTCACTGTCATGCGTAAGCTCCTGATCTCACTGTTTCTCGCAAGCGCGGCAGCGACACCGGCGCTTGCCGATCCGCCCAAAGACAGCGAGCAGGCTCGCGAGGATCGCCAGCAGGCTCGCGAAGAGCGCCAGCAGGCGCGCAAGGACACGCGCTCCGAACGGGCACAGCCCCAGACACAAGTGCGCCAGCAAACGATCGAGCCCCAAGCTCGCGTGCAGACGCTCGAGCGTTCCAGCCAGGACAATGGCCAGACGGCTCGCGAGCAAGGCGATGCACGACGCCACCAGCGTGAGCAAGCGCAGCAGGATCGCGTCGAGAGTCGCGATTTGCGCGCTGACCAGCGGCAAGAATTGCAGCACGACCGCGTCGAGGCACGTGAGCTTCGAAAAGCAGCGCGCACGCCGGTGGTCAGCGACGTCCCGCGGCCCGGAACGCAGCCGCCGCTGCGAGTCGAGAAACGAGTCTCGCCGGCTCCGCAATGGAGCACCAACTGGCGCCACAATGATAAATACGACTGGTACAATTGGCGGAAGAAACACCACTCGCTGTTCCACCTCGGATTCTATTACGATCCGTTCGGCTGGGGTTACCAGCCCTATTCGATAGGCTGGCGTTTGTGGCCGAGCTATTACAGCAGCCGCTACTGGATTTCGGATCCGTGGATGTACCGACTCCCGTATGCGCCGCCGGGTTATCGGTGGGTCCGTTACTGGGACGACGCATATCTGGTCGACACCTGGACAGGCGAAGTGGTCGACGTTCTCTACAACTTCTTCTGGTAGAGCGCTCCAGCCCATTCATCGAAGGGGCGTTGCGGCATTGCCGCGGCGCCCCTTCTGCTTTAGGCGCCTAATACACCTGCCGATCTCCGAGGTTTCAAAGAAATGAAAATTGCTGGCCGTCATGTGCTTTCTGCATCCTTGCTCCTATCTATCGCGCCGCTCCCGGCTGTGGCCCAGCCCGTGACGTCAGAGGCGGCACAAGAGCAGCAAAGCGCTCACGACCGCCTGTTCCAGCTCTTCAAGGACAGCGACGAGGCCTTTCTCAAACGCAATCCCTTGCAGGCGCTCTTCCGCGGCGACATGCGCTACGCGGACCGGCTCGGCGACATGATCACCGATGAATATTATGCGGGGGAAAAGGCGGCCGCGGAGCAAGACCTTGCCGCTCTGCATGCGATTCCGCGCGACCAGCTCAATGCGACCGACCAGATCGCCTATGACGTGTTCGATTATACGACCAAGGACACGCTCCGCGGTTATCAGCCAGACCTGCTCAGCCTAACCAAGGTCCGGCCGCTCAATCATTTCTTTGGCCTGCACACATTCTACGCCACCTTTGCCAGCGGCAAGGCCGGGGCGCCGTTCAACACACTTCAGGACTATGAAAACAACCTGAAGCGACACAAGGATTTCGTGACGTATCTGGACCGGTCGATCGGCCGGTTTCGCGAGGGTGAGCAAACCGGCGTGGTCGAAACCAAGCTGACGGTCAGCAACATGATCGAGCAGCTCGACAACCAACTCAAAATGAAGCCTGAGGACTCCCCTTATTATGGTCCGATCAAGCAGTTTCCGGCCAGTATCAGTTCTGCGGATCGGACGCGGCTGACGCATGAATATCGCGCCGCGATCACCGACGAGATCTATCCGGCGCTGACGCGTCTGCGCGACTTCCTGAAAAATGACTATCTAGGCCACGCGCGCGAAGGCGTCGGGCTGATGTACATGAAGGGCGGCGACCAGCTTTACCGCTATCTCGTTCAGTCAACGACGACGCTCCCCATGACTCCGGAGGAGATCCACAAGCTCGGTCTCAGCGAGGTCGAGCGCATCACCGGAGACTTCGAGAAGGTCAGGCAAGAGGTCGGGTTCAAGGGAACGCTGTCGCAATTTTTCGATTATGTGCGCACCAGCCCTAAGTTTCAGCCGAAGAGCCGCGAGGCACTGACCCAGGACTATTACGACGTCCAGAAGCGCGTCGAACCAAAACTCCGCGCGCTTTTCTCGGTCATGCCGAAGGCCAAGCTGGTCATCCGCCCGTATGAGCCCTTCCGGGAAAAGTTCGAGGCTGGCGGAAGCTACGAGCAGGGCACTCCGGACGGCTCACGTCCCGGCACATTCTACTTCAATGCCTATGACCTGCCGGCCCGGAACACGACTGAGGAAACGACCTTGTTCCTCCATGAAGGCGCGCCGGGACACCATTTTCAGATCAGCCTGGCTCAGGAAAATACGGCACTTCCGGCCTTCATGCGATTTGGCGGAAACACGGCATATGCCGAGGGCTGGGGCCTGTACGCCGAGACTCTTGGTTATGAGATGGGCCTCTACAAGGACCCATACCAGCGTTTCGGAACTCTCAACGACGAAATGCTTCGCGCGATGCGGCTCGTGGTCGACACGGGCATCCACTCCAAAGGTTGGACCCGCGATCAGTCGATTCAATATATGCTCGATCATTCGGGAATGAGTCGCACGGACGCGACGGCAGAGGTCGAGCGCTACATCGCCATTCCAAGCCAGGCGACCGCGTATAAGGTGGGCGCTCTCACCATCCAGCGTCTCCGGAAGAAGGCGGAATCCGAGCTTGGGCCAAAGTTCGATATTCGCGAATTCCATGCCCAGGTATTGGACACCGGCAATTTGCCGTTGTCGGTGCTCGAGGCGAAAATCGACCGCTGGATCGCGGCGCGCAAGGCGACCTAGGCGCTTTCGCCGAGATCGACGAACGGCGCGAACTTGACCTGTCGTTTGACGAAGCTTGTTTCGTAGCGACGGACCGTCGGGTCCGCGACAAGCACTGCGTCTGTCAACAAATTGAACTCATTCATCGAAGCACAATCGAACAGTGCAAGCATGTCGAACGCGCCCGTCGTTTCGTAACAAAATTGCACTTGGTCTGCGGATCGAAGCCGCTCCTGGAGTGCGCTCTTGCCCTTGAGATCGGCGTGCTCGGCCAGCTCAATGAAAACGAGCGCGCGCAAGCGCCGATCGGTTAACCGATCCGAAAGGAGGGCGATTGTGCGTGTAATCCAGCCTTCGCTGCGCAGCCGGCGCAGCCGGCGCGCGATGGCGGAAGGCGAAAGGGGCACGTCAGACGCGAGGGAATCCGCGGTGCGCGAATCATCGCGCTGGATCAGATTAAGGAGGTGGCGATCGAAACTGTCGAGCATGGGACGATGCTGCAAATTCTGGCACGCGACGCATCAATTTTGCACGGGGTTTTCGCCGAAATGCCGGTTCTTGTCTGCCAAAATCTGGCGCGGACGGGATCGAATTTGCAGGAAATGCGAACGAGGTAGGGGTTAGAATGACCGCGGGAGCATGCGGATGCGCGATTTGCGAAAAGTCCTTGTTCTTGCGACGCTTTTTTGGGGAGCGCCGCTGTCCGCCGAGCCGCGCTCAGAGACCGAGCAGCGGACGAAACAAGTTTGTCACCAGCTGCGCGCCTATGCCTCGGGGGCGCATGACGGATGCGCAGAAACTTGGCGCGGATCGACTAAATCCGCCGGCGAGAAAGGAGGAGGCGTGAGCTTCCCGCTCGCTGAGTATCCGCCTGCCGAAATCTTCCTGTTCGATGTGGGTCACCGTGCTCCCCAGTACTTCCCCTAAGGTCGAGTCGCCGCAAGGACCCTTAACCAACAAGCGGTGGGTGCGTTGGTCGTTCGTCAAATACTGCCATGGCGTTCGTCGAAATCGACGAAAATGCAGACGGCGGCAGTGGTAAAAAAGGCTAGGAGAAGAAGCTATGCGCGCACGAATTCTAATTGTCGGCGCTGCAGCGTTCGCGGTTGCGCCGCTGTCGGCTCATCAGCGGTCGAACGACGCTTCGGTGACCGGAGATGAGCTGGCTTGTCCATATGCACACGCCGCAGCGGAGGCTGATCAGACGAGCGTGACGATTGAGACCGCCGCACCGGAAGGGTCGCTCCTGGGTAGCAGACGAGGCGCGGCCACGTTCCTTCCTTAAGCCGTAGCGGTCTCCAGTGCTTCCGCGATCAATCGGCGGCTATTGTCGATTCCATAAAGCGCGATGAAGCTGCCCATGCGCGGGCCTTGGCTCGAACCCAGCAAAGTCTCGTACAGCGCCTGGAACCACTCTCGAAGGTTCTCTTTGCCGTAGAACTGCTTTCCGACCTCATACACGAGGCTTTGTATCTCAGAGGGATCATAATTGCCGTGCATGTGCAGGCGCTCGTCTAAGCAGCGCAGAGCTTTTGCTTCCTCCGACGTTGGTGGACGACGAGCCAGTGTGGGAGCCACTATATCCTTATAGTAAGTAACGGCACGCTCAATGAGCTCGTTCAAGCTATCAGTCAGATGGTGCGTGAGCCCGTCATAATGCTTGTCTAAGTACTTGCCGACGAAACCCCATACGATTTCCGGATCTGTTGATCCGGCCGCCCCCACAAGGTTGAGGAGCAAACTGAAGGTTATGGGGTAGTCATCGAACGGAGGCGGACCACCATGGATGTGATGGACAGGATTGCCTAGCTGCTGATCTAGAGGCTGAGTTTTGTAAGCCTCTGCGAAACGCATGTAGTCGTCAATGGCACGCGGTATGACGCCAAAGCTCAATTGCTTGGCCTTCCTCGGCTCCCGGTAGATGTAAAATGCCAAGCTCTCCTGCGTACCATAGCGCAGCCATTCCTCGAGGCTGAGCCCATTGCCCTTCGACTTCGAGATCTTCTCGCCCCTTTCGTCGAGGAACATCTCGTAATTGAAGCCCTCGGGCGGGCGGCCGCCGAGTATCCGCGCAATTTTTCCAGACTGCACGACGCTGTCGATCAGGTCCTTGCCGGACATCTCATAATCGACTCCGAGCGCGACCCAACGCGCCGCCCAGTCGACCTTCCACTGCAGCTTGGCAGCGCCGCCGAACGCCGATTGGCGAACGCGGCTGCCATCCTCATCGTCGAAGGCGATTAGGCCCGCTTCGGCGTCGATCACTTCGACCGGGACTTGCAGCACGCGGCCGGTCGATGGCGAAACCGGAAGGACCGGCGAATAGGTCTTCCGGCGATCCTCCCCCAGAGTCGGCAGCATCACCCCCATGATCGCGTCCCAACCATGGAGGACTTTTCGGATCACCCCATCGAATTCTCCACTGCTGTAGCAATCGGTCGCGGAGACGAACTCATAGTCGAAGCCAAAGCGGTCGAGGAATGACCGCAGCATCGCATTATTGTGGTGCGCGAAGCTTTCGTGCGTACCGAACGGATCCGGAATCCTCGCCAACGGCTTGCCAAGATACTCCGCGAGCGTTTTCGGATTGGGGATATTGTCGGGTACCTTGCGCAGCCCGTCCATGTCGTCGCTGAAGGCAATGAGGCGTGTCGGCGTACCGCCGGTCAGTTCCTCATAGGCATGGCGGACAAAGGTCGTTCTCGCAACCTCGTTCCACGTCCCGATGTGCGGTAGTCCCGACGGGCCGTAACCGGTCTCGAAGATCATCGGATCGCCGGCGGGCTTCCCCTCCGGCCAGCGCTTCAACAACTTGCGCGCTTCCTCATATGGCCAAGCTCTCGAGGCCATCGCGGCATTGCGAAGCATTTCGGCGTCCAAATTCGTTGCTCTTCTGTTCTCTTGGCGGCAGGGTCGCGGGAATGGCCGCTCCTTTGCCTCTTCCTGCGCTGCACGCAACCCATGCCGGAATCTGGCTGGCGAACGGCGAGGGAGAGGTACGCGAGGCGAGTCGCGGAGAGGCGATCGCACGTGCAGCCGAAACGCCGCACATCATCCTCAATGCGCCGCTGGTCGGGCAGCGCCTGGGCTATCCCGAACTGTCTGGAATCGACCTGCTCGAACTGTTTGCGTTCATTCACCCGGCCCGATTCGCCGTGCCCACCGCCGCAGGTCTCAGCAGGGCACTTGGCCTCGATCCGCCGGAGAGCGACACCGATGCTGCGGGATCGCTTCGGATCATCGCCGAGAGCCTACTCGCGATCCTTACCGATCCGAAGTGGCGTGAACGCGAAGGGGCCTGGACGTCGAACGCTACATTGCACCGGCTCGGCTGGGGCTGGGCGCCGCTGATTGGCGCGACGCTGGAGCGGCCGGAACGAGGCGAACGCATGCTCTTCTCGCGCCTCCGGCAGTGGGAGGAAACGGCGGAGACGCCTCCTCCGCTGACGATCTCGATCGAGCCGGCCGACGCGAGACGCAAGCTCGATGCGCTCACCGGCTCAGTCGAAGCCCGTGAGGGACAAAGATTGATGGCGGAAGCGGTCACTTCCGTTTTTGCGCCTAAACGCATGAAGGACGCGCCGAATATGCTCCTGGCCGAAGCCGGGACGGGGATCGGAAAGACGCTGGCGTACCTCGCACCGGCATCCTTGTGGGCCGAGAAAACCGGCGGGACGGTATGGGTCTCAACCTTCACCAAGGCGCTGCAACGGCAACTCGACGGCGAGGGCTCGAAGCTGTTCGCCGATCCGGAAGAGCGCGCGCGCCGGATCGTGATCCGCAAAGGCCGCGAGAATTATTTGTGTCTGCTCAATCTCGAGGATGCACTTCAGGGCGCCTTTTCCGGGCGCGCAGCGATCCTTGGGCAGCTCGTCGGCCGCTGGGCCGCCTACACCAAGGACGGCGACATGGTCGGCGGCGATCTTCCGGGCTGGCTACCGAGCCTGTTCCGCAGAGCTGGCTCGGCCGCACTGACGGACCGGCGGGGTGAATGTGTATACGCCGGTTGCCCGCATTACCGCCGTTGCTTCATCGAACGCGCGGAGCGGGCGAGTCGAGAGGCCGACATCGTGATCGCCAATCATGCGCTGGTAATGGTCAACGCCGCGCGCGAGCGCGAAGATGCGCCGCGGCGAATCATGTTCGACGAGGGACATCATCTGTTCGATGCCGCCGATTCCACCTTCGCGGTCGCGTTCGGCGGACAGGAAGCAATTGAGCTCAGGCGGTGGATCATTGGGCCGGAGGGTCGCTCACGCGGGCGGCGTCGGGGACTCGCCGCACGGCTGATGGACGTCGCTTCTTACGATGAGGAGGGCGCTCGTGCCTTAGACTCCGCTGTCGAAGCAGCGAAGGCGCTGCCGTCGGACGGTTGGCTGCAGAGGTTGATCGAAGGCGCGCCATTTGGTCCGGTCGAAGCTTTGCTCTCGGAAGTACGGGGGACGGTTTACTCCAGGGCCAAGGCGCAGGAAGCGGGGTACGGGCTCGAGACCGAACTGGCCGAGCCGGATGGAGCATTGGTGTCGCGTTCGGCCGACGCGATGCACGCGCTCGAAGCGCTGCAGAAGCCGCTCGCCGCGCTCGCGCGACGGCTCGAGGCGGTGCTCGAAGATGTGCCGGACTGGCTCGACAGCCAGGCCAGAGCGCGGGTTGAAGGCGCAATCCGCGGACTTTCCTGGCGGCGCGAGACCCTGGCAGCGTGGTTGGCGCTGCTGGCGCGAATCGGAGGGGAAGGTGATCCCGAGTTCGTAGATTGGTTGGCGGTTGAGCGCATCGATGGCCGCGAACTCGACGTCGCCATCCACCGACGCTGGCTCGATCCGACCAAGCCGCTCGCCGCTGCAGTACTGGCTCCGGCAGACGGCGTGCTCGCTACCTCGGCGACTTTGCGCGGCGGCGAGGGCTGGCTCGCCGCGGAAGCGCGGACTGGTGCGATCCATCTGGCAGCCCCGGCACAACACTTCGAAGCGGAGAGCCCCTTCGATTATGCGGGCTGCTCCGAAGTCCTGATCGTCACTGACCTTCGCCAGGGCGACATCGCTTCGCTCGCCGGCGCTTATGCGCGGCTAATCGAGGCCGCGCGCGGCGGCACGCTTGGGTTGTTCACTGCCATCCAGCGACTGAAAGCCGTGCACGCACGAATCGCCGATCGACTGGCGAGAGCTGGCCTGCCGCTGCTCGCACAGCATGTCGATCCGATCGACGCGGGGACCTTGGTAGACATTTTTCGCGATGATCCTCACGCGTCCTTGCTCGGCACGGATGCGCTGCGTGATGGCGTCGACGTCCCGGGTGAATCGTTGAGGTTGGCAGTGATGGAGCGCGTGCCCTGGCCGAGGCCGACGGTGTTGCACGCGGCTCGGCGCATGGCCGGCGGGGGAAGCGCCTATGATGACCGGGTCGTGCGCGCCCGGCTTGCTCAGGCGTTCGGCCGGCTCATCCGGCGTCAGGGCGATTGCGGCGTCTTTGTGATTTTGTCCGCTGCAATGCCTTCACGCCTGCTTTCGGCATTTCCTCCGGGAGTGCCGATCCGGCGAGTCTCGCTTGATCAGGTGATTAGCCGCATCGAGGAGCGGCTCTCGACGAATGTTGAGCGAGCTATGGAGGCTGTAGAATGACCATCCTCACCGTCCTGCGCCACGCCAAATCGAGTTGGGACAATGCGGGAATCGAGGATTTCGACCGCCCGCTCAACGATCGCGGACGCAAGGCGGCGCGTCGGGTCGGCCGCGAGCTCAAGCACCGCAAAATTCGGTTCGATCATGTGATCGCCAGTCGGGCCGTGCGCGTTCGCGAAACGCTAAAAGAACTCGCGAGCGGCTACGGCCGGGATTTGGACGTGCGCTTTGATGAGAAAGTATACGCAGCGGGAGTAGACACCTTGCTCAGCATTGTTCGGACACTTCCCGAGAATATCCACGCGCCATTACTCGTCGGCCACAATCCCGGTCTGCACGAGCTGTTGGTGACCCTGACTCGCAATGACGGGGCCGGCCTACGTCGCCGGATCGTTGCAAAGTTTCCGACAGCGGCCGTCGCCGTTGTTACTCTACCGGCGGCACGGTGGGAGGAGGTTCTAAATGGCTCCGGCGAGATTCGGGAGCTAATAATCCCGCGTGAGCTGGATTAGTGGTCGAGCGCCTGGGTGAGGCGGTCGCGTAACGCAATCAGGCGGAATACATCGACTCCAGACTGCTGCGTCTCGGGCTCTGAGGCAGGCGGTGCTGAACGAGGGGGTTCACTGCCATCCGCCATAACGTCCATCTCCAGACCTTCCTTGTCCCGAAGCAGCTTCTGCACGCCACGGACAGTATAGCCTTCATCGTTCAGCAACCGATGGATTCGGCGTGCAAGCTCGACGTCGGACGGGCGATAATAGCGTCGATTGCCAGCGCGCTGCATGGGCTTAAGCTGAGGGAACCGGGACTCCCAGTAGCGCAATATGTGCTGGGCGACTCCAAGCTCCTGGGACAGCTCGCCGATGGTCTTTAAAGCGCCGGCCTCTTTCTCTCCGGCCGCCACCAATCCTTATCCCCTGACGATGTGATCGCGCATGATCTGGCTGGCGCGGAAAGTCATCACGCGCCGCGGGGCGATCGGCACTTCGACGCCGGTCTTGGGATTGCGGCCGATTCGCTGGCCTTTGTCGCGCAAGATGAAGGTGCCAAAGCCGGAAACTTTTACATTCTGTCCTTCAGCCAGCGCGTGGCACATGTGGTGAAGGACTCGCTCGACCATATTCGCCGATTCTGCGCGCGACAGGCCGAGTTTGCGGTGGACCACGTCGGCGAGGTCGGCACGAGTGAGCGTGCCTCCGGCTTCGAGTTCATTATTGACGCGCGCGATCCCCAGGTCCGCCATCTTTTTTCTCCAGCTCTGACGGCGTGCCCCCGCCGTTTCGATTACACATTCGTAACGGAATTCCGTCGTGTCGGCAATTCGACAAATTGCCGAAATGCCGAGATTTTTCAATACCTGAG
>JBKPLG010000115.1:0-9715 GCA_046731515.1 Pseudomonadota bacterium | reverse complement strand
GAGTTCGATCCCAAGGAATTCCACAATCGCTACGTCGACGCCTTGAAAGACCTGATCGCCGAAAAACAGAAAAAGAAGGGCGAAAAAGTCATTCAGGATCCGGACGCGGACGCACCTCCGCCCAAGGGGTCGAATGTGATCGACCTGATGGCGGCGCTGAAGAAGAGCCTGGGGGACGGGAAGGCGGAAGGCGCTGGTAAAAAGACCTCCGCAAAGAAGGCTCCAGCGAAGCGGACGACGGCGAAGAAGGAAGCGGCGAAAGCACCGGCACGCAAGCGGGCCTAAGTCATGGCTCGGCGCCCCGCGCTCGACATCGAAACTTATAACCGGAAGCGCGACTTTTCGAAGACGCAGGAGCCCCGCGGCCGCAAGCTCAAGGGGAAGGGCGACAGCTTCGTCGTGCAGAAGCACGAAGCATCGCGCCTGCACTGGGATTTTCGCCTGGAGCTCGATGGTGTGCTCAAAAGTTGGGCCGTTCCCAAAGGGCCGAGCCTCGATCCGGACGAAAAGCGTCTCGCCATGCGGACCGAAGATCATCCGCTCGATTATGGCGATTTCGAAGGCACGATTCCCAAGGGCGAATATGGCGGGGGTACGGTGATGCTGTGGGATCAGGGTCGCTGGATCCCTGACCCGCGCAAGGACCCGAGCAAGACGATCGAGGAGGGACACCTGCACTTCACGCTCGAAGGCGAGCGGATGAAGGGCGAATGGGTGATGTTCCGATTGAAACCCAAGCCCGGCGAGAAGGCCGAACCTTGGATGCTGAAAAAGGTCACGGACGACTATGCCGATCCGGAGAACGGCGACGCCCTGGTCGACAATTGCGTGACCAGCGTGACGACGGACCGGACGATGGCTGAGATCGCCGCCGGCGAGGACGTATGGCGGTCCAATCGCGGCGGTCAAAAAGGCGGACGTGCCAAGCGCAAAGCGAGCAAGGCTCCGCCGCCGTTCCAGCAGCCGCAGCTCGCGACCCTCGTGGACGACGTGCCGAACGGCGACGGCTGGATCCACGAATATAAATATGACGGCTATCGGCTGTTGCTTGCGGTCGGGGATGGTGTCGCAACGGCCTGGACACGCAACGGCAAGGACTGGAGCGACAAGTTCAAGGCACTGGTTAAAGCCGCGGCGAGGCTTCCGGCAGGATGCCTGATCGACGGAGAGGCGGTCGCACTCGACGACGATGGCCGGCCGAGCTTCCAACTGCTTCAGTCCACGCTGAAGGAGCAGAGAGGCGCAAATCTCGCCTTCTTCGCCTTCGACCTGCTTGTGGACCGCGGAGAAGACATCAAGAAGCTGCCGACGATCGAACGCAAGCAACGCCTGGCGGCGCTGCTCGAGGGCGTTTCGGCTCCGATCCTTTTCGGTGATCACGTCGTCGGCCGCGGCGAAGACCTGTTGGGCGAAATCTGCAAGCAGGGCGGCGAGGGGATTATCTCCAAGCGCGCGGGTGCGCCGTACAAGGGCGTCCGCACCCGCGACTGGCTCAAGATCAAATGCATCCAGCGGCAGGAGTTTGTCATCGTCGGCTGGTCGGAAAGCGACAAGCGCATCGGATTCCGCTCGCTTTTGCTCGCGGTGAAGGAGCGGGGCAAATTCACTTACGTCGGTAAGGTCGGCACCGGCTTCAACGCTCAATTGATGGGCGACTTAATGGAGCGGATGGAGCCGCTCGCGACCGACAAGGCGGCGGTCGAAGTTCCGCGCCCCGATCGCAAGGGTGCTCACTGGATTCAGCCGAAGCTCGTGGCCGAAGTCGAGTTTAGCGAGTTTACCGACGACGGAATTCTTCGCCATCCGAGCTTCATTGCGCTGCGCGAAGACAAGCCGGCGAAGGACGTCGTGCGTGAAGTTCCTCAGCAACTGGAGAGCGCCACGAAACAGACTAAGACCAAGCGTAAGGCTTCGCCAAAAAAGAAGGCAAGCAAGGCGAGCGCCGAGGACTTCGGGATCGAGATCAGCAGCCCGGAACGCGTGATCTATCCCGAGCTTGGCCTAACCAAGAAGGACCTCGCGGATTATTATGCGACCATCGAGCCGCTGATCATGGTCGACGCGGCGAAGCGGCCGATGACGCTGATCCGGTGCCCCGGCGGACGTACCGGAGAATGCTTCTTCCAGAAGCACGACAAGGGAACGTTCGGACCGCATGTGAAACAGATTCCGATCAAGGAAAAAGACGGGTCGACCGAAGACTATCTCTACTTTGACGACATCCGCGGCCTGCTGGCCAGCGTGCAGATGGGTACGATCGAATTTCACGGCTGGGGCAGCAAAGTGCCTAAGGTCGAATTCCCCGATCGGTTGGTGTTCGACCTCGATCCTGACGTCGGTCTCGACTTCAGGAAGGTGAAGGAAGCCGCGGCGCGGTTGCGCGAGTTGCTTCAGGGCCTTGGGCTGAAGAGCTTCCCCTTGCTGTCCGGCGGCAAGGGCATGCACGTCGTGGTTCCGCTCGACGCCTCGAAGGATTGGCCTACGGTCAAGAGTTTTGCCGAGCGCTTTTCCAGGGCGATTGCCGAAGCCGAGCCGGAGACGTTCACCGCGAACATTCGCAAGGCTCAACGCAAGGGCCGTATCTTCCTCGATTGGCTAAGGAACCAGCGCGGCGCGACCGCCGTCATGCCTTATTCGGCTCGAGCGCGCGAAGGCGCGCCGGTGTCGGCGCCGGTCGCCTGGGACGAGCTCGACGAATATGAGAGCGGCCACCATTTCAGCATTCAGGACGCGGATGAGTTGCTCGACCGGGCGCGCTCGAAGCAGCTTGCGGGTTGGGGAAAGGCGAAGCAAGCGCTGCCGGATGCATAAAGTCTCAGTCGCGTTCCTCCCTTTTCTTTTTCTTCTGACCGCAGCTTCGCCAGAGGAGCTTGCGCGCTGGCGCGCCGAATCACAGCGTGTCACGATTACCCGCGACGATTGGGGCATCGCGCACGTCCACGGGGAGACCGACGCCGATGCCGTCTTCGGGATGATCTACGCCCAAGCGGAAGACGACTTCCCGCGCATCGAGGCGAATTATTTGACCGCGCTCGGCCGTACGGCTGAAGCCGAAGGCGAGAACGCAGTCTGGCAGGATCTGCGCGCACGGCTCTATGTCAGCGAGGACGAGCTCAAGGCTGACTACGCGCGTAGCCCGACGCCAATGCGGCGGCTGATGGACGCCTGGGCCGATGGCCTCAATTATTTCCTTGCAACGCATCCGAATGTCCGCCCGCAAGTCCTCAAGCGCTTCGAGCCGTGGATGGCACTGAGCTTCACCGAGGGCAGCATCGGCGGCGACATCGAGCGCATCGACCTCGACCAGCTGAAGGCCTTCTATTCAGGCGATCGAAGCGGCGTCGTCGCGGCCCGACCCTATGTCCGGCGGCAAGGTTCCAATGGCATCGCCATTGCCCCGAGGCTGACGTCGAACGGAAGGGCGCTGCTGCTCATCAATCCTCACACCACTTTCTATTTCCGCTCAGAGGCGCAGGTGACAAGCGATGAAGGCCTCAACGCCTATGGCGCCTCCACCTGGGGCCAGTTCTTCATCTATCAGGGCTTCAACTCTCACGCCGGCTGGATGCACACGTCTAGCGGTATCGACGTCGTCGACGAGTTCGCCGAAAAGATCGAGGGGCGCGGCAACGGCTATTGTTATCGCTATGGCAATGCTTGCCGAACCGTCGGAACCCGTCCGGTAACGATCCGCTACATCACCAAGAACGGAAGGTTGGCTTCACGTCGCTTCGAGACCTACCGTACCCACCGCGGACCGATCGTTCGCTCTGCGAATGATCGCTGGATTGCCTTTGCGATGATGGACAAGCCAGTCGATGCTCTCCAGCAGAGTTACCTTCGCACCAAAGCGAGAGACCTCGCGTCCTTCGTTGCCATCGCTGACCGTTTCAAGGCAAACAGTTCAAACAACACGCTTTTCGCGGACGATCGTGGCGAGATTGCCTATCTACATCCGCAATTCGTGCCGAAGCGTGACAATCGTTTCGATTATGCAAAGCCGGTCGACGGGAGCGATCCCGCCACCGACTGGCGTGGGCTGCACGCGCTGAGCGATCTGCCTAGCTTGCTCAGTCCGCCGAACGGCTGGGTCCAGAACACCAATGCCTGGCCCTATCGCTCCGCCGGGTCGAACAGCCCGGATCCGGCGCGCTTTCCCAATTACATGGATACCGACGGCGAAAATTTCCGCGGGCTCCATGCTCAGGAAATGTTGACCGGCAGCAGCGGCTGGACCCTTGAGAAGCTTCAAACCGCGGTTTTCGATAGCTACCAGCCCGGCTTCGCCGAGCTGATACCCTCGTTGGTTCAGGCATTTGACGCCTTGCCCACGGATGACCCGCATCGCACGCGGCTGGCCGAACCGATTGCGGTCCTTCGCGCATGGGACTTCCGTTGGAGCGCGGACTCCGTGGCTCAGTCTTTGGCGATGACTTGGGGCGAGGCGCTACGCCATTCGCTCAATGCGCCGAAATCGGAGCCGGGCAACAAGGTGATGATGCGTCTCGCGCGCGACACAGCTCCCGAGTTGAAGCTTCAAAAGCTCGATGAGACTATAGCCTATCTGCAGCGCGACTTCGGCCGCTGGCAGGTGCCTTGGGGAGAGATCAATCGCTTCCAGCGCCTCTCCCCGGCGATCAACCCGGAATATAGCGATGCCAAACCCAGCATCCCCGTACCGTTCGGCGAAGGCCGTTACGGCTCGCTGGCCTCATTCCGCTCCGAGGCACGCCCCGGAACGAAGCGCTGGTACGGAAATTACGGGAACAGCTTCGTCGCAGTCGTCGAATTCGGCCCGCGCGTTCGCGCTCACGCCGTGACGGCCGGCGGCGAAAGTGGTGACCCGAAGTCGCCGCACTTCATCGACGAAGCGCAGCGTTACGCCTCAGGCGACCTGCGCGAGGTCTTTTTCTATCCCGATCAGCTCAAGGGCCACACCGAGCGGGTTTATCGGCCGGGAGAGTAGCTAAAGGCCGGCAAACCTATCCGTTGCCCGGATCAGTCCGTCGAGCACGCCAGGCTCGTTGAACAGGTGCCCGCCGTCCGGAATGATGTTTAGCTCGACCTCGGGCCACGCCTGCTTGAGATTCCACGCGGCGACCGGCGGAGTGCAACTGTCGTGCCGACCCTGGACGATCACGCCCGGGATTCCCCGGAGCCTCTCAGCGCCCTTGAGGAGTTGACCTTCATCAAGCCAGCCGTGGTTCGCCATGTAGTGGTTCTCGATCCGGGCGACCGCGACCGCCACTTCGGGGCTTGTGAAATGCTCGATCGTGGACGGGCTCGGCAGCAAAGTGACGATGTCGCCTTCCCACTTGCTCCATGCCTTGGCCGCAGTGAGCTGCACGTTGACATCCTCGCTCGTCAGGAGCTTGCGATAGGCCTCAACCGGATCGCCGCGCTCAGAGTCCGGGATGGGCTCGAGAAATTCCTCCCACTTGTCGGGATAGATGCAGGAGGCTCCGCCCTCCTTGTACATCCAGTCGATTTCTGGCTGGTCGAACAGGAAGATGCCGCGAAGCACGAGCTCTGTGGTCCTCTCTGGGTATTTTTGTGCGTAGGCGAGGGATAGCGTCGACCCCCAGCTGCCTCCGAACACCTGCCATTTATCGACCTGCGCGACCTGGGTCCGAAGCTTTTCAATGTCCTCGACCAGATGCCATGTCGTATTGGCTTCGAGGCTTGCGTAAGGCGTCGACTTGCCGCAGCCGCGCTGGTCGAAGACCAGGATTTTGTACTTTTCCGGATTGAACTGACGCCGATGCTCCGGGCTCGATCCGCCGCCAGGCCCGCCGTGAAGGAATACGACCGGCTTGCCGTTGGGATTGCCCGAAAGCTCCCAAAAGACGTTGTGACCGTCGCCGACATCGAGGTGCCCGGTCTCGTAAGGCTGAAAGTCCGGATAGAGCGTCCGGCGCGTTGTCGCTGGCATGTCCATCAGAAGCTGAATTCCTTATATATCTGGGTGACGTCGCCACCCCAGTCATGATGATACTTCGCAAGCAGGCGATCAGCCGGTGTCATGCTCGTTGCAACGACATCGCGCAACGGATCGAGGAAACCGCCTTCATTGTCACCGGCGCTGTTGAGCTGTGCACGCCGCGTGAGACCATCCGCTGAGATGGCGAGCACTCGATCGGCGAAGTCGCGCATTGACTGTCCATCGGGCGTCACCGCATCGAGCGCGAGCTTGGGCACATCATGACGTAGCTTTTCGCGTTGCTCGATAGTCCAATGCTTTACCACGTCCCATGCCGCGTCGAGCGCCTGGTCGTCATAGAGGAGTCCCACCCAGAGCGCGGGGAGTGCGCAAATGCGGCTCCAACGGCCGCCGTCCGCTCCGCGCATCTCGAGGAAGCTCTTGAGGCGCACTTCGGGAAAGGCGGTCGAAAGATGGTCGGTCCAATCCGTCAGCCGTGGCTTCTCGCGCGGAATCTGGGGCAACTTGCCTTCGAGGAACGCGCGGAAGTTTTCGCCCGCGACATCGATGTACTTCCCGTCGCGGTAGACGAAATACATCGGAACATCGAGCGCATAGTCGCAGTAGCGCTCGTACCCGAACCCGTCCTCGAACACGAAGGGCAGCATGCCGGTTCGATCGGGGTCGGTGTCCTCCCAGATGTGGCTGCGGAAGCTTTTGTAGCCGTTGGGCTTTCCTTCCGTGAACGGCGAGTTGGCAAAGAGAGCGGTCGCGACGGGCTGCAGCGCCAGGCCGACGCGAAACTTCTTCACCATGTCGGCCTCGCTCGAATAATCGAGGTTCACCTGAATGGTGCAGGTTCGAAGCATCATATCGAGGCCGAGGCTTCCGACGGTTGGCATGTACCGGAGCATGATCGCATATCGGCCCTTGGGCATGATCGGCAGATCCGCGCGGCTTTTGTCCGGCCACATGCCCGTGCCAAGGAAGCCGAGACCCAGCCGGTCGCCGATCATCTTGCACTGGCCCAGATGGCGTGCCGCCTCCGCGCAAGTTTGATGAAGGTTTTGGAGGGCTGCGCCTGACAGCTCGAATTGACCGGCAGGCTCGAGGCTAATCGTCCCGTCAGCCCCGCTCAGCGCGATGATGTTGCCGCCCTCCATCACCGGTTTCCAGCCGAATTCAGTGAGGCCGACGAGCAGGTCGCGAATGCCGCCGCGCTCATCATAGCTTGGGGCCCGATGATCGGAGGTTCGGTAGACGAATTTCTCGTGTTCGGTACCGATGCGCCAGTTCTCACGCGGCTTTTCGCCGCCGTCGAAGACCGACAGCAGATCGGCTCGGCTCTCGATAGGCGGGCTGTCGCCAGTGTCGGTGCGTTGCGTCATGCGCGGCGGCGCTTAGCGAGGGACAAGGACCCGCGCTAGCTATTCCGCTTTATCGCTCAATAAGGGACCCCAATCACCGGCAATCGCCATATAGCTCGCCAGCGCCGCCAGCGCCGCCGTTTCCGCGCGCAAGATCCGCGGACCGAGCCAAATGGCGACACTGTTCGGCGCGGCGCGGATCAATGCGCGCTCGCTATCGGTGAATCCGCCCTCTGGACCGGTGAGGATCGTCGCAGGGCCAGGCTTGAATGCTTTCGCGGCGATTTCTCCGCCGGCTTCGTCGGCGAAGTATAGCGGTCGCTGGCCGTCACGCTGTTCGAGGAATTGGGTGAGTGCAATGGGTTCGGCCAAATCGGGCAATTGACTGCGCCCGCACTGCTCGGCAGCTTCGATCGTGATTGACTGCAGCCGCTCCAACCTCACGCGTTCAACGACCGTGCGCTGGGTCATCACGGGGATCAGTCTGACGACCCCCAGCTCGGTCGCTTTTTCAACGAGCCAGTCCGTCTGCGCCCTCTTCACCGGTGCAAAGGCGAGCCATACATCCGGTACCGTCTCAGGCTCGCGCGTTTTTCGCTCGATGCAGATCGTCATGCGCTTTTTCGCGACGTCGCCGATGCGCCCGAGCCATTCACCGGATTTTCCGTCAAAGATGAGGAGTTCGGCGCCCGCGGTCATCCTGAGGACTTTGCCAAGGTAGTTCGCCTGATCCGCGTGGAGTTCGACGACCGCGCCTTCGACGAGCGGTTGGCGAACAAAGAGGCGAGGCAAGCTCTTGGGCGGCCAGGCGGGCGTGGCGGGCATGATCGCCGCTTAGCGACGCCGCGATTCGAAGCAACTGGGCTGATGAATGCGTCCCGTAAGAGTTTCTAAAGCTGCGGCAAGTATCCTCCTCGGCGTTGCGGAGTGCCAATTTTGACGATTATGCGCCCGGTTGATGGCCAGCCGATCGCCTCGCACGCATTTGCTTGCGAGAATCCTTATCGCGTTTACCGAAACGTCGGCGGCGCCCTTGCTCTGCTAGTGTTCTGCCTGATCTCGCTTGAGTTCGTCCGGAACGCGATTCACCCGTCCGATCGCGACTTCGTCAGCTTCTGGGCGGCGGGTAGGCTCGCCTTGTCGGGCATGCCAGCAATGGCTTACGATAATCAGGCATTGCACGCCCTGCAGGCGCAATTCGTGACCTTCAGAGGCAATGTCGAAATGCCCTTCGCTTATCCACCGGCATTTCTCTTCTTCGTGCTGCCGGTCGCCGCATTGCCCTTCGCGGCTGCAATGGCGTTGTGGTCGCTGGCGACACTTGCCGTCTGGTTGTGCGTAGTTCGCCGGATGTTCCCATCCTCGGGCTGGCTCGCGCTCGCGTTCCCCCCCATCTTTGCCAATGCGGCCATCGGCCAGAATGGCTGTCTGACCGCCACGGTTCTCGCCGGGGGTCTGTTATTGTTGCCGCGACGATCCTTCAGCGCCGGCCTGCTTCTCGGTTGTTTAAGCCTAAAGCCTCAACTGGCGCTGCTCGTACCGCTGGGGCTGCTCGCAGGCCGCGAATGGCGGGCGCTCGCCGGTGCGGCAGTGTCGGCAGCTGCCCTTCTGCTCCTCGGAATTTTGATTTTTGGCTTGGATGCAAGCGTCGCCTGGCTCGCGCAGATGCCGCTCTACGCAGAGATTGCCCGCAATGGTCTTGTCGGCTGGGCCAAGCTCGTGAGCGTTTATGCCGCTGCACGTCAGGCCGGAATCTCGGCTGGGCCCGCCTTCATGCTCCACAGCGGAATTGCTCTGCTGGCCTGTTGGGCGGTCTGGCGAGTTTGGCGGTCAGAGGCCGAGCCGCTCGCGAAAGCCTCCGTGTTGATTGCGGCGACGATGCTCGCGAGCCCGTATCTATTCTTCTACGACGCCGTCATTCTTGCTGTGCCGTTGCTCTTCCTTGTGCAGCGCAACGCACCGGTCCCGATCATGACGGTGCTCTGGCTGGCTCCGATTCTGTCGATTGCGATGATCCCTGGACCGATCAACATCAGTCCGCTCGTGCCGATAGCCCTCCTGTGGCTACTCTGGCAGCGCTTCCGTGTTAACGGCCTGCGTACGAGGGAGCCGGAGCAGGAGCGGCCAATGCGAGACAGCTATCCTGCCTTCGGTTAATCGGGGGGTGTGAGTAGCGCATCAACCGACATCGTACCCGACAGCGAACGGCGAGGATTCATCGGCGCACTGCCGCCGCGGCTGCGACCATTTGCCAGTCTCATGCGGGTCGACCGCCCCATCGGCACGTGGTTGCTTTATTGGCCATGCGCGTGGAGCGTCGCGCTGGCTGGAGTGGCAGATCGCTGGGATTTGCTTTTGTGGTTCGCACTCGGCGCCTTCGCAATGCGCAGTGCCGGCTGCGTCTACAACGACATTGTCGACAGGGAGC
>JBKPLG010000114.1:0-5595 GCA_046731515.1 Pseudomonadota bacterium | reverse complement strand
ATCTCGTCATCGCCTCGGACGGCGCCAACTCACGCTTCCGCGATGCTGAGCCCCAAGCGTTTGGTGTCGACGTCGACATTCGCGCTAATAAGTTCGTCTGGCTTGGCACGTCGAAAGTCTTCGAAGCCTTCACCTTCGCGTTCGAGGAGACCGAACACGGCTGGATTTGGGCGCACGCCTATCGCTTCGCGCCGGACTGCTCGACGTTCATCGTCGAATGTCCCGAAGACGTCTGGCGTTCGTTCGGTTTCGACCGGATGAATCAGGACGAGAGCATCGCAGCCTGCGAAAAGCTCTTCGCCAAATATCTCGACGGGCACCGGTTGGAATCGAATGCGTCCCATTTGGTCGGTTCGGCCGCGTGGCTCAATTTTCGCCGAATCAAATGCGAGCGATGGGCGAGCGGAAACGTGATTCTGCTCGGCGATGCCGCGCACACTGCGCATTTCTCGATCGGTTCGGGGACCAAGCTTGCGCTCGAAGACGCAATCAAGCTCGCCGACGTGCTCAATCGGCCTGGCCTTAGCCTCGAAGCCGCTCTCGACGAATATCAGGCGGAGCGGAACCTGGAGGTGCTCAAGCTCCAAAACAGCGCGCGCAATTCGACGGAATGGTTCGAGACGTTGGACCGCTACCTCCATTTCGAGCCGTTGCAGTTCGCTTATTCGCTGCTGACCCGCAGCCAGCGCATCAGCCACGAAAACTTGCGCCTGCGCGACAACGAATGGCTTGAAGGCGTGGAGCGCTGGTTCTGGAAACGCGCGACTGATGGCCGCTCGAACAAAACTGCGCCGCCGATGTTCGCGCCGTTCAAGCTTCGTGAGATGGAGGTCGAGAATCGCATCACCGTCTCCCCGATGGCCATGTATTCGGCGGTCGACGGGACGCCCAACGATTTTCACTTCGTACATTTGGGCGAGCGCGCTCTTGGCGGCGCCGGCCTCTTGTTCACAGAGATGACCTGCGTTTCGCCGGAAGGCCGGATCAGCCCCGGCTGCACCGGCATGTGGAATGAGGACCATGTCAAGGCGTGGACACGCATCGTCGATTTCGTCCACGCCAATTCGAAAGCCAAGATCTGCCTCCAGCTCGGCCATTCGGGCGGCAAAGGCTCAACGAGGATCGGCTGGGAAGGAGACAATCTTCCGCTCGATGACGGCAACTGGCCCGTTATGTCGGCCAGCGACATAGCCTGGTCACCGGTCAATCAAGTCCCGCGGCCGATGACTCGCGAAGACATGGACGTGGTGCGCGACCAGTTCGTCGCCGCGGTTCGCATGGGCCTCGAATGCGGTTTCGACATGGTCGAGCTTCATGCCGCGCATGGTTATCTGCTTTCGAGCTTCATCACGCCGTTGCAGAATACTCGCACCGATGAGTATGGAGGCGCGCTCGAGAACCGCCTGCGCTACCCACTCGAAGTGTTTGCGGCGATGCGCGCCGCCTGGCCCTCCGACCGGCCGATGTCGATCCGCATCTCGGCCACAGACTGGGCTGGCAAGGACGGCATTACACCGGATGATGCCGTCGAGATCGGCGAGGCTTTCGCCCGAGAGGGTGCGGACTTGATCGACGTCTCCGCCGGCCAGACGTGGGCGGAACAGCAGCCGGTCTACGGCCGGATGTTCCAGACTCCGTTCAGTGACAAAATCCGCAACGAGGGGCGTCTTGCGACCATGGCAGTCGGCAACATCTACGAGCCGGACCACGCCAACTCGATCCTCGCAGCGGGCCGCGCCGACCTCGTCGCGCTCGCGCGTCCGCATTTGATCGACCCGATGTGGACGCTGAGGGCAGCCGCGCAGCTCGACTATCGCGACATCCACGTGCCGCCTCAGTACCTAAACGGAATGGCGCAACTGGCGCGCAACCTGAAGCGTGAGGCGGAAGCAGCCGCAGCCCTGAGGGTCTAACGGATCAACGAGGCATGGCCGTCAGAACTTCGCCGACACACCCGCATAGTAGAAACGGCCGATGGCGTCGAAAATGCCCGAATTCACTCCGAGACCAGTGATGGCGAAGGGCGGCTTCACATTCGTGAGATTATCGACGCCAAGATAGAAGTTGTACTTCGGTCCAACGTCAACGGCGATGCGAACGTCGTGGTAGAACCGGCTGCTGACCCACTTGTCCGCAAAGAGATCGGCGTTCTGCGGGTCACGGCCCTGGAACCGATAGAAGTCCTCATATTCGCCTAGTCCTCTGGCTTCGTCGAAATTGATCTGCTTTCCAATGTACCGCATCTGGTAGCCGAACGAGAACCGGCCGCGCTGAATTAAGGCGTTCCAGTTGAACCTGTCCTGCGGATCGCCGAGCTCGGAGAGTATCCGGTTCCCGAAGTCTGGATTGGATGGATCGACGAAGTTCGTCAGCTCGAAGATGTGCGTCCACGTAAACCGCGTGTCCAACCGGCCGACGCCGCGGATCTGGTGCCGGTAGGCAATTTCGACATCGATGCCGCGTGTCTTCAGTTTCGCGAAGTTCCTTGGGTTTGAAAGAAGCGAGTTCGCGATAATGCCGAACGCTTGGCCGCTGTGGCCGACCTGCCCGGGACTCGCGCGCGTGAAGAGCGCGCAAAACTGGTTGTCCAGACTGGGCAAATCGTAGCAAGCATTGGCAATCTGCTGCGCCGTGAGCGCCTGGATCGTGTTTTTCACCTCGATGTCGTAATAATCGACCGAAGCCGAAAATCCGGGAAGGAAGGCGGGCGTTAGCACTCCGCCGATCGTAATGCTGTCCGACTTTTCCGCTTCCAAAGTTTCATTGCCTCCGCTGAGGAAAGGCAACGACGAATTGTAGTTGATTGCCGTCCCCGCTGGGACGCCGGCGGCAGCGCAGTTCGCCGCTCGGAATTGGCTGCCCGCGCCGACCAGGTTCACATCGCATGGATCGACGAATCCTGGTGCGAAATTCTGGCCGAACGGCGTGAACAGTTCCACCTGATTAGGCGCGCGCACGGCGCGTGCGTAATTGGCGCGCAGTCTGAGGCCTTTCACCGGTGACCAAACGAGGTTGCCGTTATATGCCCAAACGGTGCCTGTCGTTCCCAAATTGTAATCGGAGACCCGGGCGGCGCCTGCCACTTCCAGCTGCTGCACGAACGGCGTGTCCTTGATGATTGGCACGCGGATTTCCCCGAATGCTTCTTTCACCTTCGACTTTGGTGCGCTGAAGGTCGGGATCGGATTGTAGAAAGTATATCCGAGCTCAACTTGCGGGTCCTGCTGGTAGAAAAGATTATCAGTTCGATACTCGGCTCCAAGCACGATTCCGATGGGACCCCCGGGGAGTTCAAACCATTTCGACGTATCGCCTGAGATAAAGGCAAGTGCGTCGAACTGCTTCACCTTCCCTTTCGAGACAGTGTCGAGCAGAAGGTAATCCTTCTGCGCCTGGGTGAAGTTTCCGCCCAGCGGATTGACGGGGACGCACTGCGCTACATCGTTGGCGAGGCGAGCGGCCGCGTTGGGGTCCGCGCCCGGATAGTCCGCGCCATAATATTGATAATAGAACCACGGATAATAGCCGAACGCGCGGCTTGGATCGATTTGCGAGGCGCAAACGATATTCCCGGTGGCCGGATCGCGCACTGAGTCCGCTGCCAGCAGGTACCTCTGGACGTCGAGGTTGCCGAGGACCTTGGTGCGCTCCTTCAATTGGCCATAGTTGAGCGAAGCTTCGTAATTCCAGTTGCTGCCGATGTCGCCGCGCACACCCCCGACAATGCGGAATGTGTTACGCCGCGCCTCCTCCACGCGGTTGCCGAGTCCAAGCAGCGCCTCTTGCACAACCAGTCGCGTGGCATCCGTCGTTGCAAGGCCCGCCAGCGTGCGCTGGTCGATGATCGTCTGCCGCGCTTGATCGGTCAGGAACGGATTGTTGATACTGATCAGCTCACGATCGAAAGCGAAGAATTGGAATGGATCTCCGAAGGCCGCTCCGCCCGCGATGAACGCAGGTCCGTTAGCGCCGGTGCCAACGCTGTCGGTCCGCGAATACGTCGCTTCGACGAATGGCACGAGCGCCGGAGTAATTTCAAAGTGCGCGAGCGCATTGATGTTATACCGATCGAGCTGCGGCGTGATCTGAATCTGGTGGCCCTCAAAAAAGCCCTCGCCATTGCCACCAACGAACTGCCCATTCGGACCAAGGCCGATACGCTGGCCTGTTTGCGGGACGAGCAGTCCGTTCGGCTGGAAAATAAATGGGCAAGTATAGGGGTTGCCCTGCGGATCGAGGCCGCAAGCGAGAGACGTGCTCGGGCCGCCGAACCGAATGTTTCCGGTATTGTTAAAGGTCGCCGACCGGAAGTCAGGGTTTGGAATCAGGTCCGGATTGCCGTCGCTCCCGTCCGGAGCGTCAGGCGGGTCACTATCGCCAATAGCGTAGGATTGGCGAAACCAGTCGCGTTCGGAACCCCAAGCCTGGTCGCGCCGGGCATATTCGAGGTTCACTGCAACATTGCCGCGGCCTTCGGCGAAGTTCTTACCGAACAGCGCGCTGATGAAATAGGAATCGGCATCGCCATATTTGCTCTGGCCGCCTTGGCCGCGAAGCATGACCCCGTCATAGTCCTGCTTGAGGACGAAATTGACGACGCCAGCGATGGCGTCAGAACCATAGACAGCCGAGTTGCCTCCGGTAACAACATCGACGCGTTCGATGAGGTCAGTCGGAATGGTATTCACGTCGACGACCACGCCCGTCAGCAGGACATCGCCGCCGACGTGACGACGACCGTTCACCAGAACCAGGGTGCGAAGGACGCCAAGGCCCCTGAGATCGAGCAGGTTGAGACCCGACGTACCGAGGCCGCGGGTCGAGTTCGCCTGGGTAAAGCTTGAGCGGATCGACGGTATTTCGGCAAGTTTGTCGCCGATCGAAACGTTGCCCGTCTGAAAAAATTCTTCACCCCCAACCGAGGTGACCGGAAGCGGCGAATCGAGGTTCGGGCGGCGAATGCGGGAACCGGTGATTGTGATGGCCCCCTCGCTCGGAGGCTGGAGACAGTTGGGCGGCAGAGGCGTTCCCGGAGGAACGTTGCAGGCAGCCTGTCCCGACTCTACCTCCTGCTCCGTCTGAAGAGCTTGGGGCGGCGCCTGATCGCCCGGCGGTTGCTGGGCAAGGGCGGGCGTGGCCAATGCCGCAAACGACGCGGTCGAAAAGAGCATCGAATTCAATCGGCCAATGGTGCGCATCGACAAGGAACCCCTCCGTGGGCATGCTCAAGCGCTGCCGGAAACGGCAGCCTTAGTTCTATTCGAACTGCTTAAGGAACCTAAGCCGCAAGCGTAAAGGCAAGTTTAGTGCTACTCGTACTTTGGTAGCCTCATGTTGCAATCCGACAACATGATGCATCGCGGTTCTGCAGCGCGCCTTTCATGCGATGGTAAAGCGGGGGAATTGGCGCCATCCGATGCGCCGCGAGTAAGATTAGGCGCAAGGTCAGCGCATTCCAACAAACGAAAAGCGGACACGAGGCGGGGAAGTCTCTGCCTCGTGTCCATTTCCACGGCGTACGTCAGGGAGCTGAAGCCTTCGAAATTACTGAGGAATTCGAAACTCTCGCCCTTTGCGCACGTGCCGACAGGGTCC
>JBKPLG010000113.1:0-3817 GCA_046731515.1 Pseudomonadota bacterium | reverse complement strand
CGGCTATCCTCTTGCTTAGGCGACCTGGCGAATTCCTAGGAGCGCCTGAACTCGCCAAGGCAGTACCAGAGCGAAGCGAGAACAGGTAGTCTTGGCAGTGCGCCGCTTACGGTCTGGTTTAGGTGGAAAGCGGACCCAAGCGCCTAATGTCTGCTTTGGGTGGAAAGCAGACGTTGCAGATGCTTCTATTTCTCGGCGAGCAAAGGTTGGCAGAAGCTGTCCGCCGTTCCCGGCGCCTTCAATTGCGGGTCGGGGATTGGCTCGATGCCGAGTGGTCGTGCCAGCGTCGGTATGTATTCGTAGTTGGGCCGGGCGCTGTCGTTGAACTGCTCGGCCCGAGTCAGCAGCTCGCGCAGGCGCATCCTGTCGGCATGATCGAGCGGCTCTGGCTGCTGGAACTGTGACAGGCTGCGCCACACATCGCGCTCGTTTAGGTGAACGACCTCATTGTTGCGAAACTCGTCGTAGAGTTCACCGTATTGAAGGCGCAGCTTGAGTGATAGGTTATCAACGACGTCACTGCCTTTGTTATCCCAAACGCTGAAATAACCGGTTTGCACGAATGGACGGCCAACTTGATGTGCGACGCGATTGTGGCACCCTTTGGGTACCCGGACGACCTGAGAGAAATGGGACCTGATAGGAGATCGATCATGGACGATGATGATATGCCTGTCGCGACTCCGAACGAGGCCGCGCTGCTGTTTGCTTATGCTCGTCTCGTTGGTCTCTTGGATCAGGCCCAGATCATCAGCGCCGAAGCTGTCGCTGCGGACCTCGAGCAATATGCTGGCTCGATACCCGAACAAGCGCGGCCCCTGCTGCTGAACATGGCAGAAAGACTGAGACCTGCAGGAGCGCGACTTCGGCTAATGTCCGGTCTTGACGATAGCGACATGACCCAGACCGGGCTCCGCCGCGACCAAGACGACAAAGGGGCCTAAGGCCGTTATGCGACGGCGTTTTTCCTGACGGAACGAGCGGAACCAACGCCGCAGCTAAAATCTTCAAGGCAACATGGACCATACCGCGAGCGAGCTTCGCGATCGCGCGAGACAGTGCCGGGAACGGGCCTCAATTAGTGGGGACCCTGAGGCAAAGAAGCAGCTGCTCCAGGTCGCGGCTGAGTTTGAAGAAGAAGCGGCGAGTGTCGAACGACAGGGCACTTTCGAGGATGGGTATCGAGACGGGTGGCTGAGCGTCTCCGGAAACGCACCGTTGCCGCACAATCCTCCTCCGCCGCCGCCTGAAGAGCCGCGCACCTATGACAACGGTTTCCGCTACGGCCGAGGAGACGCGCTGGAGCGATTTGAGCTCGACCACTAAGCCCATTCTCGAATAATTCCCCTCAGCGTATGCGGATCGCATGCCGCAACCTCTCACTCCGCCCAATCTCACCTGGTGCATCCGCCTGCCGCAAAGTGATCGGGCCGCGAGGAGGCTGGTTCGGCGCGGAGTGCCCGTGCGGCCACGTCGATTACGAGAAAGCAGTGAGACTAATATAGCCCGACCGCAACGTAACGTGTCCGCGTTGGTTACATAGTGGCTATCAGTCGCAATCGACGGTCTTGGGCGCTCAATCGCACCTGTTCCTTCTTTCACGTCTCCTAGCCAGCAGGCCGGCAATTCCGGCGCCTGCCAACGAAGGAACTCAACATGAAGTATTTTGGCACCGTCGACTCGTTTGATATCAACAATGGTCGCGGCTCGATCAGGCCGGAAACTGGTGGCGACGATTTGGTGTTCGAGAAGAGCGCCTTCTCGTGGGACATTAAGGCGAACCCACTGACGACCGGCCAGCGCCTGTCCTATGACCTGGGCACCAACAGCGAGGGCAAGCCCTGCGCGCTGAACATCGAAATTATGTCGACGAGGGGGAATGAGACCTCCCGCCCTCTACAAATGGAGGACCAAATGAATACGTATGAACAGCGTTTGCTTGAAAAAATGTCAGGCACTTTGGAACAGATCCTGAGTGAGTTGCGCAAAGGGCGCGAACGGCACAAGCAGCTCGATGAATCCAGTGCCGCTGCCGAGTATAAAATCAGGCATCCCTACGAAAACATCTAGCGGTCTTCGGCGGCAATGAGTCAGATGTGGAGCGATAGTGGGGAACTCGCCGTCGAACGCGGGACGGCAGTTCGATCTACCGCTGGAACCAGCCAAGCACCGCCACAACAGCTGCTACAGCGCTCAAAAGAAGCGCAACTACAATAACCATTGCGGCTGTGTTCGAACGTTTATTGTTTTCCTTAGTGGGCGGCTCCTCATCCGGTTTGCGGACGATCCTCCACCATGCGACGGCAGCAACGACGAGGAACAGGACTCCAATTAACGCGAGGAGATAGCTGGCGTCGCGCACGGCTTAGGATGCCCTCGCAATACTGGTGTTCGGCGCCAAGTTTTTCTCCCCATTCGCTATGCAGCACGCGGGAGGCGCGAAACGAATGAAGCGCGCGTAACTTCGACGGTGAGGGGCCCCCTCCTTTGCGTGCAGGTCCCACCAGACCTCGTGCCCCGCGCTCTCCAGCGCTTCCGCGATAGGGCGTGCTCGCTCGGTGTCGTCACGGTCATAGCTGAGAAATACGCTGGCCACTTACGGCGCCTCGTACGTTAGCCTCTCTTATAGCAGTGATCGCCCGAATGTCCGTTTTGGGTCGAAGCAGACACTTCGTAAGCATCTGTTCGAGTGCATAGCAGATCTCAAGTTTTATACTGGGCTGAGGTAGCGGCGGAGAAATGGACGGACCGAATAACAAACGGATCATCGAACAGGCGTTTGAAAGGCCGGCGCGCCGATGCAGCGGCATTCCTCGATGCTATGGCGGATGAGATCACTTGAATCATCATGGGTCAGTCGCGGGTCTCCGGCCGGTACAAAGGCAAGACCGCGATCCAAAACAAGCTCGTGCCCACGTTGTCGGCGAACTTCGCCACGGATTATCGCAACTACGCCGAGGAAATCATCGCGCATCGGGATCGCGTCGTGGTGCTCGCGCGAGGCGAGGTGAAGACGGTAAGGGCGAGGACTACAATAACGAGTATTGCTTCGTCTTCCGCATGCGCGACGGTGAGATCATCGAGGTTCGCGAATATTGCGACACCGCTTTGGCAGAGGCGCGATTGAGGATGAACCCCGCCTAGCGAGAGTGTCCGCTTTGGGTGGAAAGCAGACATTAGAAATGCCTTCAGTCGCCAATTTCCCCTGACATTCGCCTTTTCCAATCCGGATTCAGATCTCGGTCCAAGGCGGACTCAAGGTCGGTCGGATTCACGACAACCGACCGGGTCGATGCCAAATTCTGCACGTAGAAGTAGATTGCGACCCGTCGGTAGGCCATCCGCTCAGTGGCCTGAATCTCTTCCTCGTCGATATCGATGTCATAGCGCCCAGGCGGCAGCTCGCCGACATCGGCGTTCAAAGTGAACGGACGTTGGAAGGCGACGGTGGACTTTCTGGTGCGCATTTCTCTTCCAAGCCCGCAGCAATTGGATGGCGGGCCTTGTGTCAGGTCGAGGTGGCCGCCCGCTTCGCCGCGGCAATCGCGTCCCTTGAGTTGGTGTAGCGATAGCCACCCCAATCGAATACGGTCAGCTGAACCGGCGTAATGCCGTATTTCTTGAGCTCAGATTGAAGGTCGTCGCGCGCCTGCATTTCGGGCAACCGCACCGGACCTCCCTCGTTCTCCCAGCAATCGACCGAACCCTCGGAGCCGGGAAGGGTGGTGGAAGGACTCATGGCTAATCTCCTGCGGTAAGCGGGAGCGCCGGTCTCTCAGTCACAAGCTGCTCAAAAAGGGAAGGAATGCCTGTGATG
>JBKPLG010000112.1:0-22879 GCA_046731515.1 Pseudomonadota bacterium | reverse complement strand
TGCCGGTGCCGCAGCCGATGCAGCGGGAGCCGCGGCCGGGCCCTTGCCCACCGCGGCGTCGATGTCGGCGCGGACGATCCGCCCGCCCGGACCGCTACCCTGGAGACTCGACAGATCGATGTTCTGCGCCTGAGCAAGCCGGCGAGCCAGTGGCGATGCTTTGATCCGGTCTCCTTCGGCACGAGGCGCGGTCGCCGGCTTAGACGGAGCTGCCGGTGTTTCTACGGGTGCCTGCGCTGGCGCGGCGGCCTTTGGTATCGCGTCTGCCTTGGGCTCGGACGCGGGCTTGGGCGGTGTCGGAGCAGCGGTGTCGGCCTTGGGTGCTGCGGCGGCTGCACTCGACGCATCCTCCCCTTCTCCGGCCAGGATCGCGATCGGCGCACCTACTTTCACCCCGTCGGTGCCCTCGGGCACGAGGATTTTCGCGATCGTGCCCTCATCCACCGCCTCAAACTCCATTGTGGCCTTGTCAGTCTCGATCTCGGCGAGGATGTCGCCGCTCTCGACCTTGTCGCCCTCCTTGACGAGCCATTTGGCGAGCGTGCCCTCCTCCATTGTCGGGGACAGGGCGGGCATTTTGAGTTCGATGGCCATGGGCGGTCCTAGCGCGGCAAGCGTCGGGCGGCTCAAAGCGAATGCGCCGGTTGCGGTCAAGTCTGCGGCGAAACCCTAGCCTGCCGCTTGCACATCACCAGCGATTGACGCAGCACTGGCCTTTCATGGGGGCAGAGGAACTGAAACGCACTTACCTCGTCATCGTCGACGACAGTGCGGAGGCGCGCGTGGCGCTGCGCTTCGCCGCCCGGCGCGCCGCAAAGACGAGTGGCCGGGTTGAGGTGCTCGGCATCGTTGAACCCCAGGATTTCGTGCAGTTCGGGGGGGTCCAGGCCGCGATCGAAGAAGAACAACGACTACGCATCGAAGGCGTGGTCTCCTCCTCGGTCGGCGAGATTCTCGACGAAGGCGGAATCGAGGCAAAAATCATCGTTCAGCAGGGCGAGCCGGTGAAGGTGGTGCGTGAGTTCATTGGCGGCCGCGAGGATGTGCACGCTCTCGTTCTCGGAGCAGCGCCGAGCGGTCACCCCGGCCCTTTGGTCGATCACTTCACCGATGGCGACGCGGGTCAGCTGCCGTGTCCCGTCATGATCATTCCCGGGTCCCTCAGCGATGAGCGGCTGGAGCAGCTGAGTTGACTGTTCCCGGCCTGAGCCGGTATACTAGAGAACCTTAGCCAAAATGTCGGCGAGGCCGACGCAGCCGGCTTCATCTTCGTCCGTGAACCGCGCCTCCTTCGGGCTATCGATATCGAGGACAGCGATGAGCTCGTCGTCGCGGATGATAGGCACAACAATCTCGCTGTTCGACGCTGCATCGCAGGCAATGTGGCCCGGAAACGAATGGACATCATCAACGCGCTGCACCTGGCGAGTCTGCGCCGCCACGCCGCACACACCCTCGCCAAACGGGATGCGGATGCACGCCGGGCGGCCCTGGAAGGGGCCAATGACGAGTTCGTCGCCAATGTTGCGGTAAAAACCGACCCAGTTGACGTGGGGAAGCGTCTCAAAAATCAGGCCGGAAGCATTGGCCATGTTGGCGATCGGATCCGGTTCCCCAGCAACAAGCCCTTCGAGCGCCGACGCGAGGTCGCGGTACAGTGTGGGCTTGTCCGCTGCGGCGATCTTGAAATCGTACATCAATCCAGCTCCACTCGGCCTCGTGAGCGCTTGACTGCGCTCCGCTGCCGCTTCCTTTCGACGCGCTCGGCCTTTGCCGCCCGGCTGGGCCGCGTCGCCTTGCGTTTCGGCTGCACGATATGGGCCGCCGCAATCATTTCCGCCAGTCGCCGCCGTGCATCGGTGCGATTGGCCTCCTGCGTTCGGAATCGCCGCGCCGTGATGATCAATTCGCCTGCGGTTGTAATGCGGCTGCCACCGATGCGCTTCAGCCGTTCATAGGCGTCCGGATCCAAGCCAAGCTTGAAGAGATCGACGCGCAGCTGCACGGCGGTCGCGACCTTGTTGACATTCTGGCCGCCGGGACCCGTCGCCGCGAGGAAGCTTTCGTTCAGCGCGTCCTCAGGGATTAGAACTTCCTCAGTCGGCATCGCGCCACTCGGCGAAATAATCCGGTAGCGGCGCGGTCACATCGATGCTCGGCTTGCCATCGCGCGGGATGACCAACCGCGAGGCGTGAAGCAGCATCGGTCCTCCAGGAACGCCGTAGACGCGATCTCCCACGATTCCCCGGCCAAACGCCCCGCGTGCGTGCGCGCGAATCTGATGCGTGCGTCCCGTCACGGGACGAAATTCAACCAAAGTGGAGCCGCGAGACGCTATCCGCCGCCAGCGCGTTGTTGCCGGTTGACCATGTTTGTCCGCGACCATCCGCCAACCGGCTTCGGCGCTCGAACGCTTCGCGAGCGGAATGTCGATCACGCCTTCATCCTCCGCTATTTCCGCATCTATGACGGCCAAATAGTATTTTTCGACCCGTCGTGTCTCGAAAGCCCGTTGAAACGCCGCTCGCGCCTTCGGGGTACGAGCGAACAACAGGCAGCCACTGGTGTCCGTATCGAGCCTGTGCATCGGCGTCGGAAGCCGCTTGAACCCACATTTGAGCTCGGCGAGCCGCCCAGCGATCGACTCCCCGCCCCGGCGCGGCTCGTCAACCGGCAAGCCCGCCGGCTTGTCGAGAACGATTGCTTCAGCGTCGATGAAGAGGATGCGGTTGGAGAGGAGCATCGTACGGCCGTGCCACGCAGCCACCGCGTGCGCAACGATAGCCGTCCTGTGGATGGATTTGTGACTCCCTTGCAACGAAGCCAAGGAATCCAGCATGTTAGGAATTATTAACCTTTTCCCTTCAGACATTGGATGGTTAATGAGGGCTTCAAGGCCGTTAAGGGCGGTTTACGTCCTGGGCCGCGAACGGGGGAACCAGCAATGCGCGTGCTGCTGATCGAAGACGAGCCGACGACGGCCAAGAGCATCGAACTGATGCTCGGCACCGAAGGCTTCAACGTCTACACAACCGATCTCGGGGAAGAGGGCCTCGATCTCGGCAAGCTGTACGATTACGACATCATTCTGCTCGACCTGAACCTGCCGGACATGCATGGCTACGACGTGCTGAAGAAGCTTCGCACTGCGAAGGTCTCCACTCCGGTCCTGATCTTGTCGGGCATCGGCGAGATGGACAGCAAGGTCCGAGCGCTCGGCTTCGGGGCCGACGATTATGTCACGAAGCCATTCCATCGCGACGAGCTGGTCGCTCGGATCCACGCGATCGTGCGCCGCTCAAAGGGTCATTCGCAATCGGTCATCCGCACCGGCAAGCTCGCCGTGAACCTGGACGCCAAAACAGTCGAGGTCGATGGCGCCCGAGTGCATCTGACCGGCAAGGAATATGCGATGCTGGAGCTGCTTTCGCTGCGCAAGGGCACGACGCTCACCAAAGAGATGTTTCTCAATCATCTCTACGGCGGGATGGATGAGCCGGAGCTCAAGATCATCGACGTGTTCATTTGCAAGCTCAGGAAGAAGCTGAGCCTGGCTTGCGGCGGCGCCAATTACATCGAAACCGTCTGGGGCCGCGGCTATGTGCTGCGCGATCCGGAGGAAGCGTCCGAGCCGGAACCGCAAGCGGCCGTCGCTTAAACTTCACACGGGGGATTGGGGAGAAGGCGGGGCGCCGAGGCGCTCCGTCTTTTTTTATGCGTCGATTAGAAGACGGGTGCGGGCGCGACGGGTGGGGAGCGTCACCGGTTCGGCCTCTAAGTCCGAATCAGCCTCATCCAACCGCCGCCATCCGTCGCGGCCGAGCCGTTCCAACGGCCTGAAGGCGGTCTTGTAGGCCATCCGCGGGGATCCTTCGACCCAATAGCCAAGGTAGACGTAGGGCAGGCCTGCGCGGGCGGCGCGGACGATATGGTCGAGGATGATGTAGGTTCCGAGTCCCTTTCGCGCGTCGGGTCCGACGTCGAAGAAACTATAGATCATCGACAGACCATCACTCTGCTGGTCGCTGAGACATGCGCCTACCAGCCTGCCGGGGCGGCCGTTCTTGGGCGGTTCACGATATTCGATGACGTAGGTGCGCACCGGCGTCTGTTCGACCATGTCGGCGAAGTCGCCCTCATCCATCTCTGCCATTCCACCGCCGGGGTGACGTGCGGCCAGGTAGCGGCGGAGCAGCTGATATTGGTCTTCAGTGGTCCAAGGCTTGCAGGCCGTGACCTCAAGGTCGGCATTGCGGCGGAGGATCTTGCGTTGGGTTGCGCTGGCCTCGAACTCGGCGGCGAGTACGCGAACTGAGACGCACGCAGAGCAATCGATACAGCTCGGCCGATAGGCCACGGACTGACTCCGGCGGAAGCCGATTCGGCCCAAGGACTCGTTAAGCTCGCTGGCGTGGCGGCCGCTGAGTTCAGTGAAGACTTTCCGTTCAACCTTGCCCGGCAGATACGGGCACGGGCTGGGGTTCGTTACGAAGAACTTGGGAAAGCGAAATGGTGCGCTCACCCCGGCTACCTCATGTGAACGGTTACACGGCTCTTTATGCCGCTGGTAAACGCCATAGGAAAGAGTTTGGAAGCGTCCAAACAGGCAAAAGTTACGTGTGTCTCGCTCAGAGACAGCAAAAACAGCCATAGTCTTTGCTGAAATTAGTCGAGCGATGCGCGTTCGACGTGGAATCCGGCGGCTTCGAGTCGCGCCACCACGTCGTCGATCGAAGCTGGGTCGCGAGCCTCGCATTCGACCTCAATTACAGTGTCTTTGGCCGGCAGCCGGGTGAAGATCCGGCTGTGATTGATTTCGATGATATTGACGCCAGCTTCGTAGACCTTGCTTGTGATCGCGGCCAAGGCTCCGGGCTGATCGTGCGCCGCCACATGAAGCCGCGCGATTCGGCCCTCGCGCACCAGATTCCGGACGAGCACGTTGGCGAGGAGATGAGTGTCGATATTTCCGCCGCACAGGACAGTCGCCACCTTCTTGCCTTTGAAGCGCTCGGGTTGTCCGAGCATCGCTGCCAGCCCGGCAGCCCCTGCTCCTTCGACGACCGTCTTCTCGATTCCGACGAGCATGGAGACCGCGCGCTCCAGGTCACGCTCCGATACCAGCATCACATCGTTTGCGAGCTCACTGAGAATGCGTGAGGTGAGCAAGCCCGGCTGCTTGACTGCAATGCCTTCGGCGAGAGTGTCTCCGCCGAGCGGAAGGTTGCATCCCTCGATCGCGCATTTCATCGACGGATAGAGTTCGGCCTCGACGCCGATCAATTCGATATCCGGCTTCATCGCTCGGGTGGCGATCGACACGCCCGACATCAGTCCGCCGCCCCCGATGGGGACGACGATCGTGTCGAGATCGGGTGCATCCTCGAGCATCTCGAGCCCAAGGGTGCCCGCCCCGGCAATGATCTGCGCGTCATCGAAGGGGTGAACGAAAACGTAGCCCTTCTCGAGCGCAAGCTCGCGCGCCTTCGCATAAGCATCGTCGAACATGTCTCCGTGAAGGACGACCGTTGCGCCGTGCCCAGCGGTTTGGGTCACTTTGACGCTCGGAGTCGGCGCGGGCATGACGATCGTTGCGGGAATTCCGAGCCTTTTTGCGTGATAGGCTACCGCCTGGGCATGATTGCCCGCTGACGCAGCGATAACGCCGCGCGCGCGTTCCTCGGGCGTCAGTTGAAGCAACTTGTTGAGCGCCCCACGCTCCTTGTATGCGGCGGTGAACTGCAAATTTTCGAATTTGAGCCAAATCTCGGCGCCGACGATCTCGGAGAGCGTGCGGCTGATCAGCATCGGAGTGCGGATCACGGCGCCGTCGATGCGCTGAGCCGCGGCACGAATGTCGTCGATCGTCGGAGGCTCGAGCATGGGCGCGAGGCCTAGCCGTTCACTTGGCGAGGGACAATGCTATGCGAGCGCATGCACAAGCCACTCATTGCGCTCGTCGCAGCGCTGCTCGCCTCACCGGCATCGTCGGAAACCCTCGTCAGTAATGTCAACGGCATCCAGGTCGGTCCAGACGGAAAGCTTCAGCGGTTCGGCAGCCTGCTCATCAATGACGACGGACGCGTCGAGGCCGTGATCAGTGCATCGCATCCGCGAGTGAAGCGCTATGATCGATTGATCAATGGCGAAGGGAAGACGCTGCTTCCCGGGCTCATCGACGCGCACGGCCATGTCGTTGAATCCCCTGGTCAGGGGTCGGGGCTCGGACTCCTCAGTGTGCGATTGGACCTCACCGGCACGACATCGATCGTCGACCTGCAGCGACGGCTCAAATCCTTCGCCGATTCGCATCCTGACTCCCGCTGGATTCTCGGGTTCGGCTGGAACCAGGAGTTATGGCCGGACAAGAAATTTCCGACAGCGGCGGACCTTGACGCAGTGGTCAGCGACCGCCCGGTTTGGTTAGAGCGCATCGACGGCCATGCAGCGATCGCCAACAGCGCGGCGATGAAAGCCGCCGGTGTCACCGCGCAAACGCCGGCTCCTGCAGGTGGCCGAATCGAAAACGGGCTATTCGTCGACAACGCGATAGACCTGGTTGGCAAGGCGGTTCCGCCCCCGACACCAGCCGAGCTCGACCAGGCGCTCGCCAGGGCGCAGGACATCTTGCTCAGCTACGGTGTGACCAGCGTCGGATCGATGAGCACGCCGCTCGACAGCTGGAACGCGATGCGACGTGCGGGTGAGGCGGGTCGGGTGAAAGTGCGGCTGATGGTCTATGCCGATGGCCTTGGTTCGCTAAAGGCAGTGCCGACCCCGACGCCTTGGCTCTACGGCGACCACCTCCGAATGGTTGGCATCAAGTTCTACGCAGACGGCGCCCTCGGCTCGCGCGGCGCGTGGCTGAAACAACCCTATGCCGACAAGCCGGACACGCGTGGGCTGCAGTTCCATTCGGACGAGGAGTTACTCAGCCTCGCCAAGCAGGCCGCCGTGGCCGGTTTCCAGGTGGCGACCCATGCAATCGGCGATGCCGCCAACGCGCAGGTAATTTCGACCTACGAAAAGCTGGCGCAATATTGCGCCAAAGACTGCCGCTGGCGGATCGAGCATGCACAGGTAGTCGATCCGGCCGACATCCGGCGGCTGGCGCCCGCCGGGATCATCGCGTCGATGCAGCCGACCCACGAGACCAGCGACCGCCTGATGGCCGAGAAGCGGCTCGGGCCGAACCGGCTGGCGGGCGCCTACGCCTGGCGATCGGTGGTCAAATCCGGCGCGAAATTGGCGTTCGGCAGCGACTTTCCTGTTGAGTCGCCCAATCCAGTCCCCGGGCTAGCTGCTGCGATCAGCCGGCAGGACATCAACGGCCAGCCGCCGGGCGGATGGATTCCGAGTGAGCGCCTGACCTTCGAACAAGCGTTGGGCGCCTTCACCCGCGGGGCGGCCCATGCCAGCTTCGCCGAGGACAAGATCGGATCGCTGGAGTCCGGCAAATGGGCTGACTTCATCATCGTCGACCGCGATCCGACCAGAGTCGACGCGCAGCAGCTTGCACGCACACAGGTGTTGGAAACCTGGATTGCGGGAAAGAAAGTTTGGCAGCGCGGTCCTAGCGCTTCTGTGCCTGAGCGCGGGAAATGAGCATCGCCGGAGTGAGGATTTGCGGCAGCTCCTCTCGCGCCCGTCCGGGCGCATACCAAAGATAGAAGGGAACGCCCGCACGGCCGTGGCTTTCCAGGAATCGGGTGATCGCCGGATCACCGTTGGTCCAATCGCCGGCGAGCACTTTCACGCCCGATTTCCTGAATGCGTCGCGTACTTCGTCGCGGTCGATCGCCGTCGCCTCATTCGCCTTGCAGGTCAGACACCAGTCGGCAGTGAAATAGACGAAGACCCGATGCCCATTCCGGACATAGGTCGCAACGCGCGTTTCGCTCCATTGCTCGGCGTTCTGGATGGTGTGCCCGGCCGCATCCATTCGCGGGGGCACCTGCCACACCGCCACTCCGATTACGGCGATCGCCAACGGCAAGATGACCAGCGCGTCTTTAGCTTCGCGACGCTGCGCAAAGCCGTACCAAATTAGCAGGGCGAGCAGCGCCGCGGCGGCGACTAGCGCCACGGCCAGTCCGCGTGTCCCAGCTTGACGCTCGAGGAGCCAAATACAGGCGATGGCCGTCACACCCATTGGTATGGCCAGAAGGCGCTGTAGCCGATTCGTCCAGAGCCCCGACCTGGGCAAAAGATTTCGAAGAGGTGGGACGAACGCAATGAGGAGGAAAGGAATCGCAAGGCCGAGTCCCAGGGCTGAAAAGACCAGTACCGATCCGACCGCCGGAAGCAGCAGCGCCGTTCCGAGTGCGGCTCCGAGGAACGGGCCGGCGCAGGGCGTGGCGACGAAAGCGGCAAGCGCGCCCGTACCGAAGCCGCCCGCGGGTCGTGCTCTGCCAGCCAGCACTGGTAGCTCCAAGAGACCCACGAGGTTGGCCGTGATCGCCACCGAGAGAAGAAGCAGCAGCATGATCGTGCGCGGATCCTGCAGCTGGAATGCCCAGCCAGCCTCCGTCCCGGCCGCCCGGATCGCGAGCAGAATCACCCCGAGCGCGCCTGTGCCAACGATGGCGCCCGCAGTGTATGCAAGGGCCTCTTCCCGGGCTCGCTGCTCCTCGCCGCCAACTCGCGAAAGATGCAGGGCTTTCAAAGCAAGGATTGGAAACACGCATGGCATCAAATTGAGCAAGATGCCGCCCAGGATCGCACCGAACACCGCCCACAGGACGGCTTCCGTACCGATTTCCCCAATCGCTGATCCGCCTTCGGGCACCACCCCCGGGGTGGCACGAAACTCCAGCCCCCGCCCCTCGCCCAGCGTCAAAACGCCGGCCAACTCCTGAGGAGCGGGACCCTTCCGCTGGAGCTCGGCGATCAGCCAATCTCCGGAACGGCGAAAGCGTTGCTTCGCAGCGTAGTCGACTGGCCCGTCAGTGATGGGGAATAAGTAGGGCTCGTCGACAGCGACATCGGCGGGGAGCGGAACGGCGACCCGGAGCATGCCTCCGGCGATTGCAAAATGACCAGCGCCGACGATCGGGCGCGGAAGCATCCTTCGCCATTCATCGAACTGCGCTCGTTGTGGGGTTCCGCTGCCAACCGGGAGGTTGAGTGAGAATTCCCCCTGTTCGGGCACGCAGATCTTGTCGGTGCAGGCGAGCCAGTGCGCATACGCTCGTATCGGCACCGTTGCGCGCGCGTGCTCCGGCACCTTCAGGCGCACGAGCACGGCGTAATCGCGCTTATAGACGTAGTTCATCAGACCGGCGATCGTGAGTTTCCCCGGCACCGGATATTGCAACGGCCCGACCGAGAAACCGCTCGGCAGCTGCCACTTCACGTCCATCGGCAAGCCGGCGTCACCTGGATTTTGCCAATAGCCATGCCAGCCGGGCGCGGGATTCATGCGGATTGCGAGGTCGACTTCACCGCCAGGCGGCGCCGGTCCTTCGGCAACGAGCTCGGGTTCGATTCCGCGAGCCTGCGCAAGTGAGGCCGCGAACAGTAGCGCAAGAAAAAGGAACAATCGTCTCAGCATTCCTGAGTCCGTTAGCGCAGAGGGCGCGGCAAAGTCATTTCATCTCGACTCGGACCAGCTTCCCGTCAGGCCCCTTTTTGAACATGTAGCGATTTCGTCACTCGACGGACATGAACCATTCGATCCGATTGCCGCTACTAAGGCTAAATGATAATGATGAAGCACCCCAGCCAGAGGGGAATTCCGATGCAAAGCACTCTCGCAGCACGCGCTGTATTCCTGTTGTCGGCCGCCCTCCTCCTAGGAGCCGCAGATATGAACCGTGGCAGCTCGACGCCCACGCCGCCGAGCATGTCATCAGGCAACTACGACCCTGCTGCCGAATATCAGAAGGGGATGGAAGCGCTCAAAGCACGCCGATTTGAAGACGCCAAAGCGTCCTTCATGAAGGTTTATCCCGATGCCTCGAAGGACCCGAGCCTGAATACGGTCCTCGGCATCACCTACATGGAGCTCAACGACTATAGGGGCGCCCAGAAATATCTCGAGCGAGCGGTCAAGCTCGACAAGACGCTGATCCTCGCTCACGAGCAGCTAGGCATCACCTATGCCAAACTCGGCGATCGGGCGAAAGCGGAAACCGAACTGGCGACTTTGAAGCAACTTCAGACCGCGTGCGGGACGTCTTGCCCGGATGCCGACAAGCTCAGCCGGGCGGTCGGCTCAATCACGACAGCGCTAGGACAGCCCCAGGCCGCTATCACGGCGCCGGGTGAGTTGCTGTTTGCCGGCAGCGAGGTGGGCGACACCGCGTATCTCGAGGCGGTCAGCCTGATCCATGAACGGCGTTACGAGGAAGCCCTCCGTTCTCTGCAAAAAGCCAGGGAAGTGTTCGGCGCCCATCCGGATATCCTTACCTATCTCGGCTTCGCCAACCGCAAGCTCGGACATTACTCGGTGGCCGAGGATTACTATCGCCAAGCCCTCGCGGCCGCGCCCAACCACAAGGGCGCCACCGAATATTATGGAGAGCTGATGGTCGAGCGCGGCAACCTCACCGGCGCGAGGGCGATGCTGGCGAAACTCGACCGCATCTGCACTTTTGGCTGCGCCGAGGCCGACGAGTTGCGTCAATGGATCAAGGAAAAGCGCGCGCCGTCTACTTGATCGGCGCCGCGCTGCTGGTTGCCGCAGACCAGCCCGCCGGGATTTCGATTCGCGAGTTGCGCTGGCTCGCCCTTGGAGCTCCCATCGAGCGCTTGGATCGTCTGCCGCCCGAATGTTTCACGCCTCCAACCGATCCGGCGCAGCGACGGTCCGCCGAGATTGGACGGATCGCTTTCCGCGCACCATTGCTGCTCGGGGGTCAGGCCGCGCGCGTCGGTCTCAGTTGCTCGAGTTGTCATCGGAACGGGCGGGGCAATCCCGATTTCCATTTTCCTGGCATTTCCGCCGCGGCTGGAACGGCCGACGTAACTGCGTCGCTGCTCAGCAGCCATCGCGGTGACGGCAAGTTCAATCCCAAGCCGATCCCGGATCTCGCCGGCGACCCCGCAAAGCGCATCGTATCGCGCGATTCCGCCAAACCGGATCTCCAACGCTTCATCCACGGACTGATTACGCAGGAATTCGACGGACCGGAGCCGCCTCCAACCGTCCTGAAGGGCGTCACCGCCTATGTGCGTTCCATCGATGCGAGGAATTGCGGTCCCCGCGACGTCGACTTCACGGCCGACGTTCTGCTGAATGAGGTCGATTCGGCTCTGCGCCTCGCACGGAGCGAACCCGACCGGGCGACTGCGCGTGTGCTGATCGGCGCGGCACGATCCAACCTGGGGCGGATCGACGAACGCTTTCAGTTGCCGGGCCTCGAAAATGACCGCGACTTACTGGCGAACGCGGACGGTGAGTTGCGGATGATCCAGGAATCTGCCGGCGAAGCGGCAGAACCCCGGCTGTGGCGCGAATGGGAACGCTCATGGCCCGGTCGAAGAGCGCAGTTGAAGGTGGATGCGCCCCGCTCCCTGTTCACCGAGGCGGTGCTGAAAAAGAACGCTCCTCCGCGAGTCTCTAGTCGAGATTAGGCCGAAGCCATCGTTCCGCGTAGTCGATCGAGACCGCTCGGCGAGTTGAATAGTCCTCCAACTGATCGCGACCAATGCGCGCCACGCCGAAATATTGGCTGTCGCGGTGGCCAAAGTAGAACCCGGACACGGCCGAGGTCGGAAGCATTGCGAAATTCTCGGTCAGGGTCACACGGCCGGGCGTGCCGCCGAGCATCTCGAACAGGATCGGCTTCAAACTGTGGTCGGGGCACGCGGGATAGCCGGGCGCGGGACGAATGCCCTGATACTTCTCGCGAATCAGCTGCTCGTTCGAAAAATGCTCGTCAGCATAGCCCCACAGGCGATTGCGGACCTGAGCGTGGAGTACTTCGGCGAAACTCTCGGCTAGCCGATCGGCGAGCGCCTTCAAAAGGATGTCATCATAATCGTCGACACTTCGCTTGAACCGCTCGAGATGCGGCTCGAGCCCGTGGATTCCGACGGCGAAACCGCCGATCCAGTCCTCACCCTCGGGATTGATGAAATCGGCAAGGCACATGTTGTGCCGACCTTCCCGCTTCTTCACCTGCTGGCGGAGGAAGGGCAGTCGTGTCCAGTCGTTGCCGGCGAGTACGAGCACATCGTCGCCCTCACGTTTGCAGCGCCATAGTCCGACGGTCGCCTTGGGCGTAACCCAGCGTTCCGCAATGAGTTGGTCAAGCATCTGCTGAGCATCGTCGAAGAGGCTGCGCGCACTTTCGCCGACGACGGGATCGTCGAGGATTGCCGGATATGTCCCGGCCAATTCCCAGGCGCGGAAGAAGGGCGTCCAGTCGATCGAGGCCTTGAGATCTTTCAGCGGCCAGTCGCCGAAGTGATGAAGTCCCGGATATTGCGGCGCCGGCACCTGACCGGATGGATCGTAGGGAAAGGCATTGGCGCGCGCGCCCTCAAGGGTCGCGAGTTCGCTGTGCCCGCTGCGCTCGCGCGATTTGCGAAGCTTCTCGTAATCGTCGGCCGTGCCCGCGATCAGGGGCTCACGCTGTGTGTCCGATACCAACGAAGATGCCACTCCGACCGCTCGGCTGGCATCGAGCACGTGGATCACGGGTCCCTTATAGGCCGGGTCAATGCGGAGTGCTGTGTGGGCTTTGCTCGTTGTGGCGCCTCCGATCAGCAGCGGCAGGCTCAATTCGGCACGCTGCATCTCTCCGGCGACGGTCACCATCTCGTCAAGCGACGGGGTGATCAGGCCGGAAAGGCCGATCATGTCCGCCTGATTGTCGTTGGCGGCCTGCAGTATGACTTGCCAGGGAACCATGACGCCGAGGTCGATGACTTCGAAGCCGTTGCACTGCAGGACCACGCCGACGATGTTCTTGCCGATGTCGTGGACGTCGCCCTTCACAGTCGCCATCACGATTCGGCCTTTGCCCTGGGTAACTCCCTTTTCCTCTTTTTCCTTTTCGATGAATGGGATGAGGTGAGCGACCGCGCGCTTCATCACGCGCGCGGATTTCACGACTTGCGGCAGGAACATCTTGCCCGATCCGAACAGGTCGCCGACGACGTTCATGCCGTCCATCAGCGGACCTTCGATGACCTCGATCGGCCGAGCGAACTGCTGACGGGCTTCCTCGGTATCCTCGACGATGTGCGCGTCGATGCCCTTCACCAGCGCGTAAGACAGGCGTTCGGTGACGGGCAAGCCGCGCCATTCCGCAAGCTTTTTTTCCTCGGCTGCGTCGGTGCCTTTGAAGCGTTCGGCGAGCTCAACCAGTCTCTCGGTCGCGTCCGGTCGCCGGTCGAGGATTACGTCCTCGCAGGCCTCGCGCAGCTCAGGATCGATTTGATCGTAAACGTCCAGCTGGCCGGCATTGACGATGCCCATCTCCATGCCGGCCGGAATTGCATGGTAAAGGAACACGCTGTGCATCGCGCGCCGCACCGGCTCGTTGCCGCGGAAAGAAAAGCTGAGGTTCGACAGGCCGCCTGAAATGTGCACTCCCGTACAGCGCCGTCGGATCTCGCCCGCTGCTTCGATGAAGTCGATCGCATAGCGCCGGTGCTCTTCGATGCCCGTTGCAACGGCGAAGATGTTTGGGTCGAAGATGATGTCCTGGGGATCGGTGCCATCCGCGACCAGCATCCTGTAGGCACGCTCGCAGATCTCGACCTTGCGGGCGGCCGTATCCGCCTGTCCGACTTCATCGAACGCCATTACGACGACGGCAGCGCCATAAGCCCGGCATATGCGCGCAACGTCGAGGAATGGACCGTCGCCCTCTTTCATCGAGATGGAATTGACGATCGGCTTGCCTGACACGCACTTAAGACCCGCCTCAATCACACTCCATTTCGAGCTGTCGACCATCACCGGAATGCGAGCGATGTCCGGCTCGGCGGCGATGCGTTTCAGAAAAGTCGTCATCGCTTGCTCGGAATCGAGCAGCGCCTCGTCCATGTTGACGTCGAGAATTTGGGCTCCGTTTTCGACCTGATCGCGCGCGACGGCAACCGCCGCATCGTAATCGCCTGCGAGGATCAGCTTCTTGAAACGGGCCGAGCCGGTGACATTGCATCGCTCACCAATGTTGACGAATCGCGCTCCTGCGCCGGCTTGATCGACCTTGGACAATTCCATCGCTTAGGCGGCGATCAGCATCGGCTCGAGGCCGGCGAGCAGGGTTCCATTCTGAGCAGCCGGGACGACGCGCGGCGTGCAATCACGCGCCGCCCCGGCAATTGCGGCGATGTGCTGCGGGGTTGTCCCGCAGCAGCCGCCGACGATGTTAACGAGTCCGCTGGTCACCCAGTTGCTCACCTGAGCCGCGGTGTCCGTGGCAGCTTCGTCATATTCTCCTAGCTCGTTGGGAAGGCCAGCGTTGGGATAGGCCATCACCAACGTGTCGGCGACGGCCGCCAGTGCGGCGAGATGCGGTCGCAGCTGCTCCGCACCGAACGAGCAATTGAGGCCGATAGTGATCGGTTTCGCATGGCGGACCGATGCCCAGAAAGCTTCCACCGTGTGGCCGGACAGATTGCGGCCGGACAGGTCGGTCAGGGTCATGGAAATCATCAACGGCAGCTCGCGGCCAAGCGCCTGTTCCGCCTCAAGGCCGGCCATAATCGCTGCTTTGGCATTGAGTGTGTCGAAGATGGTCTCAATCAGGATGAAATCGACGCCGCCTTCGACCAGCGCATCGATCTGCTCGCGATAGACGGATTTGACCTGGTCGAAATCGACCTCGCGATATGCCGGATCGTTGACATTGGGCGATAGCGACAAGGTCTTGTTCGTCGGACCGAGGGCACCCGCGACCCAGCGCGGTTTGCCGTCCCTCGCTGAATAGCGATCGGCTATCTCACGGACGATCTCGGCCGAGGCACGATTCATTTGCGCAACGAAATCCTCCGCACCATAGTCGGCCTGGCTGATCGCATTGGCGTTGAAGGTATTAGTGGCGAGTATCTCGGCTCCAGCCTCCACGAAGCGCTCGCAAGTGGCGCGCACGCTCTGCGGCTGCGTGAGGTTGATGAGGTCGTTGTTGCCTTTCTGATCCTTCACCAGGTCCAGGCCCCCGCAATAGGCTTCAGCGGGAAGCCTTTCCGCCTGAATCGCAGTTCCGTACGGCCCATCCTTGATCAGAATTCGCTTGGCCGCTTCGGCACGAAGGGTTGCGGAGGCGCTCATGATTTCGGCCTTACGCCCAACAGATGACAGATCGCGTAGCTGAGCTCAGCGCGGTTGAGAGTGTAGAAATGAAAGTGACGGACACCGCCTGCATACAGCTGACCGCAGAGCTCGGAGGCGACGGTCGCTGCAATAAGCTGGCGCGCAGCGGGCAGATCGTCGAGGCCTTCGAAGAGTTCGTCCAGCCATTGCGGAATGGTCGCGCCGCAAGTCTGCGCGAAGCGTCGGGTCGTTGCGACGTTTGAAACCGGGAGGATGCCCGGAACGATTTCCGCGTCAATGCCTGCACCCGCTGCGTCGTCGCGGAAGCGAAAGAAGCAGTCAGGTGAAAAGAAGAACTGTGTGATCGCGCGGTCGGCTCCCGCATCCACCTTGCGCTTCAGATTTTCGAGGTCGAATTGGCGAGTCGACGAGTCCGGATGAACCTCCGGATAGGCGGCGACGGAAATGTCGAAAGGCGCGACCTTCTTGAGGCCGGCAACCAGGGCAGCTCCGTCGCGGTAGCCTTCAGGGTGCGGCTCGTACTTCGATCCCGGTTCCGACGGGTCGCCTCGCAATGCGACGATGTTGCGGACGCCGAGCTCCCAATAGTCGCGGGCAATAACGTCGATTTCCTCACAGCTTGCGCCGACGCACGTGAGGTGCGCAGCGGGCGTTAGCGGAGTCTCCTTGAGGATCCGCTCGACGGTCGCATGGGTCCGTTCCCGGGTCGAGCCGCCGGCGCCGTATGTCACCGAGACGAAGCGCGGGTGAAGTGGAGCGAGCGTCTGAATCGATTCCCATAGCGTCTCCGTCATCTTCTCCGTCTTCGGCGGGAAGAACTCGAAGCTGACTTGGATGTCGCCTCGCGCCTCGGCGAACAAAGGCAGGTGCCGTCCCAGAGATTCGAAGGCGTTCATGCCGCCCTCCGCTGCGGCAGCGCCGCCTTGACTCCACGCCATAAGGTGACGGTCAGCTCCCCACCTTTGAGGTGTTGGATCTGATCGACCTCCAAACCTGCGGCGCTGAACCAGCCCGCCATCGCCTCATCCTCGAAGCCGAGGCGAATGTGTGCGTCACGCTCACGCAGCTCCTCGCGGTCGTGGGCTGCGAAATCGACGACCAGTAGTGTCCCGCCGGCCGCCAGAACCCGCGCCGCCTCGGCGATCGCGGCAGCCGGTGAGTGGGCATAGTGCAAGACTTGGTGGATGATGACGCTCTCGGCGCACCGGTCGTCAAGCGGCAGGGCATACATGTCGCCCTGGCGCAGGCTCGACTGGATTCCGGCCGCTTCGAGCTTCACGCGAGCGAGCCGCAGCATTTCGGACGAGCGGTCTATACCAATCGCCCGACTGGAGCGCGGTCCGAACAGCTCGATCATTCGGCCGGTGCCGGTGCCGATGTCGACCAGCCTGCCGAGCGGGCGCTTGCCGAGGGCGCGATCGATCGCCTGCTCGACCTCGCTTTCGGCCACGTGAAGCGAGCGGATCTGGTCCCAGACTTCCGCGTGCCCGGCAAAATAGCGGTTGGCCGCCGCGGCGCGCTCCGAGCGAACGGTCTCCGTGCGGGCCGCATCCGAAGCAAAGGCGGCCTCTGTCGCGCCGTCGACCCACTGATCGATCAATGCGAACACCGGCTCAATCCGATCAATTGCGGCAAGAGCAAGAAACACCCAGCTGCCTTCTTTGCGGCGTTCGAGCACTCCGGCGTCAGCGAGAATCTTCAGGTGGCGCGAAACGCGGGGCTGGCTCTGGCCAAGCACTTGCGCAAGCTCGCCGACCGAAAGCTCCATGATTCGAAGGAGCGCGAGGATGCGCAGCCGGGTCGGATCGGCCAGCGCCTGAAAGTGATCGGCCAAAGGCAGAGGTGCACTCACCACAAGAGTTAACGATATAAACATATCTTTATATCGTCAATTCACAGCGTTGAAATAATCCCTTGTGCACAGATAGGGATTGCCGCTATTCCCGCTCGCTTGGCCCGAGCGACTCGCGAGCGGGCCGAGACTTGGGTGCCCATTCGTGGGCGCTTTTTAAGGGAGTGGAACGATCATGAAGATTGCTGCTGTGACCGTTGCGGTCCTCGGCCTCGGCCTTGCCGCGTGCCAGCCGAAGGCAGAGAATAATGCCGCCAACGAGACTGCCGTCGAGAACGCCGCCGAGTATGACGTCAATGCCGCGACCAACGAGGCGACCGCCAGCGCCGAGAACGCGCTCAACGCGGCCGGCAATGCCGTTGAGAACGCCGGTAATGCCGTTGAAAACCTCGGCAACGCGGCCGAGAACGCTGCGAGCAACGCTCAGTAAGCTGCCTCGCTTCGAAGCCTAATCAGAAAAGGGTCGCCCCAACCGGGCGGCCCTTTTTTTGTGGTCGCGCGAAATGGTAGTTCGCGCGCGATGAAAGCTTCCATTCTCTGTTTCGCGCTAATCCTATGCGGCTGCCGCGATCAGCGACCGCCGGCGCCGACCGCCGAGCAATCGGACCAGCTTAACGAGGTGGAAGATATGCTCAACAATCTCGAAGCAAATGAAGAAGGGCCGAAGCAACGCCCCGGCCCTTCCAATTCGTCGGATTGACGGATCGGCTTAGAAGTCCATTCCGCCCATTCCGCCGCCGGCCATAGCCGGAGTCGGCTTGTCTTCCGGAAGCTCGGCGATGGTCGCCTCAGTGGTGATCAGCAATCCAGCAACGCTTGCCGCGTCCTGAAGCGCCGTGCGCACTACCTTGGTCGGATCGATCACGCCGGACTTGACGAGATCCTCGTAAGTCTCCGTCTGGGCATTGAAGCCAAGCTTCGTGTCGTTGCCGTCGATCAGCTTGCCGGCGACAACCGCCCCGTCATGGCCCGCATTTTCGGCGATCTGCCGCACGGGCGATTGCAGCGCCTTGCGCACGATGTCGATACCGCGGGTCTGATCGTCGTTTTCGCCAGTCAGGCCGTCGAGCGCCTTTGTCGCGTAGAGCAGAGCAACGCCGCCACCCGGGACGATTCCTTCCTCGACCGCGGCGCGGGTCGCGTGGAGTGCGTCATCGACACGGTCCTTGCGCTCCTTCACCTCGATCTCGGTCGCACCGCCGACCTTGATGACCGCAACGCCGCCGGCGAGCTTCGCCAAACGCTCCTGCAGCTTCTCGCGATCGTAGTCGGACGTAGTGGTGTCGATCTGCTGGCGGATTGCACCCACTCGAGCCTCGATGGCCTGGCGGGTGCCGGCACCGTCGACAATGGTCGTATTGTCCTTGTCGATTGTGATGCGCTTGGCCTGACCGAGCATGGTGGTCGTGACGTTCTCGAGCTTGATGCCGAGGTCTTCGCTGATCATCTCACCGCCGGTGAGGATCGCGATGTCCTCCAGCATCGCCTTGCGGCGATCGCCAAAGCCCGGTGCCTTGACCGCCGCGACCTTGAGGCCGCCGCGAAGCTTATTGACGACCAGGGTCGCAAGCGCCTCACCCTCGATGTCCTCGGCAATGATCAGCAGCGGACGGCCGCTCTGAACGACCGATTCGAGGATCGGAAGCATCGCCTGCAGGTTCGACAGCTTCTTCTCGTGGATCAGGATGTAGGGGTCGCTAAGCTCCACCTCCATCTTTTCCGGATTGGTGATGAAGTACGGGCTGAGATAGCCGCGGTCGAACTGCATGCCTTCGACCACGTCGAGCTCGAACTCGAGGCCCTTGGCCTCCTCGACGGTGATCACGCCTTCCTTGCCGACCTTCTCCATCGCCTCGGCGATCTTCTCGCCGACCTCACGGTCGCCATTGGCCGAAATGATTCCGACCTGCGCAATCTCGCTCGAACCCTGAACGTCCTTGGAAACGCCCTTCAAGTTCTCGACGACTTTGCCGACGGCAAGATCGATACCGCGCTTGAGATCCATCGGGTTCATGCCGGCCGCAACGGACTTCATGCCCTCGCGAACGATCGACTGAGCAAGGACGGTCGCAGTCGTCGTGCCGTCGCCAGCGATGTCGTTGGTCTTCGAGGCCACCTCGCGCACCATCTGCGCGCCCATATTCTCGAACTTGTCCTTAAGCTCGATTTCCTTGGCGACGGTGACGCCGTCTTTGGTGATCCTGGGAGCGCCGAAGCTTTTCTCCAGGATGACGTTGCGGCCCTTCGGCCCCAGAGTCACCTTGACCGCATCGGCGAGGATGTCGACGCCGCGCATAATGCGCTCACGCGCGTCGCGGCTGAATTTCACGTCTTTGGCTGCCATTTGGCTACCCTTTCCGTTGTCTTAAGTTCTCTAAAGTCACGCGATGCGGCGCCATTTTCGCGCCGCGGATGGTCAGCCGACGATCCCGAGGATGTCGCTTTCCTTCATGATGATGAGGTCCTCACCGTCGATTTTCACTTCGGTGCCGGACCATTTGCCGAAGAGGATCTTGTCGCCCGCCTTAACGTCGAGCGGCGTGACCTTGCCGTCGTCCGAGCGAGCGCCGGTACCGACGGAAATCACTTCGCCTTCCTGCGGCTTTTCCTTGGCGGTATCGGGAATGATGATCCCGCCCGCGGACTTCTCCTCGGCCTCGACACGGCGGACGAGGACGCGGTCATGAAGCGGCCTGAAACCCATAGGTTGAACCCCTTATGCTCAGTAAGTTGAACGTGTCTTTTGGCACTCTCCCCATGAGAGTGCCAGCGATGCCGCGCATATGGTTGCGGACCGTTCATCCGTCAACGGTTGTTGCAATCCTTTTTGTTTATGTGTGCGACAGACGCGTCAGGCCGATGCGGTCGCGCAGCAGCCAACGGGCGAGCATCAATATCGCCACCGCCGCCAGTCCGCTGGCAAGACCGACCCATATGCCGACGCCCTTCCAATCTGCTGCGAAGGCCAGCCAGGCACCGATGCCCAGTCCAATCCCCCAATAGCCGACGAGAGCGAAGATGAGCGGCCAGCGCGTGTCGTGGAGCCCTCGAAGCATGCCGGCGCCAATGACCTGTGCTCCGTCGACCAGCTGAAAGGCCGCGGCGACCTGCAGAAAGCTGACCGCGAGGCCGATCACCAGAGCGTTGGCAGGTACGTCCTCAAGAAAAAGCGTCACCAGCTCATGGGGAAAGATCCACATCCCCATCGCCATGGTAGCCATGAAGCCGACACCCATGATCCAGGCCGTCCAACCTGCACGAGTGATGGCGCCTTCGTCGCGCCGACCGAGCGCGAGTCCGACCCGGACTGTTGCGGCTTGGCCCAGGCCGAGCGGAACCATGAACGTAATCGCCGCAATCTGCAGTGCAACCGCATGCGCCGCGACCGCGGGGGCGCCGATCCAACCCATGAAATATGCGGCAAGCGCAAACACGCCCATTTCAAGTCCCATGGTTATGCCAATGGGCCAGCCGAGCCGAACCATGGCGAGCGTCCGCTGGCCATCGAAGCGCCACCAATGACCGAACAGGTGAAAGCGCCCAAACCGGCGCTCGCGCGTGGCGACCCCGACTAGAGCGGCGCACATGATCAACCAGGTGAGAGTGCTGCCAAGGCCTCCGCCGACCAGGCCCAAAGCGGGAAGACCGAAGTGGCCGAAAATTAGCGCCCAGCTGAGCAGCGCATTGAGACCGATGCCGCTGAGACTGAGCCAGAGAACGATTCGGGGGCGCTGCAGAGCGGAAACGAAGTTGCGCAATAACTGGAACAACAGCCACGGGGCCGCACACCACATATATGCACGAAGAAAAGTCTGCCCTTGCTCTGCGAGTTCAGCGGATTGGCCAAACACACGCATGATCTCCCCGACGTGCCACAGCAGGAGCCAATAGGGCGGCATGGCAATTGCGATCAGCCACAACCCCGCCCGGAAAGTCCGACGAACATCGCGTACCGCGTTGAAGCGATGACCGAGTGCCGTAGCCATCATCGGCGAAGCTGCGGTGATGAGGCCGAGGAGGAAGATGTTGAACGTGAAGGTCAGGTTGAGCGCCAGTGTCGCCGCGGCGAGCTGGGTGGCGCCGAGTCGGCCCATCAGCAACACGTCAGTCGCCTGAATCACCTGTTGAGTGAGATTTGCCAGGATCAGGGGCCAGGCGAGGGTCAGGGTGGCCCGAAGCTCATTGGCCCACGGCCTATCCCGTACATCAGTCGATATTCGTGCCGCGCTGTCCACAGCGTCGCGCCTAGCTGCAAGGCTACCGATCGAAAAGGTTTGGCCGGTCGCACTCTGGTCCGCTAGCGAGGAGTCGCAATCATAGAGGCACCTACTGATGAAGTTCGTCCGCGCGATCTGGAAGTTGCTCGTCGGCATCAAGGATGCATTGGTCCTGATGTTTTTGCTGCTGTTTTTCGGCGTGATTTACGTCGGGCTTTCGGCAAGGCCGGCTCCGGTGAAAGAAGGGGTCCTCGATCTCAACCTCAACGGCAGCGTTGTGGAGCAGCCGGCGCGTATCGGGTGGTCAGACGTCGCCGACGGTTCGCGTATCAGAGAATACCGCCTGCGTGACCTCGTCGGCGCTCTCGATGCCGCGAAGGACGACAGCCGGGTCAAGGCCGTCGCGTTAGATCTCGACGGCTTCACCGGCGGCGGCCAGGTCTCGGTCGGCGACCTTGCGGATGCAGTCCGACGCGTCCGAACTGCGGGCAAGCCGGTGGTCGCTTATGGCGTCGGCTATACGGACGATAGCTATCAGCTCGCTTCCGCGGCGTCGGAAATCTGGCTCAATCCGCTTGGCGCGGTACTCATCGTCGGCCCGGGCGGTTCAAACCTTTATTACAAGGGGCTGCTGGACAAGCTTGGGGTGACAGCCAACGTCTATCGAGTCGGCACTTACAAATCGGCGGTCGAGCCTTTCATCCGCAACGACATGTCGCCCGAGGCGAAGGAGAATTACACAGCGCTCGCCCAAGCCCGCCTCGAAACCTGGCGGCAGAGTGTCAAGCAGGCGCGGCCAAAGGCGAATGTCGACCTTTTCCTGAAGGACATGACCGGAGCGGTCGCAGCTGCTGGAGGCGATATGGCCAAGGCCGCCCTCGCCGCGGGGCTCGTGGACCGCATCGGCGATAAGCACGCTTTCGAAACCCGCCTCGCGGAGCTGCAGGGAAAGAAAGACGCGGACGGCCTCAGCCGCATCAAGCTCGCTTCCTATGTCGACGATGTCGTCAAGTCGGATCCGTCGGGACCGATCGGCATCGTCACTGTTGCGGGCCTGATCGTCGATGGAAAAGCAGGACCAGGCACTGCGGGCGGGGATACGATCGCCAAGGAGATCGAGGAAGGCTTCCGGAACAAGGGCGTGAAGGCTCTTGTCGTGCGCGTCGATAGCCAGGGCGGATCGGTCCTCGCCTCCGAGCGCATCCGTCAAGCGCTGCTCGAAGCCAGGTCAAAGAAGATTCCCGTCGTCGTCTCAATGGGCAATGTCGCCGCTTCGGGTGGATACTGGGTTTCGACGCAGGCGGATTTCGTTTTTGCGGAGCCTTCAACGATCACCGGCTCGATCGGAGTGTTCGGAGTGCTCCCGAGCTTCCAGGGAACGCTGCAGAAGCTGGGCATCGGCGCCGATGGCGTGAAGACGACACCGCTATCCGGTGAGCCGGATCTGCTCAAAGGCCCGTCAGCCGAGGCCGGTCAACTCATCCAGACCGGCGTGGAATCCATGTATGCTCGATTCCTCGGCATTGTGGCAGCCGCGCGGCACAAGAGCCCCCAGGACATCGACCGTATTGCAC
>JBKPLG010000111.1:0-6609 GCA_046731515.1 Pseudomonadota bacterium | reverse complement strand
CACGCACCCTTCCAAACCGGCTCCGGCCAGGGAATCCGATCGAAACCCAGTTGGGAATCCCCGTGAGTCAAAACCTGGGGCGGTTGGTATTACTGCTGCTTCTATTGCGGCGCTAGTGATTCGCCCGCATCACGGAAGCCGAATAGGCTCTTCTCGGGGAACACCGGACAGGCTGAGCCAGCGGCACTATCAAATTTATCGATATTTAAACGAACTCTAGCAATCTTCTAATCTGATTCAGCAGCCTAGGCTTTCTATTTCTGATTTCCCCGACAGAATACTGCGTCGTGCAAAATGCCCGCTGTTTAACTTGGCCGTTCCGAAACTCGCGCTAACCGCTACCGTCGTCGTCCTGCTCGGTACCGAGCACCAGACCTGGAGGCAAGGACTCGCCGTAGAGGCTGATGCGTTCCGCCCGTCCGACTGGTGTGAACGCCTTGATCTTCCCGGTCCGTAGCAGGGCGACCCCAGCGCTCTCCAGCTTGCCAGCAATCAGGTAGCGTAGCGGCTTGGGCACGTCCAGGCTTCGATCGTCGATGACGCGCACGGCTCTAAGGAACAGAGGCTGTAGTTCCAGCAGCTCCGGTTCGGTCCAATCGAAGCCCTGGAATGCTGCGTACGCATGCGCGACGAGGTCAGGCGAGACGACGGTCTCCGGTCCAGCGTAGAGCGGAGCCCGATTGAGTAGGAAACCGAGCGCGGCAAGATAGGGTGCACAGTGCTGCTTTGCACGCGTACGCGTCACGACGGTGTCAATGAACGTGTTGATCAGCTCCGCCTTCATCGCGTGCGGGATCCGTTCCAGAGATCCCGCGAGGTGCACGAGTTCGGCCGGCGCCTTGCCGCTGCGGATCCTGTCGAGCTCGCCGTCTAGGAGCTTCACCTGACGTTCACGCGTGAGCCCGCCCGCCACCCGGCGCCAAAGGATGTATTCTTGGTACTTGATGCGCCTGCCTGGAAAGCAGAGCCCGGCGTCGCGCAGCCGCCATAGCTCGTCGATACGAAGGTTATCATGGGCAACACCGAAGCCCGGGCGCAGCAGGAAGCCGGCCAGGATGAGCCAGGCCTCTTCGTGGTCCACCGAAAGCTTTCGGCCATCCAGCTGCTCGCTCACGGCAGGCCAGAGGGCGCGCAGGAGCGCAGCGTTCCATTCGCTCCTGGACAGGCCGAAGATGCGCTCCAGGCTTTTGAGAATCGCGGCGGCGGTCACCTTGTCCGTTTTGATAGGCGAGCGGGTGTATACGGTCCCGACATACTTTTTCGCCACTTCGAGCGCATCCGCCGTGGCATTCGGTTTGGCCTGAACCGCCGCTCCCAGACCACAGGTGTTCGCACTATCTTGCTCATGTGGGCGGAGGTTGAATTCCAGTGGCCAGGACTGCCGGGTCGCAGGGTCCACGCTGATGCATGAAACCTGGAGCAGGCCCAGCGAGTTGATTTTTGCGGCGAGACGGACCGGTACGGTCCGACTCGTTCCGGACTGGGACGGGTCGGCCGTCCTGACGATGGTCTGGAGCGGCGGCAGTGCGTGAAAATCATCTGCGCGCCAGGGCAGAATATCCCCAGCCCGGCTCCTGCTGTGGCGGCTCGAAGAATAGGTCTGGAAGCTCACCAGCCGATCGGTGCGCAATTCGAGGCCAGGAACAGCAATCTCGAACAGCTCCTCAGGTGACGCACCGTGAGGAAGAAGGCACACGAGAGAGGGAAATGTCGCCTTGCCATGCGTTGCCGTCGTCATCTGTACTTCGAGGAAGACCGCATGGGCGGCATCTGCGGCGATGCGTCCTGTCTGGCGGGGGAAAAGTCTACCGGACCGCGCGGCTCCGCGCGCTACGGCGAGAGCTGGCTCGGTATTTTCGAGAACGAGCGGCATGGAGCCGCCCTGCCACGCCCCGATCTGCTCGCGAAGCTTTTGGCGCAGGAGCGGCGAATGGAGTGATCCGCCGTTGAACAGGACGGCATCAACACGCGGGTGATCTCTGAGAAAGTCGGCGAGATGCCGCGTGACCGCGCTGTCGGAAGCATAGGGAAGCCCCCAGTCCCGCAACGCCATCTGCGTTCGATAGGGACGCGCCCGCACATCGCACGCGGGAAAGAACCCATCCAGCAACACGCGCTCAATCTCCGCCCGCGTCAATATCGCCGGCTGCGACCCGGCGACCAGGCTCGATCCACGGCCGGGAAGGACGACGGCAAACCGCTCATCCGGCGGGCCCGCGCCTGAGAGCGCCTTTTCCTTCAGATCACGGCAAGCGGCGACAAAGTAATCCCATTGCGGGCCGGACATCTGGCCGCGCTCACCGGCGAGCCGCGGTTCCGCCAGATGGGTGAGGGCAAGGTCGACATTGTCGCCACCCAGCAGGATATGCTCACTCACTGCCACGCGCCTGATGTCGGGGATCGGCCTCAGCTCGCCCAAACGCAGCTCGAAGAGGCTGAAATCCGAGGTGCCACCGCCGATATCGATGACCAGAACATGCTGCGGCTCGGCATGGTGATCGGCCACCCGGTGCCACAGCTCGTGCGTAGGATCATGCTGTTCCAGCCAGCAATAAAATGCCGCCTGTGGCTCCTCGAGCAGTCGCACGCTCTGCGGGAAACCCGCTTCCTCTGCAGCAGCGAGCGTGAGCCGCTGCGCGGCTGCATCGAAGGAGGCGGGGACGGTAATGGTGATCACCTGGTCCTCGAACGCATAGCCGGCTTCGGCGAAGCGACTGTTCCAGGTGCCCCGCAGATAGCTGAGAATGAGGGCGGAGGCGTGTACCGGTGAAATCTTTTGCTCACGCGAAAGATCCTCTGATCCCCACGGCAGGATTGGCGCCGATCGATCGGCCGTATGGTGACAGAGCCAGGACTTGGCGGAATGGACAACCCGTCCCGGCGTTTCACCCGCCTTCTTGCGCGCGAAGCGGCCAACGACCCACTTCCCCGTTCCGGCGGCTCTGCCGCGAAGCTGGGCGGTAACTGTTTCCTCTGGCAGATAGAGAAAGGAGGGAAGTGTCGGCGCTTCTGCCAACCCGGTCAGGGTGTCCCATTGCGGAATGTAAAGAGTCTCCGGCTTCGCCTCGCCGAGCAGGGATACGAATGCGAGCACGGAGTTGGTCGTGCCGAGATCTATACCAATCGAGAAGCGGGCTGGTGCCATCACCAAAGACAGATCAGTGCTATTCCGTGCGGACCTGAAACTCGACCTTCCATCGGCGATCAGAGTTCGTGTGCTTCATCCAGAGTTCGAGTGTTCCAAGCTCTGTTACGACGGAGTTGATGCGCACCGGCACGACCTGCCCCGCTGGGATATCGGCAAGCGCCGGAAGTTCAATTTCCAGCAAGCTGGTCTCCTCCAGTTCACGTTCGGCATCGGGAAGGATCTGTCCCGGCATGTCGCCGCTTCTCACGGCTGAGGAGAAGAACCGGAACTCCGCTAACTGGCCGGTGACAAGGCCGAACTCGCGTCCTTCGATCAGGAGTTCCGTGCCTTCCTGCATGCCCTGCGGGACAACACACAGTGCTTTGACCGGCGGTTTAAAGCCCGGGACGGCAGGCATGGAGGTCTCCAGACCGATGTAATAGGACCGTGACGCACCAGCCTTGATGCGTATGCCCTTCCCAGTGGCGCGGTAACGCCCATAGATCGCGGCACCGCGTGCGACGGCGAGGTCCGGCTCGAAACCTTGCAGTTCACGGACCGGCTGTCCCCCGTTCCAGGACGCCAGCAGATCGAGTACGCGAGCGCGGATCGGTGCGGCCTTGAAGACGCCACCATTGAACAGGACCGCAGTGGGAATGAGCGCCTCTGCGTCGGCCAGCGGTCCGACCAGGGCAGCGAGCTTGTCGCTCGCCCTTACATTCTGCAGGCTACGATTGAGGAAACGGGCCAAATGCTTGCTGACCACTGGATCGGATGCATAAGGCAGGCCGAATTCCTGCAGCCCTCCTCTGCGGCTCTCACGCGGCAAGTCGTCGATTCTGGTCCTGGCAAAAAAACCGTCGAGGATAACCTGCTCGAGTGTGTCGCGATTGAGCGTCGTCGAAACCATCCTGGTAAACAAGCTGGAACCGCGCGAGGGAACTGCGATCGGCGCCTCCGCCAGTGCGCCATCCTCGAACAGAGCAATCTTGGCCTTGGATGCAGCATGCACGAGGGCCAGAAACTGCCAGGAGTCCAGCGAGTTGCCTGCCGTCTCCAGCCTGGCCTGTAGCGTATAGGCGAGCGCGAGATCCATGTTGTCGCCGCCGAGGAGAATGTGTTCCCCGACGCTGATGCGCTCCAGTTCCAAGCTGCCTGCAACATCGGTGACGGCAATCAGACTGAAATCGGCGGTCCCACCGCCAATGTCGCAAACCAGGATGATATCGCCGGGCGCGACCAAGTCACGCCACATCCGGCCCGCTTGCACCGTCCAGGCGTAGAATGCTGCCTGCGGCTCCTCCAGTAACGTGATGTTCCCGAGCCCTGCGGCCTCAGCCGTCAGGCTTCTTGCGACCTCGTCAAAGGAGGCGGGAACGGTCACGACGATCTCGCCATCCGCAAGGTTCCAGTCCCTCCCCTGCGCGCGCTCGGCACACAGGAACGCTTCTTTGAGGTGCTGCAGGTAGCGGCGCGAGCATTCAAAGGGGGAGAGCTTCTCCTCCACGATGTCGGACCGCCAAGGGAGGATCCGCTGTTTCGGATCGATATGCGGGTTGGACAGCCAGGATTTCGCGGAGGTAACCAGACGATCGGGCACGAGGGCGCCATGGTCGCGCGCGAACTGGCCGATGATCGCGGTGTCCTCGGCATCGGTCCAGGCCAGCGGAAACGAACCTTTCGGGAACTCCTCAGGATGCGGAAAATACAGAGCCGAGGGAAGTGTCGGCCTCTCACCCAACTGGTTCGGGCCCAGGATCTGCGTGACTTCGACGATCTTGGTCTGATCAGTCGCGAGATCGGTGACAGCGATCGCGCAGTTGCTCGTGCCGAGGTCAATGCCGAGACTGAACCGAGCGTCCATGGAGTTCAGAGTCCTTGTTGCAGTGTACCAGAGGTTCGCATCCCGTGGCATACCCCAGCAGAAGGCGGCACCGGCCTCCGCTCCCAATTTATCCCCGGCGGCGCCCTGCCGGAGCCCAGCCGTTCGAAACCCGCTACGCGGGCCGCCTATTTCAGTTCCACCTCCGCCGGCGCAATCGTCGGAAGACGATCGGTCGAACTGTGCAGAATGCGCGGCAGCTTTACCATATTCGTCTTCCAACCGTGGTGGACAAGCACTCCTGAGAAGGGGGCCTGCCCGCTAATCCTGCCTACCAGCCGGTACTCGTCCGCTGGATGGTCGGCGGCGATTTGCACTGTCGATCCCTCGCTCTCCGGGCGCACCGGGCAGATCCTGAAATGCTCTTGCAGGACGGCCTTGCATCCGGCGTGCACGACGCGCGCCGCTGCCCCAACCTGGGCGTCATCATAAGCATTGACGTCGTCCATGAGGAAATCGACTAGGCGGCCCCTCTCCTGCAGCATGGCTAGAAAGCTGACGATCTCGGCCTCCGCTTGGGTTGCATGGGTCGCAGCGGGCACTGGCCGGGCTGCCTCAGCGGCGACGTGTCGGGTATCACCTTTCGGATTGCGCGCAGTTAGGATCCCGAGCAACACGATAGCCCCAAGTGCCAGCGCGCCACCCGACAGATATGGCTGAAATGCACCCGCCGCAGGCAGCAGCATCAGCGCGTTCGCTGCTATCAGGAGCAGGACGCCAATGATCAAGACCACCCTCATCGCGCACGCCTACCTCTTTCGCTTGAAGGCGCGCATCATCACGCCTCATCCGTGAGCTATATTTGATCTCGACAGCAGTGAAGTAGTGGGCCACCTGGGCCATAGAAAAGAGGAGGAACTCCCCGGCGTTGGTGCATAAAGCATAAATCGGCTAAGCGATTGAAAAGGCTAGGAATTTACAAGACGCTCGTTTTGGCTAATGCTTTGCAAGCATTCATTTTCTGCGGTATTTGTGCACCAACGCCGGTCAAGCTCGCTCAATGCCGCGGCAGCTATTGCTGCATCGGTGCAGGAGGCTGTGCTGCGGGCGCCTGCTGGCTCGCCGCTCGAGCGGCCTCCTGCAGTCGCGCCAGTTCCTGCCGCTGCTCGGCCACGCGCTGCTCGGCTGCCGCCGCCTCACGGTTGACCTGCTCTATCCGGGCCTGCGCAGCCTGAGCAGTTTCCTCCAGGACGCGGCTGCGCGCAGTCGCTTCCTCGGCGGCCCGCGTCGCCTCGGCCGTGCGGACAGCTGCCTGATCCAGCGCCGCGCGCTGCGCCGCAAGCTGGGCCTCGATCGCCTGCTGCTGGCCGCGGAGCGCAGCCAGCGCCTGTTCGCCCGCCGCCACCGCTTGAACCCGCTGGGCAACCGCCTGCTCGGCGGCGCCGAACTGCTGCTGCAGCGCTGCCGCGCGCTGCTCCTGCTCGGCGCCGGCCCGGCCGATCTCGGCCAGGCGCACCTCTGCCGCGCGCACCCTGGCGGCCGCCTGCTCCTGAGCCGTGCTCAGGTGCGAAAGCTCCGCCTCCGTGCGCTGCACGGCGGCGGCGCGCTCGGTGAAGGCGGCCTCGGCCGCGGCAGCCGCGCTGCGCAGCTCCGCCAGGCG
>JBKPLG010000110.1:0-19921 GCA_046731515.1 Pseudomonadota bacterium | reverse complement strand
CGGCAACCGCAGAACGCAAAGCTTCGGCTGGCGCTACGACTTCGACGATGCAAGCTTCACTCCGACCGAGCCCCTGCCGGATTGGCTGCTGCCGCTCCGGACCAAGGCGGCGGAGCTTGCAGCAATTGCGCCAGAACAATTCGTCCAGGCTCTCGTCGCGCGCTACGACCCCGGTGCGGGGATCGGCTGGCACCGGGACCGCGACGTATTCGACCAGGTCGTCGGGGTTTCTCTCAATACGCCCGCGACGCTGCGCTTTCGTCAGCGCGTTGCGAATGGCTTTCGGCGCGCGAGCCTCGAAGTCGCGCCTCGCTCGGCCTATTTGCTCTCGGGAACGTCGCGTTGGGAATGGGAGCACCGCATCACCCCGGGCGAAAGGCTGCGGCACTCGATCACGTTCCGGTCACTGTCGGCGAAAGGCCGGCGAATTGCGGAAGGTCAGCGCATTTCGTAACCGGCAAGGCATTCGGCAACCCATCGCGCCGCGGTCAAGGCGCTGAGGTCGGACGCGTCGAGCGGCGGGTCCCATTCGGTCAAATCGATGATCCGCACGCGCGAGTCCGATGCAAGCCTTCGCACCGCATAGTAGAAATCGTGCACGGCCATGCCGCCCGGCCGCGCCCCCGGCGCCGCCGGGAATTGTGAGCGATCGATCACGTCGATGTCGCAGTCGATCACCAGCGCGTCACAATGCGCCACATGATCCAGGGCCCGGTCCATTGCATGCACAATGCCGCCGTCGCGAACGTCTCCAATGGTGATCACGAGGTTGCCCGCCTCGATCGCATCCTCGTGCATCGCCCGGCTGTTGGCGAAGGTTGCAAGGCCGACTTGAGCGATATTCGCGCCGGGTAAGCCGTCCTCAATTAGCGCGCGCACCGGATTGCCGTTTCCGAGACCCTGGTCGAGATCGCGCATGTCGAAATGAGCGTCGAGCGTGATGAGGCCAATCTCTTTCAGCTCACCGCCCAAGCCTAGTACGGCGGGCCGTGTAATCGCATTGTTGCCGCCAACGAGCAGAGTGAGCGCGTGCGTCTCCACGCTTGCCGAAATCGCAGCGCAAATGTCCGGGGTCGCTCCTTCAATGGTCGGGCCGCAAGGTTCCACGTCGCCCCGATCGGCGATGAGAGTCTCGAGCTCGCGGCCGGTCTCGACATCGTAGCGCCCGATCCGTTTCAGCGTCTTGCGCAGAACGAGTGGAGCCTGGTCGCAGGCGCCGGGTGTGACTGATCCCACGGCAAGGGGAACTCCAAGCAGTCCCACCGGCACAACGCTGTCCGCAGACACCAACAAGTCCGATAAGTTTGGCCACCTCGCCATCGCCTTTGACCGTAGCAACTCCGCTCGCCTAAGGGCAAACCCATGTGGGACCGGCTGCTCGTCGACTGCAATATCGCCACTCTGGAACCCACGGCGGGCGGTCCGCTCGGCATCATCGAGAACGGCGCGATCGGGATCGTCGACGGCAAGGTCGTGCGCGTTGGCAAGCGGACCGAGCTCGCCGGTTACCGCGCCGAGCAGGTTGACGCGCTTGCGGGCGCATGGGTGACCCCCGGGCTGATCGACTGCCATACGCACCTCGTCTTCGGGGGCAATCGCGCGGACGAGCATGCAATGCGCCGCGCCGGCGCAACTTATGAAGAGATCGCAAAGGCCGGCGGGGGGATTGCGTCCACCGTTGCGCAGACGCGCGACGCCTCGGACAAAGAGCTGCTGGAGCAAAGCCGTCGCCGCCTGCACGCGCTAATGGCCGGCGGCTGCACGACCGTCGAAATCAAATCCGGCTACGGACTCGAACCGAAGAGCGAGTTGCGATTGCTCAAAATCATCAAACAACTCGGCAATGATGAGACGGTGCGGATTGTGCCGACGCTGCTGGCGTTGCACGCCCTTCCCGCCGACCAGCGCGATCGCCGCGCGCATTATGTCAGCGCAATCGTCGACAAGCTGATTCCTGAAGTCGCGAAGTCCAAGCTTGCGACGAGCGTCGATGCCTTTTGCGAGACGATCGCTTTCACTCCGCAAGAAGTGGACCGGGTATTCAAGGTCGCCGCCGAGCATGGCCTCCGCGTCCGCCTTCACGCCGAACAGCTGTCGAACCAGAATGGCGCCGCCCTCGCTGCCGAGCATTGTGCTTTGTCGGCGGATCATCTCGAGTTTCTCGATGAGGCCGGAGCGGAGGCGATGGCCGATGCGGGTACGGTGGCGGTATTATTGCCCGGCGCCTTCTATGCGCTTCAGGAGGAGCGCAAGCCTCCGGTCGATCTGTTGCGCAGGCACAAGGTTCCGATCGCCATAGCGACCGACTGCAATCCCGGGACCTCGCCGATACTTTCACCGACGCTCGCAATGAACATGGCGTGCACCTTATTCGGATTGACGACGGAAGAGGCGCTCGCCGGAATGACGATCAATGCCGCCCGCGCGCTTGGCCTCGAAAAGCAGATCGGAAGCCTCGCTCCCGGCAAGGCTGCGGATATTTGCGTCTGGCGGATCGAATCTCCCGCCGAGCTCGGCTACTGGGTCGGCCTTCGGGGACCGGAGAGGCGCATCTTCAATGGAGCGGACAACTGAGCAACCGACGCGACAATAGCCGTCACATCCGCGCTCGCCGCGGAAGCGAGATCGTGGCCAAAAGCTGGACCACTGAAGCCGCGGTGCGGATGTTAATGAACAATCTCGACGACGAGGTGGCCGAGGATCCGCAGAGCCTGGTGGTCTATGGCGGGATCGGGCGGGCCGCGCGCAATTGGGAATGCTTCGACAAGATCGTCCAAACGATCGAGCAGTTGAACGAAGACCAGACCTTGCTCGTCCAGTCGGGCAAGCCGGTCGGAGTGTTCCGCACGCACAAGGATGCGCCGCGGGTCTTGATCGCCAACTCAAACTTGGTGCCCAAATGGGCAAATTGGGAGACCTTCAACGAGCTCGATCGCAAGGGGCTCATGATGTACGGTCAGATGACCGCTGGCAGCTGGATCTACATCGGCACGCAGGGCATCGTCCAAGGCACCTACGAAACCTTCGCCGAGATGGGCCGTCAGCATTATGGCGGCGACCTCAAGGGCAAGTGGATCCTGACCGCGGGACTCGGCGGAATGGGCGGAGCGCAGCCGCTCGCTGCGGTGATGGCGGAAGCCCATTGCATTGCCATCGAGGTCCAGGAAAGCCGGATCGAGAAAAGGCTGGAGACGCGTTATCTCGACCGTCGCGCGACCAGCATTGACGAGGCGTTAGAAATCATTCGCGACGCCTCCGAACCGATCAGCGTCGGACTTCTCGGCAATGCCGCCGAGATCTTGCCCGAAATGCTGAAACGCGACATCAGGCCAGACGCACTCACCGATCAGACGTCAGCGCATGATCCAGCCAACGGCTATTGTCCCGCGGGCTGGAGCGTCGCGCACTGGCAGGAAATGCGCGAGCGGGATCCCGCCGCTGTCGTCGCCGCGGCGCGGGAGTCGATGGCCCGGCACGTCGAGGCGATGCTCGCCTACAAGGACATGAGAGTACCGACCTTCGACTATGGCAACAACATCCGCCAGGAAGCCAAGGATATGGGCGTCACCCATGCCTTCGACTTCCCCGGCTTCGTTCCAGCCTATGTGCGTCCACTCTTTTGCCGCGGAATCGGGCCGTTCCGCTGGGTCGCTCTGTCGGGCGATCCCGAGGACATCTACAAAACCGATGCGAAGGTTAAGGAGCTGATTCCAGACGATGCTCACCTCCACCGCTGGCTGGACATGGCGCGGGAACGCATCGCGTTTCAGGGCTTGCCCGCGAGAATCTGCTGGGTCGGTCTCGGCCAGCGGCACCGGCTCGGCCTGGCGTTCAACGAAATGGTGCGGAACGGTGAGATCTCTGCGCCGATCGTGATCGGCCGCGACCATCTCGACAGCGGCAGCGTCTCCTCGCCGAACCGGGAGACCGAAAGCATGATCGACGGCAGCGACGTCGTCTCCGACTGGCCGCTGCTCAACGCTCTGCTGAACACCGCCTCGGGCGCGACTTGGGTTTCGTTCCATCACGGCGGCGGCGTCGGCATGGGCTATTCGCAGCACGCAGGAATGGTGATCGTCGCCGACGGAACCGACGATGCCGCGCGGCGACTCGAGCGAGTACTGTGGAACGATCCGGGCACGGGCGTAATGCGTCACGCCGATGCCGGCTATGAGCTGGCCATCGACTGCGCGCGTGAGCAGGGTCTCGATCTGCCGATGATCGGTTAAGCACTACTGAACCGTTTGCCCTGAGCTTGTCGAAGGGCTGTTGTTGTCCTTAGGACGGTTGAAAGAAGGGCAGGGCTTCGACAGGCTCGGCCCGAACGGAGTTTGGGTTGAGGCTAAATCCCGAAGCCATTTCGCTCGACCAATTGCGAGAGCTTTGGAACGGCGTCGATGCGCGTCTCGATGATGCGTCGATGCAGCGGATTGCCAATGCCGCCGCCTCGGTCGAACGAATCGTCGAGGGCGGCGAAACGGTCTACGGGGTCAATACTGGGTTCGGCCTCCTCGCCAACACGCGCATCCCCGACGACCGCCTCGCCGATCTTCAGAAGAATCTCATCCTGTCGCACAGCGCCGGCCTCGGCGATCCGTTGCCGCGCCACGTCACCCGGCTGATGATCGTGTTGAAGTTGCTTGGGCTCGGGCGAGGGCATTCGGGCGTGCGGCGGGAGGTCATCGAAGCGCTCCAGTCGCTCATCGACCTCGACGCAATGCCGGTAATCCCCGCCCAGGGCAGCGTCGGAGCCAGCGGCGATCTCGCTCCGCTCGCTCACATGACGGCAGCGCTGATGGGTTACGGCGGCATCGACATCACGGGCGAAGTCATGCCCGCCCATGTCGCCCTCCAGAATCTGGGGATGGAGGAGCTGCAGCTTGGCCCCAAGGAAGGCCTCGCGCTGATCAACGGTACGCAGATGTCGACCGCGGTCGCGCTCGACGCCTTGTTCCTGGGAGAGCGCGTATTCGCCGCGGCGATCGCTTCCGGCGCACTCTCGGTCGACGCCCTGAAGGGCTCGGCCAAGCCATTCGACGCACGGATCAGCGAGCTGCGCGGGCAGCCGGGGCAAATCCGCGTGGCGGCCGCGATCCGCGAACTTCTCGAAGGCAGCGAGATCCTGGCGAGCCACACTGCGGGATGCCCAAAGATTCAAGACCCGTACAGCTTCCGCTGCCAACCCCAGGTGATGGGGGCCGCACTTGACCTGCTGACCAACGCTGCGCGCACGTTGACCATCGAAGCGGGAGCCGTAACCGACAATCCGATCCTCTTCCCGGACGAGGATGTCGCCATCTCCGGCGGTAATTTCCATGCCCAGCCGGTTGCGTTCGCGGCCGACACGATCGCCATGGCGCTATGCGAGGTCGGCTCCTTATCCGAACGGCGCGTGGGCGTATTGATCGACCCGAAGATGAGCGGACTGCCGCCGTTCCTCACGGAGGATTCGGGCGTGAACTCGGGCCTGATGATTAATCAGGTCGCCGCCGCGGCGCTTGTCAGCGAAAACAAGACACTCGCCTATCCCGCCAGTGTCGACTCCATTCCGACGTCAGCCGGGCAGGAGGATCACGTGTCGATGGCGCCGATTGCTGCGCGCAAGGCACGCGACATCGCCCGCAACGCGGCCGGCGTGATCGCGGTTGAACTGATCGCCGCCGCCCAGGGCGTCGATTATCACGCCCCCCTCAAGACATCGCCAAAGCTTCAGGCGGTTCACGCAAAGGTGCGCGAGATCACGCCCCACTTTACCTCCGACCGTTATTGGGCGGACGAAATGACCGCGCTTCAGACGGCGGTGCTGGAGGGGCGGTTCACGACCCGCCCCATCCTCGGCACCTAGCTACTTCTCGCCAATTACCGCCAGATAATCGGCGGCGGTCGTTGGTCCGCGGGTGAAGGTATCCGTGTGGCTCGTGATATATTTGCGAAGCTCAATTCCGCCGCGCATCATGTTGATGCCCATCTTCTTCCCCGCGGCGTCGATTGCTGCGTCCTGGGCCTCGGTCGTCGCCGGACTGATCACAAGATAATCCCAGCTGTCGCCGTCGGTATGGGCGTACAATTGGCCTTTCGGAACGCCCGCAGCAGCAGCGACCTGGTCCTGTTGATTGAGCCACTTCAGGAACGCAACGTGCTGACCCGGAGCCACATGATAGATTTGTACGATGGCTCGACCAGCCTGCTGAGCCGCAGCCGGAGCAGCAAATGTGCAGGCAATTGCGGCCGCGGCCGCCAAGGCAAGCTTGAGTTTCATAAAATGCCCCCTTTTGTGGCGCAATTTGCGCCCGTCTTCGCCCTGCCCTCTGGCACGGCGGCTGCTCATCGCCGATGCGCAACTCACGGTGGAGCAACGGCCCCGCTTAACACAAATTAAACGAGAGGATGAAGGGTCGATTTCGATTCAGCTGACGCGGGTCCAGCGCTGCTCGCTGCAGAATAGCCCGATCACAGCACAGCCCTTTACGATCATGACGTTTGGGCCAATCTGGCGGACGGTGGCCGAGCCATTCATGTTGCGCTTCGGCTCAAATGCGCGACCCTTGTAGAGCCCATCGCCTTGGGGGCGCAGGTCGCTGAGGACGCGAGTGCCACGCGTTACGCCCTTCTCCCGATTCTTCGCGTTCGCCCAGCTCACCGTTCCGCAATAGGCTTCGCCGCAGCGCGCGACATCGACGATCACGCTACCCTTCGGGTTTTTCCAGCGGCCCTCGAGCGCGGCCTGCGCCGACGCCGTGACGGGCACCGTCGCGGCAAGCAGGACGAAAGCGGTCTTTGCTAGAATCCGTTTCATGATCCGCGATTTAGCCGGATTTTGTGGCAGAAATCGCGCCCCCAGCTTGCGCTCGGATGAATGGGACGGGCCTCTTCGCTACTTGGGGGCGGGGACTGAGGTGTCGGTGGGGAGGGAGCCGGGGAAGGCTGTCCAGGTCTGCGACTTGCACAGGGCCTTACCCGCGGCGCACCCGGAAACTTTGAGCTGGTTCTGGCTAACCCGCTTGATTTTCGCCGTCACCCGCATGTTTTGGTCGGGGATGAACAATTTGCCCAGCCAGCTTCCGTCCGCGCGCTGTTGGAGGTTGGTGAGAAGCTGGATCCCGACGAGTTGGCTGGTGACCTTCCTCGAATCTTTCTTGGCCCTATCGCTGGCCCAGGCGACGGTTCCGCACGGGCTGCCGCCGCAAGGTGCGATCTTCATGATGCTGTTCCCGCCAGGACTGCGCCAGACGCCCTCGATTGACGCCTGTGGCGCTTCCTGAGCCGCAGTCAGAGTCAGAAGGGCGATGGTGGCGAGAATTATACGCATGCTCGGTCTCCCGACCCTCTTTAGCCGAAAATTCGGAGTCAGTGGAAATCTCGGCTTTTGGGGATGATCTGGACGTCGCGCGGATGGCGGCTCGCCGGCGGACGCCAGCTCCCCGGGGCATCGCCCCGCGCCTTTGGCGGAGTCATCGGATCGTCGCTCAGATCTCGAAGCATGTGGCTATGGTCGTCGAGCCGGCGAGCGACCACGTGGATGACATCGCTGTCTTCGTCGCGCTGGACGATACCATGCACGGCCATGAGCCGTGCACCCATTACGATCTTGCGCTGCTGTTCGAATACGTCGGGCCAGACGACGAGGTTGGCGATTCCGGTCTCGTCCTCGATGGTGATGAAGACGACCCCCTTGGCGCTTCCTGGCCGCTGGCGGATCAGGACCAGGCCGGCGATCGACAGGCGCTTGCCGTCGCGGATGTTTTTCAGCTGATCCGCAGTGACGAATTTTTGGCTCGCATAATGTTCGCGCAGGAATTGCATCGGGTGCGCCTTCAGCGAGAGGCGGATCGTCTGGTAATCGTTCACCACATGCTCGCTGAGCGGCATGGCAGGGAGCTGCGCGGGCTCAATTTCCGAGCCTTCGTCGCGGGCCTCGGCATAAGCGAAAAGCGGCAGGTCGGGCGATTGCCTCAGCGCGCGGGAGTCCCACAATGCCGAACGCCGGTCGAGGCCCATCGAGCGGAACGCATCCGCAGTGGCAAGACGCTGAATCGCGTGCACCGGCACCTGCCCACGAGCGCGAAGCTCTTCGACTGAAGTGTAAGGCCGCGATGCGCGCGCTACGATCAGCCGGTCCGCGGCCTCGCGATGCAATCCGTCGATCTGGCGCAGGCCTAGTCTCAAACAAACACCGTTCGTCCCGAGCTTGTCGAGGGACTGTTCTTTCTTCCGCTCAGCAACAGAAAAGGGCAGCCCTTCGACAGGCTCAGGGCGAACGGATTTTGGTTCCAGCGTACAATCCCAATCGCTCATATTCACATCCACCTCGCACACCTCGACGCCATGCTCGCGCGCGTCCCGGACGATCTGCGCCGGCGCGTAGAAGCCCATCGGCTGTGAGTTGAGGAGAGCGCAGGCGAAGGCCGATGGATATTTCCACCGAAGCCAGCTCGACACATAGACGAGGTGGGCGAAGCTCGCCGCGTGGCTCTCGGGGAAGCCATATTCGCCGAACCCCTTGATCTGGTCAAAGCAGCGCTGCGCGAAGTCGGGATCGTAACCGCGCGCGACCATCCGACCGACCATCTTGTCCTGAAGGGGCTCGATTTTCCCTTTGGAGCGGAAGGTCGCCATCGCCTTTCGCAGCTGGTTCGCCTCTTCCGAAGAGAATTTCGCCGCATCCAAAGCGATCTTCATCGCCTGCTCCTGGAAGATCGGCACTCCGAGCGTCCGTCCGAGGATCTTCTCGAGTTCGTCGGGCGGCCCGTGCTCCGGATCGGGGCAGGGGAAGGTCACGGCTTCCTTGCCGCTGCGGCGCTTGAGGTAGGGATGGACCATATCGCCCTGGATCGGGCCGGGCCGGACGATCGCGACCTCTATCACCAGATCGTAGAAGCAGCGCGGCTTGAGGCGGGGAAGCATGTTCATCTGCGCCCGGCTCTCGACCTGGAACACGCCCAAGGAATCTCCCCGGCACAGCATGTCGTAAACTTCCGGCACATCCTGCGGAATGGTCGCCAGGGTCCAGTCCTCGCCATGATGTTCCCGTACGAGGTCGAAGCATTTGCGGATGCAGGTCAGCATGCCGAGCGCGAGCACGTCGATCTTTAAAATGCCGAGCTCGTCGATGTCGTCCTTGTCCCATTCGATGAAGGTGCGATCTTCCATCGCGCCATTGCCGATCGGCACTGTCTCGGTCAGCAGCCGCTCGGTGAGGATGAAACCGCCGACATGCTGCGACAGGTGCCGCGGCATTCCGATCAGCTGTTCGGCGAGCTTCATCGTCCGCTTCAAATGCGGATCGGTCAGGTCGAGCCCGGCATCATTCGCGCGCCCTTCTTCGAGTTCCGCGTCCATGTTGCCCCAGATGGTCGAAGCGAGCGCTCCGCAGACGTCTTCGGAAAGGCCCATGACCTTGCCGACCTCGCGGATCGCCGAGCGGGGTCGGTAGTGGATAACCGTCGCGGCGATCCCGGCGCGGTCGCGGCCGTATCTCTCGTAAATGTGCTGGATCACCTCCTCGCGCCGCTCATGCTCGAAATCGACGTCGATATCGGGTGGTTCGCGGCGCTCTTCGGAGATGAAGCGTTCGAACAGCAGGTCGTTCACTGAGGGATCGACCGCGGTGATCCCGAGGCAATAGCAGACTGCGCTGTTCGCCGCCGATCCGCGGCCCTGGCACAGGATCGGCGGATCGAGGCTGCGCGCATAGGCGACGATGTCATGGACGGTCAGGAAATAGCGCGCGAAGTCGAGCCGTTCGATCAACGGTAACTCATAGTTCAGCTGCTTCAGCACCTTGTCGGGAATGCCGTCGGGCCAGCGTTCCTTGGCGCCTTTCCAAGTGAGGTGCTCGAGATATTGCTGAGGAGTCCGGCCTTCCGGCACTGTTTCCTTCGGATATTCGTACTTGAGCTCGTCGAGGCTGAAATGAAGCGAATCCGCGAGCTCGCGGGTCGCGGAAATCGCATGTGGCCAGCGTGCGAACAGCCGCGCCATCTCTTCCGGCGATTTCAGGTGCCGCTCGGCATTTGGATTGAGCAGATATCCTGCCGTCGCGATGGTCGCTTTCTCGCGGATGCAGGTGACGACGTCCTGCAGCGGTCGGCGCTCTGCGCCATGATAATGGACGTCATTGGTCGCAAGGATCATGCAGCCATGCTTTTTGGCGAGCCGGTCGAGCCGTTCGATCCGCGCGGCGTCGTCACCACGATAGAGCCAGCTTGCCGCGACATGGCGGAGTGACGTCAATGCGTCGCGAAGCCGTGGCAGCTCAGTCTCGAAGGCGTGGAGATCGTCAGGCCAGGCGATAAAGGCGATTCCCTCCTGGTTCGCAGCGACGTCTTCCAACGTCAGCTCGCATTCGCCCTTCTCGGCGCGCATCTTCCCCAGGCTGAGCAGTCGAGAAAGGCGACCGTACCCCTCCCGGTCGATCGGATAAGCAAGCAAACTCGGCGCGTTGGTGAGGTCGAGCCGGCACCCGATCAGCGGTGTTAAGCCCGCTTCCGCGCATGCGCTGTGCATGCGCACCACGCCGGCAAGCGTGTTGCGATCCGCGATTCCTATCGTATCCATGCCGAGCTCGAGCGCTCGAAGCGTCAGCTCGATCGCGTCCGACGCTCCACGTAGAAATGAGAAGGGTGACGTGACGCCCAGCTCGACATACGGCGCCTTGCCGACTGGAGGCGGCGGCATGTCTGCGCGCCGCACAAGCCTTAGCCGCGAAAATCCGACCTTTTCAGGCATCAGCTGAACAGCCCGTGCAAATACCAGTTGGGAGCGCCGCCGCGACCATCGCCGATCAGGCCCTCGCGATAGATCCAGTAGCGGCGGCCATCGGCGTCTTCGACACGATAATAATCGCGTAGGCGCGCGGACGACGGCTGACGCCACCATTCGGGAGCGATCCGCTCCGGTCCTTCGACGCGCGCGATCTCGTGCACCGCCCGCCGCCAGACGAAGCGCCGCGGCATGCCTTCGGGAGTAGCGTAAATAACGTCGATCGCTTCAGGTCGCTCGAGGAGGCGCTGGGGCTTATTCCTCCCCGGAACGGCGAGGGGGACCGCCGAAGGCGGTGGAGGGGCCGAGGGGCCTACGACCCCTCCGTCAGTCCTTCGGACTGCCACCTCCCCGTTCCGGGGAGGATTGATCGCCACCACCCACCCGCTCGCCCTTTCCGGCAGATGGCTTTCCTTCGGTTGCGGTTTCCTGACTGCGGTCGGTCCGAGCTTCACCGTCAGCCGGTCGACCAGGCGCGCAATCTCGCGGTCACCCGAGGACTCCTCGACCAAGCTTTCCTGCGCTGCGCCCAAGTCTTCCGGCCAGTCTGCCGTCAGCGCGAAGGCGTCGAAACCGAACTCCGGGTTCAGCGCCGCCGCTTTGTCGCTGAGCAGGCGCTGGAGATGCTTCGGCTCGCGGCTCGAGATTGCGGTCGCGACCGAAGCAATTGCGATGCTCCCGTCGATTCGGTAACCGGTGAGCGACAGCAGTCGTGCGCCCAAGTGGCGTTCTTGCAGCTGCCGAACGAGCACCGGGATCAGCCGTTCGAGAGCCTGACTTGCCGCTTGCGGATGGGTCGCCGGCTCCTCGAGCTTGAGCAAAGCGCGCGGCGGCGGGTCGGCCGGCGCTGCCGTCAGCGGCTCGGGCTTCTTGCCGAGCATTCGATCGAGCGCATCGACGACATCTTCTGCTCCGCGAAATCGGCGGGCCAGTGCGAGGCGCGGCACGTCCATCAGCGCGCCGATGGTCTTCAAACCCAGCCGTTCCAGAGTTCGCACCGTTTCAGGATCGAGTCGCAGGGCCGAGACGTGGAGAGATGACAGCACCTCAGCCAAATCCCTCTCTCCGGCGGGGAGAGGTTTGGGAGAGCGGAATCTTGCCAGCGCCCAGGCGGCTGCGGCCGTCGGGGCTATCGCAATACGGATGGCGACGCCGATCTGTCCGAAGCAGCGCTCGATGTCGCCGACCAGCCGGTCCTCGCCGCCGAACAAATGCGCGATTCCGGTTACGTCGAGCCTCAATCCGTCGCCGTCGACCTCGACTAAGGGTGACCAGCGGCCGGCCCAGCGCGCGAGCCGCTGCACCAAAGCCGAATCGCCTTCCGGATCGGCCAGAACCGCAACCAAAGCCGGATCGAGCGCCCGGGCGTCGGTCAGTCGCGCGCCGGGCCTCGCACCCCGCTCGGCGGCGGCCATGGTGACGGCATGGATGATGGGGCCGTGCGGACCCTCGACGGTCAGGACAACAGGAGAATCAGGCGATGAGTCGGCGCTCTTCGCCCATCGTTCGATCGCCAGATGCGGCAACCAGATGGAACACACCCGCTTCATGCGCGATGCTCCAGCGGCCCGGAGGTGACCCGCGCGCACGGAATAGCTCGGCATCCCATGCAGGCGCTCCCGGTGCGCGCTCGTCGAATGAATTGAGCAGCGAAGGTGCGCTCTCGATACGCCAGCGCATTCGCGCACCGCTGAGATTCGCCGTGCCGCCGAGGCGTATCAACCAGCACGGCACTCGATTGCGTTCGGATGCGACCGCCAGCCGTCTCGTCGCCGTGAAATCGAGCACTCGTGGGTCGCCCCACAACTCCCCGATCACGCAGGAGAGAGCGGAGCATCTTACCCCTTCCTCCATCGCCCACAACGCCTCGCGCGCATCGCGCACCTCAACATGGATGAGGTTCTGCGAAGAGAGTCCCGGCGGATGGACGCGTCCGGATTCGAGGATAGCCATGCGTTCCTGAACCCAGAGCAGAGGCTTTTTGCTGTGAACCTGAGCGAGAAGGAATCCGGTCCAGCCGCCATCACGCGGATGTGTTGCGAACAATTCGGAAAGGGTGGGGCTGGGCGGCGCGGGCATGCGCCAGGGCTCGCCCAGTCCCCTGGGGAGACGATTATGTCCAGCCGGTCCGGAGCGTGCGGAGACAGCTCCGCCGGCGACCAGAGACAGACCTCTTGCCACACGACTCACAACGTTTTTGTTCTTCTTTTGTTCTTTTCTCGCGACTCATGGGCAGGAGTCAATGGCGCGACTCGCCATTCATTCTGCGCTGCATGGGCGGTCGCCCTTCAAACGAAGCGAGGAATGCCTCAACTTCATCGACGACCTGGCTCAACGCCGGCCGCCACAGGGCAATGCCCATATGGTGCGTGTCGACCTCGATCGACCGGTCGACCTCATGATCAAGACCGCGAGCCGCACGCGGCGCGACGATCCCATCGCGGCGGGACCAGAAAGCGAGCGTCGGTACTGGCGGCTTGCCGCTGCTTACCGGAAAAGGAGGCTCGTTAACGTCATGACCCGCGACCCATTCGTAGAATTCGCGGACATTGGTGTTGGTCTTGAGGTCTCCCGAGAAGGGCGAGCAGAGCGTCACGACCGCCCGGATCTTCTCGGGATGTCGGTGGGCGAGCTCGCGAGCGAAGAGGCCGCCGAGACTCCAGCCGAGCAACAACACCCGCCGGCCATCGTAGATTTCTCTCAGCCGCCGACCGAGCAGCATCAAACTATTCGGCTTCGCACCTTTGTTCAGCCCGAGATTCCACGGATGCACCCGCCATCCCGAGCGCGCCAGCGCGCGACGGATGTCCATCGTAGCACGATCGCCAGTCAGAAAGCCGGGGAACACCAGCGCTGGCGGGCCATCTTCCGGCCCCCTTGGGCCCAGTGGCCCGAGACCGGCTAAATAGCGTGGAACGTGCCAGGCGAATTCGCGCAAACGCGATAGGGCCGGCGGTGCGATGTCGTCGGGATCGAGCGTACCCAGAGGGCCGCTGATTGCGGTCCGCTCCAAACTCACGTGAGCGAAGATGAGGTCTTTTCGTTAACGAAACAATATCGAGTTCCAATTAACTGTGCCATTTCAGGAATTTGTGGATTTCGACCGCTACCTGCCGCGCCGTTTTCCTCGAAATCCCGAACGCCATGTGGGCACAGCTGATTTCGACTTCCGCGTCGCGTTCGTGATCGAGGCCGCGGGCGGCACGTGGTGCAATAATGCCGTCGCGACGCGACCAGATTGCCAGGTGCGGAACGGGAGGTTTGTGGGTAATGCGCGGGATTGGCGGCTCATCGACCTTGTGCCCGGCAATCCACTCATAGAGGCGCCAGACATTGTTTTGCTTAGGGTCGCCGGAAAAGGGCGAGCCCAGGGTCACTACTGCGCAAACCCGTTCCGGAACCGCCCGCGCCAATTCCCGCGCGTAGACGCCGCCGAGGCTCCATCCGACGAGCAGGATCGGCGAGCCGTCGCCGATCTCGTCGAGCCGCTGCTGCAGCCGTTCGACGGTGTCGGCCCTCGCACCCCGATTCCAGCCCATGTCCCAGCCGTGAACGCGCCACCCGGCGCGTGCGAGGGCTTTCCGAAGAGACAGGGTCGTCCGGTCGCTCGCGACCCAGCCGGGAATGACCAGTGCGGGCGGCCCCGTTTCGGGTCCGAGCGGTCGCGGACGAACAAGCCCCTGCCACATTCTCGGAATCAGCCAGGCAGCCTCGGGGACCCGTCTCCAGTTGGGCGGCGGGCGATCGTCCGGGTCAACGAACTCGTGTTTCACTCTCGTCAGCCTAGCACGGCCTACAGGAACTCGCCCCCCATCAACTCCTGGAGCGCCTGAGGAAGTTTCACACGCCCGTCGGCGGTCTGGTGGTTCTCGAGGAGCGGCACCAGGATTCTTGGGGACGCGAGCGCCGTATTGTTGAGCGTATGCGCGAACCGCACCTTACCGTCGCTCCCGCGGTAACGGATGTTCGCCCTGCGCGCCTGCCAGTCATGCAACGTCGAGCAGCTATGGGTCTCGCGATACTTGCCGAGGCTCGGCACCCAACTCTCGATATCGTTCATGCGATACTTGCCGAGGCCCATGTCGCCAGTGGAGGTCTCGATCACTTGATAGGGAATCTCCATCTCCTGCAGCAGTTCTTCGGCCAGCCGGAGCAGGCTCGCATGCCATTCGGCGGACTGCTCGTAGTCCGCTTCGCAGATCACATATTGCTCGACCTTCACGAACTGGTGGACCCGAAGAAGGCCGCGCACGTCCTTCCCGGCGCTTCCCGCCTCGCGGCGGAAGCAGGGTGAGTAGCCGGCGTAGAGGATCGGCAGCCTGTCCGCCTCGATGATCTCGCCCGAATGGAGGGAGGTCAGCACCACTTCGGCGGTCCCGGCGAGCCACAAATCGTCGTTAGGGAGCTCGTATGTCTCCTCGCGATGGCCGGGAAACTGGCCCTGGTTGAGGAACGCCTCCTCGCGGGCGATCGCCGGAACCGTGATCGGCGTGAATCCGGCCGCGGCGATTTTCTCGAGCGCCCACGCCATCAGCTTCGTCTCAAGCAAAGCGAGCCGGCCCTTGAGGCAATAAGTGCGTGAGCCCGATACCTGCGTGATTCGGGACAGGTCGGCCCAGTCGTTCTTTTCAATCAGCGCGACGTGATCGAGCGGCTCGAATCCGAACTTCGGCGGCTCGCCGACGGTGCGAATGACCTCGTTGAAGCTCTCGTCGGGACCGCCCGGGGCGCCCTCATAAGGAATTCCCGGGAGCCGGAGCATCAGCGCCTTCAGTTCGGCTTCCTTATCCGCCAGTTCTCCTTCGAGCTCCGATGCGCGAGCACCCGCTTCCTTCGCCTGACGGCCGAGTTCGACCTTCTCCTCCGGCGTCGCGTCCTTGAATTTGGCGCTAACCGCATTGCGCTCGGCGCGCAGCCGCTCGATCTCAGTCTTCCCCGCGCGAACGTCGGCGTCGAGGGCCAGTAACTCTCCGAGGTCGAGGTCGACGGCCTTGTCGCGGATCGCGCGCTCGACGGTCTCACGATTGGCCTTGACGAAATCCATTCCCAGCATGGCCGCCGCCCCTGCGCGAAACCGCGAAGCAGCGCAACACCGTCCGAGTTGCGATGATGGCCGCAACGGGGCAATCGGGACAACGTGCGTCTTTACCCGCTCATTCGACCGTTCGCCTTCATGCTCGATGCGGAAACTGCGCATCGCGCGACGATCGCGGCGTTGAGGTTCATACCGTCGCACCAGCCGCCTCGACTTCCGCCGTCGCTCAGAACTCAGGTTGCGGGATTGAATTTTCCCTCGCCGGTGGGGTTGGCCGCAGGCTTCGACAAAAATGCCGAGGTGCCGGAGCAAATGCTGGGACTCGGCTTCGGTTTTGTTGAGGTGGGGACCCTAACCCCCAAACCGCAGGACGGTAACCCTAAGCCGCGCCTGTTTCGCCTGAGAGCAGACCGCGCGGTGATCAATCGCCTGGGTTTCAACAACCGCGGTCAGCCCGAAGCTTTCGAGCTACTCCAGCGTGGCAGCCATGGGCACGGGATCATCGGAGTGAACGTCGGCGCCAACAAGGGCAGCACGGATCGAATCGCCGATTATGTGAGCGGTGTCGGAGCGATGAGCTCCGTCGCGAGCTACGTCACGATCAACATCAGCTCGCCCAACACTCCAGGGTTGCGGACCCTTCACGACGAAGGCGCGCTCAACGAGCTTCTGGCGGCGATTGAGAGCGTCCGGACGAAAAAGCCGGTCTTTCTCAAGGTCGCTCCGGACCTCGATAATGGCGATCCCAAACGGATTGTGCGCGCCGCGATCGATCACGGCATCGACGCGCTTATCGTCTCCAATACGACGCTTTCGCGCCCGCCGCTCAAGTCCCGTTTCGCGTCCGAGACGGGGGGACTTTCCGGAGCACCGCTCAAAGCCCTCGCGCTCGACGCGCTGCGGCAATTCCGCAGCGCGAGCGGCGGAGAGATTGCGCTGATCGGAGTGGGCGGAATCGGCAGCGCCGACGATGCGTGGGAGCGGATCCGGGCCGGCGCCAGCCTGATCCAGCTTTACACGGCCATGGTCTACGAAGGGCCGAGCATTGCCCGCCGAATTGCCAGGGGACTCGCGCGGCATCTTGAGCGCGAAGGCTTCGCCAGCATCGGCGAGGCGGTCGGCAGCGAACGCCCCTAGCCGCCGGCGGGAAGGGTCAGGACCACGCCCTCGCGGCGCGGGTCCGCGCCACCGTCGATGCGGCCGTCGCGGATCAGCACGCCTTGTACGCCCGAATCCTCTCCTTGGCCGGGTTTCAGATCGATGCCGCGCTGCTGCAGCCCGTCCAGTACCGGCAGCGGAAACTCAGACACCTCGCCATTGAAGTTGGCGCCGCGTGCGACAAGGTTCGGCGCCGCCAGCGCCTGGGACATCGACATGTTCCAGTCGATCGCCGCGATCAGCGACTTTGCGACATAAGCCAGGATCGCATTGCCGCCTGCCGATCCGATCGCCCCGGCGAAGCGTCCGTCCCGAGACAGCAAGATCGTCGGCACCATCGATGAGCGAGGCCGCTTTCCAGGGGCCACTGCATTGGCAACGGGGCGTCCCCGATCGTCTGTCGGGCTGAACGAGAAGTCGGTGAGCTGGTTATTGAGGAAGAAGCCGTCGACCATCCGCCCCGTGCCGAAGATCGATTCAACGGTCGTTGTCATTGAGACAACGTTGCCCTCGCGGTCCCGAATGATGAAATGCGACGTGCCGCCAGGCTCGATCGTTTTGTCGGCGGCCATCAATGGGGCCAGCTCCGGTCTTCCCGGCTCTGGCGGCGGACCGGCCCTTGTCCCGATCAGCCGGACACGGGAAGCGACATAGACCGGGTCGATCATGCCCGCGATGGGAACGCTCACGAAAGCCGGATCGGCGACATAGCGATCGCGGTCGGCATACATGAGCCGGCTGGCTTGCGCGAACAGGAACCAGGCCTGCGGGTCGTTCGGCCGACGCGACGTAATGTCGGTGCGATCGAGCATCATCATCAATTCGATGAGGCCGACGCCGCTTGAAGGGGGCGGCGGAACGCAGAGCAAATAGGTGCGGAACGGTCCGCAAACGGCTTCTCGCTTGATCGCTCGATAATTGGCGAGGTCCGCCACCGTCATCGTTCCGCCCAAAGGAGCTGCTCGGGTGCGGCCGACGATCTTCGCCGCGGTCGAACCCGAGTAGAGCACCTTTGGTCCTTGCGTAGCAAGGCGGCGGAGGAAATCGGCGTAAGCCGGATTACGCAAGCGATCGCCGGCTCGGACCAGGGTGCCGTCTGGCTTGGAAAAATAGGCGAGGACGTCGGCGGCGTGGTTCTCGGCGTAATCGGCGTGCACCAGGCGATCGAGCCTCGGCGAGACGATGAACCCTTCCGCGGCCGTCCGCTCGGCATCTCCGAACAGGCTGCTCCATGGCAGCTTGCCGTGGTCGTTATGCGCCATATCGAGCATCTTCACCGCGCCCGGAACGCCCGTTGCCATCCCGCTAAGCACCGCCACATCGAAGGGCAGGCGCTTCCCGTCGGGCCCTAGAAACATCGTCGAACTCGCCTGCGCAGGGGCGACCTCGCGTCCGTCATAGATGGTGATCTTGCCGGTGCCCGCATCGAAAAAGTTCATGAACGCGCCGCCGCCGAGGCCCGAGCTTTGCGGCTCCACAAGCGAAAGCATCGCTTGCACGGCGATTGCCGCATCGACCGCACTTCCTCCACGCTTCAGGACATTGGTTCCGGCCTGAGCCGCAAGGGGGTTGGCCGCGATGACGAAGGGCTCGGCCGTCCTGCTTTCGGTCGAGACCTGGGGCGCGGGTGCCTGGGCGGAGCCGCAGGCGCTTAGAGATGCGCACGCGAAAGCAAAAACCAACCTGCGGAACTGGCGCATCCGTTGCGCCTAGCAGGACGAGTGGCGCTCGCAACCGTTTCCGCTAAGAAGCCGGAAGAGGGGAGAGCGATGGCGCGCCAGCTCGAGCATTTCGACAATCTCGTCTCGCTGTTCCTGGCGCGCGCCGAAGAGAAAGGCGATCGTCCGTTTCTTTGGGCGAAGCGCGAAGGCGAATGGAGATCGATCAGTTGGGCCGAGGCGGCACAGCAGGTCGCGGCGCTAGCGGCAAGCCTGGAGCGCATCGGCCTTCGGCCGGGCGACCGCGTTTGCCTGGTCAGCGAAAACCGGCCGGAATGGCTGATCGCGGACCTCGGCATCATGGCCGCGGGCTGCATCACGGTCCCGACCTACACCACCAACACCACGCGCGATCATTCGCACATCCTCGAAAATTCCGGCGCCCGGGCGGTGATCGTCTCGAACCAGAAGCTGGCGACCAACCTGGCACCCGCGGTGCTGATGTCGTCCGAATGCCATCACTTCATCGCCATCGATGAAATGCGGCGCACCCAGGTGCCCGAGGAGATCCACGTCCATTGCTGGCCCGACCTGGTCGCGGGCGAGCCCGACATGAAGGCGCTGACCGAGCACTTGCGGTCCGTCGGCCGCGAGACTGTCGCCTGCCTGATCTACACCAGCGGCACCGGCGGCGCGCCCCGCGGAGTCCAGCAGCACCATGGCGCCATCCTCCACAACGTCGAGGGTTGCACCGACATCATCTCGACCGACTTCGGCTGGGACGACGAAGTGTTCCTGTCCTTCCTGCCGGCGAGCCACGCCTACGAGCACACCGGCGGGCAGCATTTCCCCGTCGCCCTTGGGGCGCAGATCTATTACGCCGAAAGCCTCGAGAAGCTGGCCGCGAATATCGAGGAGGTCCAGCCGACCATCATGGTCGTCGTGCCGCGGCTGTTCGAGATGTTGCGGGCGCGGATCATGAAGACGATCGAGGCCGGCGGCGGGCTGTCGAAATATCTGATGACGCGCGCGCTCAAGATCGGCAGCGACAAGGCGGCGGGCAAGCGCAAGCCGTGGGACCTGCCGATGGACGGGTTCCTGTCGCTGACCCTGCGCAAGAAGGTTCGCGCCAAGATCGGGAAGCGGCAGAAGGCCTGGGTCTCGGGCGGCGCGCCGCTCAACCCCGAAGTCGGGCTGTTTTTCGAATCGCTCGGGATCACTTTCCTCCAAGGTTACGGGCAGACGGAGACCGGGCCGGTGATCGCCTGCAACCGGCCGAGCGCCGGAATCCGCCTCGATACGGTCGGGC
>JBKPLG010000109.1:0-9738 GCA_046731515.1 Pseudomonadota bacterium | reverse complement strand
GCTGAGGCCGTCGATCTTGGGCTCCGCAGTCATGGCGACAAATGCATCCGCCGGAAGCGCGAGAAAACGCTTCACCCGCCCAACGAAATCCGCGACCCCTTCTTGTGCGAAAGCATTCTCAAGGCTGAGCATCGGCCGGGCATGCGTGACTTTGGCGAGGCCGGTTGTCGGAGCTGCACCGAGGCGTTTTGACGGAGAGTCCGCGCGCACCAATTGGGGAAAGCGTACCTCCAACTCGCGGTTCTCGCGGACCAATGCGTCATATTCGGCGTCCGAAATCTCCGGCGCGTCCTGGTCGTGGTAGAGCTTGTCGTGGCGCGCGATTTCCTTCGCCAGCCGCATCAGCCGGTTGGCGGCCTCAGCCTCGGTCAACTCCTCAAGCATCGGCGCTGAAAAGCTCCTCGAGCAGATTGATGAAGGCGGTCCACGAACGCTCAGCGGCCAGTTCGTTGTAACGCACGCCCTCAATGCCGATCTGGTGTGCATTCGGGTTGGTGAAGCCATGCGCGACGTGGCCGTACGCGTGAATTTGCCAGTCGGATCCTGCCTCGGTCAGTTCCTGCCCCAGAGCGACAAGCTTTTCCGGCGGAACCATCGGATCGTCCCAGCCGTGGAAGGCGACCACCTTCGCAGTGATCTTCTGCGGCGGCAAACCAGGCGGATCGAACAGCCCGTGGAATGCCACTGCTGCAGCGATGTCGGCGCCGCTCCGCGCGACATCGAGCGCGCACATTCCACCGAAGCAATAGCCGGCGACGACGATCCGCTGCTCGTCGACTTCCTCAAGAGCGCAGGCAGCCTCTAAGACCGAAAGCAGGCGCTGACGAAGTGAAGCGCGATCCTCCTTCAGCCGGTTCATCTCGCCGAACATTGTGTCGCGCTCGGCCCCCCGGAACTGCTTGCCGAAGATGTCCGCGACAAAGGCGTTGTATCCGAGTTCGATTAGCTGCCGTCCGAACCCAAGTTCCAGGTCCGAAACGCCCATCACGGTCGGGACGAGGATAACGGTGGGACGCCTCTGGCCGTCGCGACGACCAACGAAGACGCTTTCGAGTTGCTCACCTTCGAACTCGTGGCTGATCGGACGCTCTTTGCTCATTCCATCTCCTTCGCCAGCTCCGCAAGCTTCGCAACGGTGTTCATGTTGCGCGCGGTGCCCGTCGCCGCCGCGGGGATTCGCAGCTTTGAGGCCCCCATACCGACTGGATAAGCAACGTAAATCTCTCGCCTGCCGAGCGCCATCCGCTCATCGGTCCTGTTCCTCGCCGATTTGATCGAGTCGGCGGCCGGCGGCCGGTCGAGGAAGATCGCATAAACCTTGTTTTCCGGGTCGTCGGGAAAAGGGTTTGACGCGGCCACGGCGGCCATCTCCTGGGCTGTGCGGACCATCACCGGCACCTTGGCGTCCATATGTTCGCCGATGCTCCGCTCCAGCACCTCTATCAGCTCGGTTTCACTCTTCGCGGTCGTAAAAAGGAGATTGCCGCTGGCGATGAAGGTCTTTGGCGAACCGAGCCCCAGCTCCTCCGCGATGCCTTTCAGTTCGGACATGATCAGCTTTCGCCCGCCGACGTTCACCGCGCGCAAAAGCGCGATATAGGCCGTCATGCAGCGTCAAGCAGGCGCGCGGCCTGTGCCCGCGCCTCGTCCGTGATCGACGCGCCCGAGAGCATGCGCGCGATCTCTTCTCGGCGCTCCTGGTCGCTAAGCTTGCGAACGCTGGTGCGGGTGCCGTCGGCGCCGTGGCTTTTCTCGATGCGATAATGGTGGGACGCACGCGCCGCAACCTGCGGTGAATGGGTAACCACCAGCACTTGTGAGTCCTGCGCGAGGCGCGCGAGCCGTTCCCCGATCGCGCTCGCGACCGCGCCGCCGACGCCGCGGTCGACCTCGTCGAAGATCATCGTCGCAGCGCTGCCCGCTTCGGCAAGGGCCACCTTAAGCGCCAGGATGAACCGGGACAGCTCGCCGCCCGACGCGATACGCGTCAGCGGGCCGAAAGGCGCGCCGGGATTGGTTGAGACCTCGAACTCGACTCGATCAGTGCCGGACAGGCCGGGCTCGGCGGCCTCAAAGCTAGTGCGGAACTTCGCGGCGTCGAGCTTCAATGGGTGAAGCTCGGCTGCGACGGCTGCGTCGAGCCGTGTCGCGACTTCGTGCCGATGCTTGCTGAGCTGTTTCGCTTCGGCCGCGTAGGCCGCTCGCGCCTCGACGAGCTGACGGTCGAGCTCCGCAATGCGCTCGCCTCCGGCCTCGATCGCCAGGAGCTGCTGCCGCATCTGCTCGCCAAGCGCAGCGAGTGCATCCGGCTCGACCCGATGCTTGCGAGCGAGCCCGCGAATGTCGAACAGCCGCGCTTCGACTTGCTCGAGCCGCGCAGGATCGAATGTCAAAGCGTCCGCTGCGCGCGCGAGCTTGTCTTCGGCCTCGCTCGCTTCGATCAGCGCCCGGTCCAGCGACGCCAGTGCTTCGGCGAGCAGCGGATGGTCCGCCGCACCGCGCTCGATCCGCCGCGCCGCCTGCCGAAGCAGCGTCAGAGCGCCCTCCGATCCACCAAGCAATTCGTCCAGGCCGGTCAGCGATTCGCCCGCCTTGATTCCCGCCTGCATCGCGGCGCGCTCTTCGGAAAGGCGCGTCTCCTCGCCCGGGTCTGGTGAAAGGCTTTCGATCTCGCCGCAGGAATGCTGGAGATATTCGCGGTCGCGCTCCGCAGCGGCTGCTTCGGCCTGGGTCTGGCCGAGCTCGGCTTCGATCCGGATGACCTCATTCCATGCGGCTGCAACTGTGCTCGTATCGAGCTTGCCAAATGCGTCGAGCAGCGCTCGATGACCCTTTGGATTGAGCAATCCGCGGTCGTCATGCTGACCGTGAATCTCCACTCCGAGCGCGCCGACTTCGCGCAGCAGGCCAGCCGGAACGGTGGCGCCTCCGATGAACGCTCGGCTGCCCCCGTCGATTTTGAGCGAGCGGCGGATGATGAGCGGCTCGCCGGGCTCTTGTCCGATCCCCTGTTCATCCAAAAACGCATGGATGGGATGGCCCGTTGGCAGCTCGAGCTCTGCCGAAACAACTGCCCCTTCCTGGCCCGATCGAACCAGCCCTGCCTCAGCGCGCGCGCCAAGCGCCAGACCCAGGGCGTCGAGCAGGATCGATTTGCCGGCTCCGGTTTCGCCGGTCAGCACGCCGAGGCCGGGCTCAAACTCCAGCTCGAGCCGATCGACCAGCACCACATTGTGGATGGCAAGCTGTCTCAGCATCCAGAGCCGACAGCTCGCCTGAAGATCACTGGACCGGGCGCGGCGCCTGAGCTGCGGCCTCGGCGCGAACCGGGTACGCGCCCGGGAAATGCTTGAGCATCAGGCGCAGCGATTGACGGTACCAATAGGTATCGGGGTAGTTCCGGCCCAGGACCGCAGCCGCCTTTTTCGCTTCTTCCGGCACACCCAGCGCAAAATAGCATTCGACGAGCCGCTCGAGCGCTTCAGGTGTGTGACTCGTGGTCTGATATTTGTCGACGACCTCGCGGAAGCGATAGGTGGCAGCGAGCCAATTGGCCGACCGTTGATAAAAGCGGCCGATCTCCATCTCCTTGCCAGCGAGGTGATCGTTGATGAGGTCGAGCTTGAGGCGCGCATCGGCGGCGTAGCGGCTTTGCGGATAACGACGGATCAGCTCGCCGAACGCGCTCGAGGCCTGCTGCGTGATTGCCTGGTCGCGGGTCACGTCCTCGATCTGGTTATAATAGCTCATCGCAATAAGGTAATGAGCGTATGGCGCCTCGGCGTTGCCCGGATGGATGGTGACGAACCGCTGGGCCGAGTTGATCGCGTCGGTATATTTGTGGTCGAGATAATAGCTGAACGCGCTCATCAGCTGAGCGCGTCGCGCCCAGACGGAATAGGGGTGCTGGCGCTCCACCTCATCGAACAGCTTCGCCGACTGCTCATAGTCGCCGGTATCCAGGCTGTGCTTGGCCGACTGATAGAGGCTGCTCACATCGCGCGCCACGTAGGCCGTGTCGCCCTGTTTCCCGCCGTGTGAGCAGGCGGTCAGCGGAACCACCGCAACGGCGGCAAGCAATAGAGCGGCGGAACGGGGAGACTTGAGCATCAAAACCTCATTAGCGTGGGCGCCGGGCGGGGCCAAGCATTGGAATGGACTGGCAAAGCTTGGCCTTCGCTGAACGAATCAGGCCGGTTGAGCCTCCACTGCGTCCTTGTCCTCAGTCTTGAGGAAACTGTCCGGCTTGATCCCGAGCCAGACGAGAACCGGCGAGGAGATATAGATCGAAGAATAGGTGCCGATCACCACTCCAAGGAAAATCGCGATCGCCAGTCCGAAGATCACTTCGGGGCCGATCAGCATCAAAACCCCGAGCGCGATCAAGACGGTGAACGACGTCACGACCGTCCTTGCCAAGGTCTCATTCAGCGAAAGGTTAAGGAGCGGAAGGATGGCCATCTTTCGGTATTTCCGCAGATTCTCGCGGATTCGGTCGTAAATCACGACCGTGTCGTTAAGCGAATAACCGACGATGGTGAGGAAGGCGGCGACGACGTTGAGGTCAACTTGAAGCCGGGTAAAGGCGAAAAAGCCGAGGGTCATGGCCACGTCATGTGCGAGCGTCAGCAGCGCCCCGACACCAAACTGCCATTCAAAGCGGAACCAGATGTAGAGTGCGATTCCCAACATTGCGAAGGCGATTGCCATCGCACTGTTCGACGCGAGCTCCTCGCTGACTTTGCCGGAGACGGTTTCAACCGCGTCAATCCGAGCTCCGGGATAGTTGGTCTCTACGAGCTGCTTGACCTGCGTTGCTGCGACATTCGCGGCGGCATCGCCGCCGCCGGGCTTGGGCAGCCGGATCTGGACCGTCTTTGGCCCACCGAACTCCTGGATGCTGGCTTCACCGAGATGGAGGCCGTCGACCCGGCCCCGCAATTGCTCCACATCGACCGGCTGAGCAAACGTTACGCGGATCAACTGCCCACCGACGAAATCCACACCGAGGTTGAGCCCGCGATAGACGGTGAAGGCCAGCGACGAGACGGTGGCGATCAGAGACAGCACCAGCGCGAGATTGCGCCAGCGCATGAAGTCGATGTTGGTGTGGTCGGGGACGAACTTGAGAAGCTTCATTGACGGGGGCCTCAAATATGCAGGGCGCGCGGACGCGTGCGCCGGATCCACAGCACGACCAGCATTCGGGTGAAGTAAACCGCGGTGAACACCGAAGTGACGACGCCGATGAGCAGCACGACGGCGAAGCCGCGCACCGGCCCCGAGCCAAAATAGGCCATGATCGCTGCCGAGATGACGTGGGTCACGTTGGCATCGAAGATCGCGCGCATCGCCTCGCGATAGCCCGTCTCGACGGCATCGAGCAGTCGCCGACCGCGTCGCATCTCCTCGCGGATACGCTCGTTGATGAGCACGTTGGCGTCGACCGCGGCGCCGATCGTCAGGATGAAACCGGCGATTCCCGGCAGCGTCAGCGTCGCGTTGAACATCGCCATGATGCCGAGGATCAGAAAGGCGTTCACGATCAGAGCGATATTCGCATAGACGCCAAACCGCCCGTAGGTAACGAGCATGAAGAGCATGACGCCAAGCGTGCCGATGAGGCTGGCGATCACCCCCTTGTGAATCGAATCCTTGCCGAGGTCGGGGCCAACCGTGCGCTCTTCGATGACGTTCAGTTTTACCGGCAGCTTGCCCGAGGCGAGTGAAATGGCGAGGTCGTTCGCTTCCTTGACTGTGAACTGTCCGGTGATCTGCGCCTGACCGCCAAGGATCGGCTCATTGATGTTTGGCGCTGAGAGAATCTTGTCATCGAGAATGATTGCGAACGGCTTGTTCACATTCTCCTGCGTCACGCGGCCGAAGCGCCGCGCGCCGGCGGTGTTGAACTTGATGTTGATGTCGGGCCTTCCGTCCTGGTCGAAGCCCTGCCGCGCATCGGTCAATTGATCGCCCGAAACCATGACTCGGCGCTTGACCGCCATGAATCCCGTGCCGTCGGCAAGCGGAAGCACCTGGCTTCCGGGAGGCGCGCGCCCCGCCTGGACGTCTGCCGGGTTCGCCGACAAATCGACCAGCTTGAATTCCAGCCGCGCTGTTTGACCGATGAGCTTTTTCAGCGCCTCGGGATCCTCGACGCCCGGCACCTGGACCAGGACTCGATTACCGCCCTCGGTGATGACGGTGATTTCCTTGGTTCCGCCGGGATCGATTCGACGGCGGACAACATCGCGGGCAACGCTCATTGCGTCCTTCATCGCCTGCGCCGAGCCGCTAGCGGTCGGTGTCAGGACGATTCGGGTCGAATCCATGACCTGCACATCCCAGTCGCGGTTGCCGCTCAATCCAAGTGGATTGCCGCCGGCTATGGGCGTGCTCAGTTTGCGAAGTCGCTCGACGGCGGCATCCACTTGCGCCGGATTTCGCACAAGGAAGGACAACCTTCCGGCGGAAGTCGAGATGTCGCCAATATCAATCCGCGGGTCGCGTCGAAGCTCGGTGGCGACCTCGTCTTCCTTTGCTTGGAGACGCTGTTTCTGAGCGTCCCGGGCATCGGCTTCGAGCAGCAAATGGCTTCCGCCGGCAAGGTCGAGCCCGAGACTGATCCGATATTGGGGGAGCCACTTGGGCCAATATCGCGCCGCCTCGGTTCCGGCGATCAAGCTTGGAATCGAAAGGAGGACACCGATCGCAACGACGATCGAGACCAGCCAAACCTTCCAGCGCGGAAATTCGAGCATCAGTCGTTCGCGGGCTTGGCGTTGGGAGTAAGGACTTGACTGATAGTCGACTTGACAAGGCGAACCTTGACGCCGTTCGCAATTTCCACTTCGGCCTCATCGTCGCTGACCTTCGTCACCCTGCCGCGAATGCCGCCACCGGTGATAACTTCGTCCCCCTTCTTGATCGCGGCAATCGCCGCCTGATGCTCCTTTACGCGCCGCTGCTGCGGGCGGATCATCAGAATGTAGAAAATCACGAAAATGAGCAGCCAGGGAAGAATGCCCATGAGCATTTGGGCCGTGCCGCCCTGACCAGCGGGAGCCGTCTGAACCATGCTCATCAAAATCGGTTCGGTGGACATCTACGATTTCAAACTTTCCATTGATGGTCGGGGCGACTGGATTCGAACCAGCGACCTCCACACCCCCAGTGTGATGCGCTACCAGGCTGCGCTACGCCCCGACTTGGCTGGCGCATCTAGGCAGCCCTACCAATCTAAGCAAGGTGCAGGAGGCCGAGTGGGACGGCGACGAGCAAGATCGAAATCAGGGAAATGGACCGGGCGGGCTTTGACTGCAGCCCTCGCGCCGCCGGCGATCTACCTGCTGGCGGCTTTGCTCGGATCGCTGATACCAGTGAATAGCGGCTGGACCGAGACGGCGCACGGCACGACCGTCTACCTCGCAGACAACGGGATTCACGCCGACATCATCATGCCCGTTAAGGCGGAGGGTCTAGACTGGGAGCCGCTGCTGCCTAGGAGCGACTTCGCAGCCGCGGACCCGAAGGCGCGCTGGATCACTTTCGGCTCGGGTGAAGAGCGTGTCTATCTCAACACTCCGACGTGGTGGGACCTGACGCCGCGCACGATCTGGTCGGCGCTCGCCGGCGGCAAGCGGGTGATACACGTCGGATATGTCGACGACCCCAGCTATGCCGTTCGAGAAATTCGACTACGGCCCGAGGAGTATCGCCGGCTTTGGACGGCGATCCGCACCGACTTCGCCTCCGGCAAAGATGGGAGGCCGGTACACATCGCTCATCCGGGCTATGGCCCTGCCGACGCCTTCTACTGGGCAAGCGGCAGAGCCAATGCCGTTTACACCTGCAACGCCTGGACCGCTCACCGTCTGCGACTTTCGGGTGTCAAGACGAGCCTTTGGCCGGCATTCGTGCAGGGGTTGGTTTGGCGCTACCGCAAACTCAGCGGCTAGCCGGCGCGGTGCTTTAGGGTTTCGGCTTATTTGCCGCCGCCTCAAATTCCGCCTTCGTCATGGCCATGACGAGTCCCTTGTCGCTGAGGCCGAGGCTCGACGCCGGGACCTTGGCTTTCGCGCTGCCCGTAGAAACGACGACTCCGTCCGCATCCACCGACTCGACCGTGCCGACCGTGCCGCCCTTCTGGTCATAGACGTGTGCGCCGGCCTTGATGTCCGCCGCCGTGGCAGGCTTGACTTCGCCGGCGTCCGACTGAGAGCCCGACTGCCGCGTGAGGGCCGTGCTCGATGGCGCTTGCTGCGACATACCCTCAGCGCCGGTTGACTGCGTGGGCTGTTGAGTCGGCGGCGGCATCTGCGCGGCTGCTCCAACGGATAGGCCGGCCGCCATCGCGCCCACAATGACGTTGAACTTCAATTGCATTCCTAACCTCCCAGATTGATGTCTGAAGGCCTAACGACACATATCTGTTCCGGGTACAGCCCTTATCGGCAAACTGTTCAATTCAGACGATATTTGGAAGGAACGATTAGAGGACGTAGCGGCTGAGATCCGCGTTTCGAGCGATGTCCGATAGCTGCTTTTCAACGAATGGGGCGTCCACCACAAGGCTTTCGCCGCGGCGATTCTCGGCATCGAAGCTCACGTCCTCGAGCAGCTTCTCCATCACGGTCTGAAGCCTGCGTGCGCCGATATTCTCGACGGCTTCGTTGACCTCGGCGGCAATGCGGGCAAGCGCCTCGATCCCGTCGTCGGCGAACTCGATACTTACACCCTCGGTTCCGAGAAGCGCCTGATATTGTTCGGTGAGGCTGGCGCGCGTTGCTGACAGGATCCGCACGAAGTCATCCTGCGTCAGTGCCTTCAGCTCGACACGGATCGGCAGTCGCCCCTGAAGCTCGGGAAGCAGGTCGGCGGGCTTGGCGATGTGGAACGCACCGCTGGCGATGAACAGGATGTGATCGGTCTTGAGAGGACCGTACTTGGTGGCGACGGTCGTGCCTTCGATCAAGGGCAGCAGATCGCGCTGTACGCCCTCGCGGCTAACCGATCCCCCGCGAACGTCGCTGACAGCGATCTTGTCGATCTCGTCAAGGAACACGATGCCGTTCGCTTCTGCATCGGCGAGCGCGGAGCGATTGATGTCATCCGGGTCGAGGCGCTTGTCAGCTTCCTCATCCGTCAGGCGGTCGAAGGCGTCCGGGACCTTGAGCTTGCGGCGCGCACGCGGCGTCTGGCCGAAAGCCTTGCCCATCATGTTCCTCAAATCGAAGACCTGCGCGCCCATTCCGGGAATTTCGAACGGCAGCGAAGGCTGCTCGTCGACTTCTATCTCAACCTCGGCCGCGTTGAGGCTGCCGTCTGCGAAGCGCTGGCGAAAGCTTTGGCGGGTCGCTTCGCTCGAACTCTTGCCGGTCAGCGCGTCGAGCAGCTTCTCCATCGCGGCATCCTCGGCTGCCGCACGAACCTTGGCGCGGCGGCGATCGCGCTCCAGCCGCACGGCCTCCTCGACGAGGTCGCGTGCGATCTGCTCGACGTCGCGGCCGACATAGCCGACCTCGGTGAACTTGGTTGCTTCGACCTTGACGAACGGCGCATCGGCGAGCTTCGCGAGGCGCCGGCTAATCTCGGTTTTGCCGCAGCCGGTCGGACCGATCATCAAAATGTTCTTCGGCGTGACCTCTTCGCGCAGTTCGGGTGAAAGCTGCTGACGGCGCCAGCGGTTGCGGAGCGCCACTGCGACCGCGCGCTTGGCGTCTTCCTGGCCGACGATAT